>JAZURO010000001.1:0-9527 GCA_045606265.1 Eubacteriales bacterium
GCCATGATCTCATCGTTGATCTGTCTGCCGTCCTCATAGTACTGAGTGCAAGCCTCTGTGGAAATAGTGAAGCCCTGGGGAACGGGGAGACCGATGTTGGTCATTTCAGCGAGGTTTGCGCCCTTACCGCCGAGGATCTCACGCATGTTTGCATTACCTTCTGTAAAGAGGTAACAATACTTTTTTGCCATTTTTGATTCCTCCAAAAATTAAAATATAATAATGTTTTTATAAGCGTTTGTTGGGGGTGTACTGCCCAAAAGCAGAACGATAAGGCATACAAGACGTATGCCAAGCGAAAAATTACGCTTATTCCACCCGACATTATACCATAAAATTCCCATTTTGGATATAGGTTTTTGCAATTTTTTCATCTCAAATTGTAAACAATTTGTTAACAAAACGCTCATAATTTGGTAAAAACGGCATTTTCTGAACTATATTCACTTTTTTTAAGGTATCTGTGAAAAAACTTCTTTACAAAAATAAATATTTATGATATAATATAATGTCAAATTTTAAGAATAGGAGGAGCTTATGGTAAAAATCACTTCGGTAGATGCAAATTCAAGAGCGCACAAGGTCGGCATACGTGAAAGCGATATTCTTGTTTCCATAAACGCAAGGGAAATAAATGACGTTCTCGATTACAGATTTCATCTTGCTAACAAAAAAATAGATATTTGCATTCAAAGAGATGGCAAAGAATTGCATTTCAGCATTATCAAGGATGAATATGATGACATAGGTCTTGATTTTGAAACTCCTCTTATGGATAAAAAGCACTCTTGTGAAAACAAGTGTATTTTTTGCTTTATCGATCAATTGCCCAAGGGACTCAGAAAGACTCTTTATTTCAAGGATGATGATTCAAGACTCTCTTTTCTTCACGGTAACTATATTACGCTGACGAATCTTGACGACCGGGATATCGACAGAATAATTGAAATGAGAATATCCCCCGTGAACGTTTCGGTACATACTACAAATCCCGAGCTTCGTGTTAAGATGATGAAAAATAAGAGATCGGGTGAGGTACTCTCCTATCTTAAAAGATTTGCGGATGCAGGAATACATATTTGTGCGCAAATAGTTCTTTGCAAGGGTATAAATGACGGAGATGAGTTAAATCGCTCAATGATGGATTTGACAGAGTATTTTCCGGCACTTCAAAGTGTTTCAATAGTGCCTGCGGGCAAAACTAAATTCAGGGAAAATCTATATCATCTTGACAGCTTTACAAAGGATGACTGTAAAAAGGTTATCGAGCAGGTAGAGAGCTTTGCGGATTCATGCTTTGAAAAATACGGTTCAAGACTTTTCTTCTGCGCTGATGAGTTTTATATCAAAGGCGAGATTCCGTTGCACGATGACGATTACTATGAGGGTTATCCTCAAATTGAAAACGGTGTTGGAATGTTGACGTCATTACTTACTGAATTTGGAATAGAAACAGATTTTATTGAAGAATACCTTGAGAAGTATCAGAAACCTAGAAGAATTTCCGTTGCAACGGGTATGGCTGCAAGAGATCAGATCACCATTATGTGTGAAAAGCTTTGCACGATCATTGACGGACTTGAAATAAAAGTGTATCCGATAGTCAATGATTTTTTCGGTCACGAAATAACTGTGTCGGGACTTTTGACGGGTAAGGATATATATGAGCAGCTAAAAGATAAAGAATTGATGGACGAGCTTGTACTGCCGCCCAACGTTCTTCGTTCCGAGGGTGATCTTTTCCTTTGCGGAATGAGTATTAACGAATTATCTGAAAAATTAAACGTGAAAATAAGACTTTCAGGCAATGACGGAGCAGGATTTATTTCCGCTATGCTTGGAATAGAGTAAGGAGGTATATATATGGCAAAACCAATTGTTGCTATTGTCGGCAGACCAAACGTTGGCAAAAGCACTCTCTTTAATAAGCTGATCGGTGAGCGCCGTTCAATTGTTGAAGATACCCCCGGTGTAACTAGAGACAGAATTTACGGTGAAACCGAATGGTGTGCAAAGAAGCTCGTTATTATTGATACGGGTGGAATTGAGCCCAAAACCAATGATGTTATTTTGAAGCAAATGCGTTTTCAAGCGCAAATTGCTATTGATACGGCAGATGTAATTATCTTTATGTGTGATGTTCGCACAGGACTTACGGCTGATGACAGAGATATTGCCACAATGCTTAAAAAGAGTGGCAAACCCATTGTTCCTTGTATCAATAAATGTGACAGTGTAGGACACGTGCCTTATGAGTTTTATGAATTCTACGAGTTTGGGTTTGAGTGTGATCCCATAGCTGTTTCATCAGTTCACGGAACGGGATCGGGAGATCTTCTTGATGCAGTTATCGAAGCACTTCCTGAGAACGTTGACTTTGATGATGAGGAGGATGATAGTATCAAGGTTGCTGTAATTGGCAAACCTAATGCGGGAAAATCTTCAATAATTAATAGATTTATCGGTCAGGAGCGACTTATCGTTTCAAATATTGCAGGAACGACGAGAGATGCAGTGGATACTAAGGTTGAAAACGAATATGGAAAATTCACATTCATTGATACTGCGGGAATCAGGCGCTCTTCGAAGATAAACGACAAAATTGAAAAATACAGTGTTCTTCGTGCACATATGGCTGTTGAACGTGCTGACGTATGTCTTATCCTGATTGATGCAAACGAGGGAATTACAGAGCAGGATGAAAAAATAGCAGGAATTGCTCACGAAGCAGGTAAGGCATCAATCGTTATTGTTAACAAATGGGATTCTATCGAGAAGAATAACAGTACGGTAAATGAATTTACAAGAGATATAAACACTTCACTTGCATATATGAGTTATGCGCCCATACTTTTTGTTTCTGCCAAAACAGGTCAAAGAGTAAGAGAGATTTATAAACATATTCAATACGTGTATAATCAAACCAACACAAGAATACCAACGGGTATGCTCAATGACGTGCTTGGTGAGGCAACTATGAGAGTTCAGCCACCCTCCGACAAGGGAAGACGCCTGAAGATTTACTATATGACACAGGTAAGTGTTGCACCTCCCACGTTTGTCATCTTTTGTAATGACGTTGAGCTTTTCCACTTCTCATACAGAAGATACATTGAAAATTGCATAAGAGAAACCTTTGGATTCAAGGGTACCCCTATTCATATAATTATTCGTCAGAAGGGGGATGAGAGCTGATGTTTATTGATAACATACAAATTTACATCAAAGCAGGTGACGGCGGTAACGGTGCCATCTCGTTCAGACGTGAAAAATACGTTGCCAAGGGAGGTCCTGACGGAGGTGACGGAGGACACGGAGGAAATATAGTATTCCGTATTGATGAAGGTTCAAATACCTTGCTTGCTTTCCGATATAAAAGAAAGTTTATTGCAGGTAACGGCGGCAATGGAAAGGGCGCAAAATTCCACGGGGCAACAGCCGAGGACCTTGTAATTCTTGTTCCAAGAGGAACACTTATTAAGGATGCCAACACGGGCAGAATTATTAAGGATATGTCGGATGATGAAGATTTTATCTGTTGTAAAGGCGGTCGTGGTGGCTGGGGCAACAAGCATTTTGCGACGCCCACACGCCAGGTTCCAAACTTTGCAAAAAACGGTACAAAGGGCGAGGAGAGGGAAGTGATTCTTGAACTTAAAATGCTTGCCGACGTTGGAATTATCGGCTATCCGAGCGTTGGAAAATCGTCGATTCTTGCACGCATAAGCTCTGCAAAGCCCAAGATTGCTGACTATCATTTTACAACGCTTTCACCCAATCTCGGTGTTGTTTCAACGGGAGGCGAAAGCGGATTTGTTGCAGCCGATATTCCCGGACTTATCGAGGGTGCGGCTGACGGTGCAGGTCTTGGACACGCATTTCTCCGCCATATAGACAGATGCAGACTTTTGTGGCACGTTGTAGATATTTCTTGCTTTGAGGGAAGAGATCCAATTGATGATATTATTAAAATCAATACAGAGCTTGAAAAATACAGCCCCGCACTTGCTATGCGTGAGCAGATTATCGTTGCAAATAAAACCGACGCACTTGATCCGGAAATTGTTGACGTAAAGGCATTTGAAGAATTTGTTAAAGAAAACGGTTGGACACTTATGTACGTTTCAGCGGCAACCGGTGAGGGACTTTCTGAGCTTATTAAGCATTCGGCTGATGAGCTTAAAGAATTGCCGCCGATGACGATATATGAAGCTGAATACGAGCCCGAGGACGCGTATGTTGGCGGTGCTAAGGAAACAACAATAAGACGAGAGAACGGAATGTTCATCGTTGAGGGTGAATGGCTGTTCAATCTTATGGGACAGATCAACTTTTCCGACTACGAATCACTTAACTACTTCCAAAGGATACTGTATAGAAGCGGAGTTTTCGAGGAACTTGAAAAGCACGGATGCGTTGACGGTGATACCGTTTCGATTTATGATTTTGAATTTGATTTTGTAAAATAATCAGGAGGATAGAATATGAATATTTGGCATGACATTGACCCAAGAGAAATAACCCCCGAGGAATTTACTGTCGTAATTGAGATTCCCAAGGATTCTCAGTGCAAATACGAGCTTGATAAGGAAACAGGTCTTATAAAGCTTGACAGAGTTCTTTACACATCAACTCACTATCCTGCAAACTACGGATTTATTCCAAGAACTTATGCTGACGATAAGGACCCCCTTGACGTTCTCGTTCTTTTCTCACCGCCGCTTTATCCCTTGACACTTTGCAAGGTAAGACCAATCGGCGTTGTGCGAATGGTTGACGGCGGAGATATTGACGATAAGATTATCGCAGTTCTTGTGAACGATCCCACTTCGAAGGATTATAATTCAGTTAATGACCTTCCTTCACACATTTTCGATGAAATTATGCATTTCTTCAAGGTGTATAAGCAACTTGAAAATAAGAAAACAGCTGTAAAATCTCTCTATGATAGAGATAAAGCCCTTGAAATTATACAACAGGCGATCAATGATTACGAAGAGAAGTTTACAAACTAAAATACAAAACCCGATGGATTTTCCATCGGGTTTTTGTTTTGGTGCTTAGCTATGATGATGACTATACCGTAAGATAGAGCTTCTTACCAGCATGTTTATTAATATTAATAGATTTATCAAAAGCTCTTGCAATTCATAGAAAACTGTGCTAAAATGGTAATACCTAACAAAACTTATATATTATGGTAGGTGTTTAGTTATATTACTTAGTGAAAATTGGAGGTTGCATTTTTGGGTGTGTTAAATTTGATTTACGCACTTTTTATTCTGCAAGGAGAAGACAATGAATAAAAAAATATTAATTGGAATTATCGCAGGCATAGTAGTTATTGTCAGTGTGGTTTTGGGACCACTTTTGATTACACCAAATGATAAGAGTGGCGATAGACCTAACAAAATTACAACAAGCATTAACAATAGAACAACAACGACTACAACACAGCAACATGTACATATAGAGGTAATAGATGCTGCTGTTGAGCCTACCTGCACAAAAACAGGTCTTACGGAGGGCAAGCATTGTTTTCAGTGTCAAAAAATTATTGTGCCACAAGAAGAAGTGCCAATGAAAGCTCATACAGAAGAAACAATCCCTTCAGTACCTGCGACTTGTACAGAAACAGGTCTTACAGAAGGAAAAATTTGTTCCATTTGTAGTACTGTTCTTATGCCGCAGGCAATCGTAGCGGCTAAGGGTCATACAGAAGAGACTATTCCTTCTACACCAGCTACTTGCGAAAAAATGGGATTAACAGAAGGAAAGTATTGCTCAGTATGCAATGAAATTCTCGTGCAGCAAACACTTGTTTTTCCAAAAGGACATACAGAAGTAATTGATGAAGCGAAAGAACCAACCTGTACATCAGAGGGCCTTACGGAAGGTAAGCATTGTTCTGTTTGCAATAAAATTCTTGTAGCACAAACAGTTATCTCTGCCAAAGGACATACAGAAGTAATTGATGAAGCGAAAGAACCAACCTGTACAGCAACGGGTCTTACAGAGGGTAAGCATTGTTCCTCTTGCAATATAATTCTTGTAGCACAAACAGTTATCTCTGCCAAAGGACATATAGAAGTAATTGATGAAGCAGTAGAACCAACCTGTACAGCAACGGGTCTTACAGAGGGTAAGCATTGTTCCTCTTGCAATAAAATTCTTGTCCCACAAAAGTTGCTTCTTCCCAAAGGACACAAACTGATTTTTGATGCTGCGGTAGCGGCTACTTGTGAAACAACAGGATTAACACGCGGAACTCATTGCTCGGAGTGTAATACTGTTATTGTCGCACAAACAGTTATTCCGGCTAAAGGACACACAGAAGTTATTGACGAAAAAGTGGAGGCAACGTGTACCGAGTCAGGTCTAACGGAAGGCAAGTATTGTTCCGTATGCGATAAGATTTTAGTGCCACAAACAGTTGTCTCAGCCAAAGGACACACAGAAGTTATCGACGAAAAAGTGGAGGCAACGTGTACCGAATCAGGTCTAACGGAAGGCAAGCATTGTTCCGTATGCGATAAGATTTTAGTGCCACAAACAGTTGTTTCGGCTAAAGGACATACAGAAGTCATAGATGAGGCAGTTGCATCAACATGCGTAAGATCGGGTCTTACGGCAGGTTCGCATTGCGACGTATGTAATATGACAATTGTGGAACAAAAGACGGTAGAAAAACTTCCTCATACTGAGGTAATAGATGCTGCAGTATCTCCTACTTGCACGAAAGAAGGAAAAACTGAGGGAAAACACTGTCAAATATGTGGTACGGTGACCGTGGCACAAGAAAATATTTCTAAGACTGAACACTCTTATACGGTTGCCGTTACCAGTAAGGTATGTGATAATGCTGCCGTAGCAACTTATACTTGCGTTTGTGGAGATTCACGGACAGAAAATATATCACCAATTAGCATCTCATTTGTATGGACTGATTCATCATCAAATACATCTAATGGGTATGGTACTTATTCAAGAACATATACCATCAGTTCTAATGGGGGATATGGAACGATACAGTACAAATATGAGCTTTTTGCTTCACCAACCGCTACGATACCTATACATATAAATGATTTCTCGACGAACAACCGATACACGGTAACTGGTACCGGATATTATTTTAATGCACAAGAACATGTAGTTAAAATAACTGCCAAAGATAACTATGGTAATAAGAGTATTTATAGATTTAAGTTATCAGATGAATCACTTTTGGAATACACTGTGATTGGTAATCATTCATTTGGAGAGTGGAAAACTATAACAGAACCAACCTGTACAACAACGGGCGAGAAAGAAAGAGTATGTGAAAAATGTAAAATGGTTACCAATACCGCTGTAATAGAGAAAAAACCACACACCGAGATAGTATATGAAGCGGTTCCTGCAACCTGTATGTCAAGCGGATTGACTGAGGGAAGGAGTTGTTCAGTTTGCAACACAGTAATAGTTGCCCAAGAAGTAATTCCACAAAAAACAACCCATATATATAATCAAAAGAATACAAGCGAAGAATATTTACAATCTGAAGCGACTTTGAAAAGCCCTGCGCTTTATCATTACTCTTGTATTTGCGGAGCGAAAGGAAATACAACTTTTGCATCCGGTGAAGCTTTATCAATTTCCATTGTTACAAAAGACACTCCGTTTGAATTTTGTAACTGGAGTGATCCTGCTATATTTGTTCATACAAGAGTTATTATTACTTCAATTACATATGATGCTGAATACCAGAATTCTTATGAAAGACTTAAAGTAACCATTACAATAGAAGGTTATAAAACATATGATTATTTTAATGGGTCTCATGAGGTCGTTATCGGTATGAAGTTGGTAGATCCTAATAAAGTGGTTGTTGATAATATTCAAGAAAGCACTCCCTCTATCTCAGTAGGAGAGAGCTTTAGGATTTCCGGTAGTTTTTATATTTCAGAAGAAGAATATGTTTCGGGAGATTATGTATTATCTTTGATTGAAATAATGTGGTAAGACTAAAAAAATATATAACTAAAACGAGCCGCTTTCACGGCTCGTTTTTCATCTATATATTGTTAATCAATACATCCCACCCATACCTGCGGGGGCAGTGGGTGCTGGATTTTCTTCCTTCTTGTCGCAAACAACGCTTTCAGTTGTGAGGATTGTAGAGGCAATAGATGCCGCATTCTGAAGGGCAGAGCGAGTTACCTTTGTGGGATCCACAATACCCGAGGCAACCATATCGCAATATTCTTCTTTATATGCATCAAAGCCCCAACCGATTTTGCCGGAGTTCTTGATTGTGTGAACGATAACGCCACCGTCAAGTCCTGCATTGTCGGCAATCTGTCTTACCGGTGCTTCAAGTGCTTTAAGGACGATCATAACTCCCGTTCTCTCGTCGCCTTCAACGGTTTCAGCAACCTTGGCAACCTCATCAATAACGTTGAGATATGCAGTTCCGCCGCCTGCGACAATACCTTCTTCAACTGCGGCGCGTGTTGCATTGAGAGCATCTTCAATTCTGAGCTTCTTTTCCTTCATTTCAACCTCGGTAGCAGCGCCAACTTTAATAACCGCAACACCGCCCGAGAGCTTTGCAAGACGTTCTTGGAGTTTTTCTTTGTCAAATTCGCTCGTTATAATTTCAAGAGCATTTCTTATCTGATGAACTCTTGCAGAAATATCATCGGGATGACCTGCACCGTCAACGATAATTGTTGTATCCTTATTAACCTTGACCTGACGTGCGTGACCGAGATATTCAATGGATGCATCTTTGAGCTCAAGTCCGATTTCGCTTGAAATAACCTCGCCACCTGTAAGAATTGCAATATCTTTAAGCATTTCTTTTCTTCTGTCACCAAATCCGGGAGCTTTTACCGCAACGCAAGTGAACGTGCCGCGAAGCTTGTTGAGAACGAGTGTTGTAAGAGCTTCGCCCTCAACGTCCTCAGCAATAATAAGGAGCTTTCTTCCTGCTTGAATAACCTGTTCAAGAACAGGGAGTATCTCTTGAAGATTTGAGATCTTTTTATCTGTAATAAGAATGAGAGCATCATCAAGAACTGCTTCCATCTTATCCATATCGGTTGCCATATAGGGTGAGAGATAACCGCGGTCGAACTGCATACCCTCAACCACCTCTGAATATGTGTCGGCAGAACGTGATTCTTCAACAGTGATTACACCGTCGGACGTAACCTTTTCCATAGCATCGGCGATAAGCTCACCGATAACCTCGTCACCTGCGGAGATGGTACCAACGCGCGCGATGTCCTCTTTGCCGTTTACGTTCTTGGCGTTTGCATTGAGAGCCTCAACTGCGGCGTCAACAGCCTTCTTCATACCCTTGCGTATGACCATGGGGTTAGCACCTGCGGTAACGTTCTTCATACCCTCGTGAATGAGAGCCTGAGCGAGAAGTGTAGCGGTAGTAGTACCGTCACCTACCGCGGTGCTGCCGCCACGGCCGAGAACTACGCTAAGGAATTCGCCTACACCTACGCCATTACCGTGGATGCCGCAACGGT
>JAZURO010000002.1:0-2969 GCA_045606265.1 Eubacteriales bacterium
CTACGGAGTGATTTTCTAAAATTTACTTACTTTCTTTGTAGCCATAAGCTTCAAATTAAACTTACCATTTGTGCAAAATAATATCTTTTGTGTAAACAATGTGTCTATTCGTAAGGTAGCAAATCCTCAATTTTGAGGGCGCCTGTTAAAATGCCCTCAAAATTGTTTTGTGTTGCAAGGCAACACGATTTGCGCAAAATCTTGCCACGAAGTCCTATAAAAAAGCTTTTTGGTTCTTTTTCTCGAAAAAGAACGGAAAAGTTTTTCTCTGTAACTTTTCTCGAAAAAGAACGGAAAAAGTGTTTCTTTGTAACTTTTTTCAAAAAGTGGCAAAACCCAATCTCTGTAACTTTTCTCAAAAAATATATAAACAAACTTCAAAGTACGAGGTAAAAATGAGTCAGGTAATAATTAATGTTGAAAGTAATGAAATAACGAGCCGAGTATTCGGGTGTTTTGATTGTAACATCAAGGCAATTGAACGTGCGTTTGATGTACGGATATCAAACCGACGTGCAGTTGACGGTGATGCAATTGTAATTGACGGAA
The DNA here is from genome assembly GCA_045606265.1 of Eubacteriales bacterium. Lineage (GTDB taxonomy): Bacteria > Bacillota > Clostridia > Oscillospirales > CAG-272 > RGIG4608. The sequence continues at coordinate 550 of JAZURO010000002.1, forward strand.
ACGAGGGCGAGGTTGCGCTTGCTTCGAGAGTGCTTAATCACCTTGTTGCGCTTACGCAGAACGGCGCTGACATCACCGAGCAGAACGTTGACTATGCAATTTCAATGGTTGGCGACGGAAACGGAGAAGCTCTGAGTGCAAATTTCGGCGACGACTGTATTTTTGTGACGAGCAAGGGCAAGCCGATAAAAGCAAAGACTGTCGGTCAGAAGCAATACGTTGACGCAATCAAGAAAAACACGATAGTTTTCGGCATAGGCCCTGCGGGCACGGGAAAAACGTACCTTGCTGTTGCAATGGCTGTTAAGGCGCTTCGTGACAAGCAGGTATCAAGAATCATTCTTACCCGTCCTGCCATTGAGGCAGGCGAAAAGCTCGGATTTTTGCCCGGCGATTTGCAGAGCAAGATAGATCCCTATCTCCGCCCGCTTTATGACGCACTTTACGATATGATGGGCGTTGAAAACTATCAAAGGCAGATGGAAAAGCAAGTCATTGAAATTGCTCCGCTTGCCTATATGAGAGGCAGAACTCTTGACGACAGCTTTATCATTCTTGACGAGGCGCAAAATGCGACCCCCGAGCAGATGAAAATGTTTTTGACACGTCTTGGCTTCAATTCAAAGGCGGTCATCACTGGTGACCTTACGCAGACCGACCTGCCGTACGGTCAGAAGAGTGGTCTTGCAATAGCAACACACATTCTTTCGGATATTGAGGATATTCACATTCACCAGTTCACCGACAAGGACGTTGTCCGTCATAAGCTGGTGCAAAAAATCATTCTTGCTTACGACAAGTTCGAGAAAAAAGCACAGGAAAATGCAGAAAAACGAAAAAACGAGCAGAAGACTTACAAAAAGAGGTAAAATATGAAGCTTAAAATCTATTTTGAAAACGATCAGAAAAAACATTCGATAAAATATCAGATGCAGATGCTTATCCGCCGCACGATACTTGCCACCCTTGAATACGAGGGTATGGAAAACGACGTTGAGGTCAGCGTTACCTTCGTTGACGACGAGGGCATCCGTGAGCTTAACAAAAAGTTCAGAAATATGGACAAGCCGACCGACGTGCTTTCTTTCCCCTTGCTTGACTACGAGGGAGAGAGCGAGGAGCCCTTCTTTGACGAGCTTTGCCACAATCTTGGCGATATAGTTATCTCCCTTGAACGTGCTATGGCACAGGCAAACGAATTCGGACATTCGTTTGAAAGAGAGGTTGCGTTCCTGACAGCACATTCAATGCTCCACCTTCTCGGCTACGATCACGAGATAAGTGAAGAGGACGACGCAGATATGAGAAAGCGTCAGAGCGATATTATGGACAGACTCGGTTTGTCAGTTAAATGAGGTTAAAGCAAATGAAAAGAACAGGTTTTATTGCAATAGTTGGTCGTCCTAACGTGGGAAAATCGACCTTGATGAACAGAATTCTGGGCGAAAAAGTGGCTATCGTTTCATCAAAGCCGCAGACTACAAGAAACAGAATTATAGGTATTCACACCGTGGGTGAGGATCAGTACGTTTTCCTTGACACTCCCGGTATTCATCAGCCCAAAAACTCGCTTGGCGATTTTATGGTCAAGGCGGCTAACGATTCTATGCACGACGCAGATGCTGTTGTGCTTGTCGTTGATGCGGGCAAGGAGATAACAAAGGTCGAAGAAAACGTTATGGAATACGTTAAAAAGAGTGGTGTTCCCGCAATTTTGGCGCTTAACAAGGTTGACCTTTATACAAGGGATATAATCGCACAGACAATTACCGCCTATGCTTCAAAATGCGATTTTGATGCGTTTGTCCCGATCTGCGCAAAAAACGGCGAGCAGGTTGATGCGCTCCTTTCAGAGCTTTCAAGCTTCCTTTCTGAGAGCGAATGGTTTTTCCCCGACGATATCGTGACCGATCAGCCCATTCGTCAGATGGCTGCCGAGATAATACGTGAGAAGATTTTGAGAACACTCAACAAAGAGATTCCCCACGGAGTTGCTGTCGTTATTGAGGAATTCCGTGACGAGCCGACTATGGTTACAATCCGAGCAGAAATATTCTGCGAAAAGGCATCTCACAAGGGAATTATCGTCGGTAAGGGCGGCAAGGAGCTTAAAATGGTCGGCTCCTATGCCCGTGAGGATCTTGAAAAGCTCCTTGGCAAAAAGGTTTATCTCAATCTTTGGGTAAAGGTTAAAGAAAATTGGCGTGAAAGCGCAAGAACAGTCGGTAATTTCGGTTATCACGACGAGGAATGAGAAGTTACATAATTGAAGAACGCTCACGCCGCTTGGGCGCCCGCTTTTGAAAAAGCGGGGCAAAACGATAGATTGGTTTGTGTTGATTTTGCGTAAATTTTCGATAATTCACGGGCGAATTATCGGTACGAACAAACAAATGCCCTTACGAAAATAAATTTTCGAC
>JAZURO010000003.1:0-3997 GCA_045606265.1 Eubacteriales bacterium
CACAAAATAAGGCAAAAGCGGTATTCACTTTCAAATACTTTTGGTGTTTCCATATTGGGTTCTCCTTTCTCTAATCCATTAGAGTACATATAGTCTAACACATTAGAGTGGATTTGTCAATAGCTATCAGAAAAATTATAGAAAAAGAGTGCCGCCGAAGCGACACCCTATAATTATTATTCTTCACTTTCCGTATCTGCGTCTGCATTTGTTCCCGTATCAGTATCAATCGGCAAGCACCGACGGAGGTCAAATAAAGCCTTCATTAGAAGAATGCCCGCAATCAGATATACGATTATCATACAGATTGAAACGAATGTTCCGAAGCCGTCAAGCCATTTCGCAAGGTAACTTAATAGAATTACTGCGGTAAGCATAATCGTTTGCAACGTGCGATAGCGAAGCAGTTTTTCATCCAATTCATAGTCCTCAGATTGATACTTGGCAGCGATAGAAGCCAAGTTTGTGAGAAGCTGAAAATGGAAATAGATGTTTACTACTCCGATGATAATATCGACAACTTGTAGCATACCGTCAAGGTCTATGGATGCCCAACTTGCAAGCCAAGATGCAATATGCCACACCGTCAAGATTGTTACTAATGTTCTCAGTAAATTAAGCTCTCGTTCCTCATCGCATAGATAATTGATGGCAGATAAGAAAAGCAGGTAGCCGATAAATGAAGGAAGAATACTCACGGTGTTGATATTGAAGTCAAAATATATAAAGAAATATCCCCACGCAGCTCTACCAATTCCCGTATATAATTTTTGATAGTCCGTCATTCCGCTTCTCCTTTCTGCAATGTCAAATCAATATTTGCAACCTTTTCATTGTTGAGATAAAGGTCAGCGACAAAGTATTCGGGATGTTCAATATCTTTTGTTGGATCGGTACTTCCACCGCCTCCGTCCATCGTTATCGTTGAGTTCCAACCGGGATTGAGCTTTTTACTCGCCCATTGCTCACCCGTATTTGATCCACCGACCATCATATCACCGATAGGTTTTGACAGTTCTTGGCTTGGATCGCGCAAATTAGTAGGTCTTTTGTCGCCTTCATACACGGGAGCTATGGACAAACCAATCTGAGTAATAGAATCCTTATTGGCATCACTTCCGATATAAATGCACTTAGTGCTTTGTGACCTTGCAGCATTTGTAAATTCTGCATTTGGTTTTGGCGTGGTGTCGTAAAAAGAGCTTGACATAAACCACAAGTCATTCTGATTTGTTACCGTGCTATCTATTGTGTGAATGGTTTGATAGGTTACTTCAATTCTTATATCATTCGACTCGCCCGCATAAGTAATACCGGGAAGTCCAAGGCAGCCCCAAGCCAAGCTTTGGCTAATCGTTTCAACGTGTCTGAAATCTTCAAGAGGAATAGCAACCCATCTTCCGTTTTCTTTTTCAACGCGCAGATTTTGAACTGCAAGATAAGATTTGTTTATCTCCGCCGCTTTTCCATCGGGGGGATAATTTAATTCTACAACAAAAAGACCTTCGTAAGCATCACTATCAATGTGTTTTAGGTTGTAAATATAATATCCGCTTTGTGTGTTTGCCCATTCATCAAGTCCGGGTTCCCATATAGGGTAGATGCCCGCTTTATCCTTTTCAATCATTTCTTTCAAAATAGCCGCTTGCATACTTTCGGGTGCACACATAGCTCGGTAATATCCGTTTCTATCCAATATGGATTTACCATAGGCATCAAAAGCACCTGCGGGCGTAGTACAAGGGGTGCTACGAGCCGAAGCCAAAGTCAGTTGAACTGAGTTGTCAAACTCATATAGCGAAGCTGCTTGTGCTCCGATTACGAGAGGAAAAGCAAGCAATATTACAACGCATATTGAAACGAGCTTCATTCCTTGCGGGTATTTCTTGAAACGAGCAATATTTTCTATTCGATCCCTTATGTTCTTGCCCCCGTTGTTGATGCAGGTACTTCCGGGGGTTTTAGAGAAACGCTCATTTGCCATCGACAAAAGTATGTGACCGTATTCACGGCGTTCCTCTCCTTCAAGGTTTTCAAGCACATACTGATCGCAACGAGATTCCATATCGTTAAGCGCTCTGTTTGCACAGTAAACCATCAAGGGGTTACACCAATGCAGACATCTCAGCGCACTTATAATTACGCTCCATAAGGTGTCACGGTTTTTCAAGTGAAAAAGCTCGTGCAAAATGATTTTTTCATCAATATCGTTTCCTGCGGGGATTACCAAAACGGGGTGTATCACTCCGCACACAAATGCACTTGGTAAATCTGCTACTTCTATCACCTTGCAAAGTTTGATATTATGATCTGTTGCTATCGCGCCAATGCGAGCCATCTTTTCCTCGCTCGGTGCGAAGCCCAATTTCAAAGCACGCTTTAGCTTGAAATAGGATATAATGTACTTTGCTATGAAAACAAGTATTCCGAGCACATAAATTACAAAGAGCCAATCTGCGATAGTCTGCGGCATCCCCTTGATAATTGGAATTGGAAACAGTACCTTTGTGAAGCTATACACACCGAACCAAGACTTGATAATCTCAATCGGGATTTGCCAACGAAAAAGTGCATACCGTCCGAACAATCCCGCAGGGATCAGCATCATAAGCCCAAGCACACTCCAAACGGCAAACTGCCATTTAGGAGGAAGCTTATCCTTGAATAGGGCTTTGATAAGCAATATAAGAGCCGCCACTCCCGATACGGTAAGTGTTTGAAGAAGAAAACTCCAAATATCGAACATCGTTACACCTCCATATCATCAAGGATTTTGCGAAGCTTCTCCCGTTCCTCCTGCGAGATCGGTTCTTCTTTCAAAAATGCTGCTATTAAATCTCCCGTCGAGCCACTATAAACACGATGCAAAAAGCTGTGTCGCTCCTTTTGCTGACAGCTCTCACGGTCTATCATAGCACAATAGATGTGCGGTGTAACTTCTTTGTTGATACGCACTAAACCCTTTGTTTCCATACGTGTCAAATAAGTAAGCACAGTATTTCTATTCCAGCCGGTTTCTTTATACAATTCATTGACGAGTACGCCAAGCTCAGCACCGTCAGTTTTCCACAAAGCATTGAGCACTGTCCATTCACGTTCAGACAAATTCATAGATATACCTCCTACACTTGTAGTATCTCTATATATACTACACCTGTAGTAGCGTTTTGTCAATAGGTTTTGCTAAATAAGCGCAAAAAAAATCCCTCGCTCCAATCGGAACGAGGGCTAAGCTTATTACATTTCTTTCTTTTTATAGAACACAACAGACAGATACCAAGAAAGCACATATATTCCGATACCCACAAGGCAAGCGATAGGCAAAAAGGCGTTCAGTTGAATTTCATTTTGCAGACCTTCCTTAAAGATTGTAGTTGCGATAATACTGCCTGCACACACCACGCCTATCATCACATAGTACGCGCCGCGTCCTTTTTCTACTCCATATTTGAAAACGAATGGGAGAGTCAGCGATGATGCAACGCTTGCCATTATCAGCAAGAGCATCGTAAGCACCAAAAACTCTTTCAAAATGAAATTACCTTCGATACTCATTTTCACGCCCTGCGTGATACCAATTACTATCAGCAAAACAATTTGAGTGAACAAGCCAATCAGATACTTTGCAGATACGATCTGTGTTTTGGTATATGGCAATGTACCGACATACTCCGTCCATCGACTGCGCTCATCATATCCAAGGAGGTTGACAGGAATCATACCGGCAAGCAAACAAGGATAGAAAATGAAGAACATATTTCCGCTGCTCATCATAGAAAGAATGATAAATCCGATACTGACGAAAAGATAATACCGACAATACTTTTTCATCATATACCAATCTTTTAATAACAGCCCTTTCATATTATTTCGCCTCCTTTACCATAAATACGAACAGCTCCTCAATGCTTATCGGGCTTAACTTGAAGCCATCGGGCGCATCTTCTCTCGATACGATAGCTTCTGCACCGTATGGCGTTTCTTTTTTATATTTTAT
>JAZURO010000004.1:0-12995 GCA_045606265.1 Eubacteriales bacterium
TATTTAGGTACTTTGCCATAATATAGCAAAACTGCGTTTTTGCGAAGCAAAATGTGGTTGTAAGACCACAAGCACGTTTTGTCGGCGCACTACTGTGCATTATATGTACACTATTATTTTACGTGCGGCGGTTTTCTTTTGTGCCTATTGTGGCAAAAGAAAAAGCGTCTAACAAATCTTGATATCAAAAGGATTTAGCCGCTTTTCTTTGAGGCCAGAAGCGCAAAGAAAAGCTCCAAAAGAAACGCTGTTGCACAGGGCTACTCGCCCCGTACCCTCGGTCGCTTTTTGAAAAAAGCTCCGCAAAAACTTTTTTTAATCGCTTGGTTTGTGCAAACAAACAGCTCGATAAATCAAAATTTGAAAAACACACATCATCTTTGGAGAAAATCACTATGAAAAAAGAGAAAAATACATTATTTACAGGAGTATGCACAGCGCTGATAACACCGTTCAAAAACGGAGAAATTGATTACAAATCACTAAAAAAGCTAATAGAATTTCAAATTGATAGCGGCATAGATGCTCTTTTGATAAACGGAACAACAGGCGAAAGTGCAACGTTAACTGAGTGCGAAAAACGCGAGCTTATATCATTTGCAGTTCGTGAAGTGGGGGGACGTGTACCGCTAATTGCCGGCACGGGTTCAAATTCAACCAAAAAAGCCATCCATCTTTCCGAATTTGCCTCTGATGTGGGGGTTGATGCCATTTTAGTGGTAACTCCCTACTATAACAAGGCAAGCGCCTCAGGACTGATAAATCACTATGAAGCCATAGCTGACAACGTAAATATTCCAATGATTCTTTACAACGTTCCCTCTCGCACGGGAGTAAATATTCCGCTTTCCGTTTATGACAAATTGGCAAATCACAAGAATATAGTTGCGGTAAAAGAGGCGAGTCCGTCCATTTCAGACCTTGCAAAGCTTTGCGAAAAATGTGCCGACAGACTTGATATTTACAGCGGAAACGATGACCTTTTATTGCCAACTCTCTCGCTTGGCGGCAAGGGCTTAATATCGGTTATTTCTAACATTTTGCCAAAGGAAACCGCAAAAATCTGCAAGCTATATTTCGCAGGAAAAACAAAAGAAGCAACAGCTTTACAGCTAAAGCTCTTACCCCTGATAAATGCTATTTTCAGCGAGGTTAATCCCATTCCTATCAAAGCGCATCTCTCTCACGAGAGCTTTTGCGACGAAGAATATCGTCCCCCGCTTTGCCGGATGAACAAGGAAAATAAGGAAGCACTTATTGATACCTTTAAGAAATATAAACTTTAATACAAATAAAGGAGAGCCTCAGCTCTCCTTTTTGTTATTCTTTTGTGTATCCCCAAACAACCGGGATTTCGCCTAAATACCTATACAATCGCAAGCTCACGGGCTATGCAATAACGTATAAAATCAAAATTCTCGGGCGTGTTTTCAAGATCTCCTCTTTCAAGAAGCAACGTTGCCTCGAACACGATAGCTCGAATAACAAAACTCTTTCTTCTTGCCTCACGGGCTGAAACGTTATTTATCATCATATAGTGTTCAAGCTCAAGCTCAATAAAGTTTCTTGCGCTTTCAATATCGTGATGACTCTCATCATCAACCTCAATACTGTCAAGCATAATAATGGAACGGTAGTTAGGGTTGCCAACCAAAAACTTGATATAGAAAACACAAAGCTCAATAAGCTGCTGCTTTTCATCATTTTTGTATATCTTATTGATTTCGGTTTTGAGGAGCGACCACTGATATTTTATATATTGAATTATTTCAACAACAAAGCCCTCTTTGTTTTTGAAATAGTTATACGGCGTTGCACACGAAACGTTACAAGCTACTGCCACCTGACGAAGTGAAAATCCCGCAACTCCGCAGTTCCCTATTTCGTCTATTCCGGCGAGTATTAATTTTTCTTTTATCGTCTTTCTTGCAAATTTGTTGTCCATTGATATCACCTTCTTATTGATTGTCACTCCTATTATATACAATTATTTCAAAGTTGTCAATGATAATTTCTGAAAATTATTCAAAAAATCTATTGACTTTTTTGGATAAAGGGAGTAAAATATAGAAAAGTTATCATTGATAATTATGCATTTTAGTTAAAGGAGCATTTTATGGACAAGCTTTTAGCCGCAAGAGAAAAAATAAATAGCGTTGACTCTGAAATGGCAAAGCTCTTTTGTGAGCGTATGGAAGCTGTTCGAGAGGTCGCAGAATACAAGGCGGAGAATTCTCTGCCCATTCTTGATGCAAACCGAGAGGAAGAAATAATAAATAACAACTCATCCTTTATCAAAAATGACACAATTAAGGCGCACTATATCTCATTTTTGAAGAATAATATCAAGATTTCCCACTCGTATCAGGCAGAGCTTTACCCTGAACTTTCGAGTGGCGTTATTTATGAAAAGGACAATGTAAAAAGAATACACGTTGAACTTCAAAAGGATAGCTATGACATCATTCTCGGTTGCAAAGTCCTGTCCTGTGCAGAAAAGTATTTGAATCTGAACCGAAAGGCGCTGATATTGACCGACAGCGGTGTTCCCTGCGATTATGCGAGGGCAATATCGAAAAAATGTAAGGAATCCTTCATTTTCACCGTAGAACAGGGCGAAGAAAGCAAAAATCTTACAAATTATGAACAATTATTAAGCTATATGGCGCAAAATCGCTTCACAAGAACTGACTGTGTGATTGCAGTTGGCGGCGGTGTTGTGGGTGATCTTGCAGGATTTGTCGCGTCATCATATATGCGCGGAATTGATTTTTACAACGTTCCTACTACCCTTCTCTCCCAGGTGGATTCATCCATCGGCGGAAAGGTCGCAATCGATCTTGGAGGATATAAAAATATAGTTGGAGCTTTCTATCAGCCAAAATGTGTGATTATCGATCCCGAGGTGCTTCTGACTCTCGATATAAGACAAATACGTGCAGGGCTTGTCGAAGCGCTTAAAATGGCAACTACAAGTGATGCTTCACTGTTCGATATGTTTGAGAGCGACGAATATCTGAACGACATTGAATCGGTTATTCTGCGTTCCCTTCTTATCAAAAAAGGTATCGTTGAACGTGACGTCAACGAAAAGGGAGAGCGAAAAATTCTTAACTTCGGTCATACGGTCGGCCACGCTATTGAAAGCTCAACGGAGCTTATTCACGGTGAGGCAGTCGCATGCGGTATGCTCTGTATGTGCGACGTTAACGTCAAGGAGCGACTTTTCAAGATACTTTACGAAATGGGACTCCCGCTTGATATCTCGCTTGATAAAGACGAGATTTACCGCTTTATTCTCCGTGACAAAAAGGCGGACGGAGATTTTATCACAATCACTTACATTAAAGAAATTGGCAAAGCAGAACTTATAAAGCTGCCGATAAAAAATATACTTGACTATTTAAGTTTCAATAATTAGGAGGCATTCAATGAAGAATACTTTTGGCAACGCCGTTAAAGTTACACTTTTCGGCGAAAGCCACGGAGATGCTATCGGAGCCGTCATAGACGGGCTCACCCCCGGCATCGAAATTGACTATGATTTTATTAACAAACAGCTTAACAGAAGAAAATCCAAAACTCATCTTTGTACCAAGAGATGCGAACCCGACGATTACAAAATCATCAGCGGTGTTTTTGAAGGGCATACCACGGGAACTCCGATTTGTATAGTTATTCCCAACCACGATACAAAAAGCTCTGATTATCAGCTTTTCAGCTCGGTAGCGCGTCCCGGACACGCAGATTATTCAGCCAACTGCAAATATCACGGATACCAGGATTTCCGTGGCGGCGGACATTTTTCAGGCAGAGTAACCGTTGCTCTTGTAGCTGCGGGAGCTATTATCCAATCAGCGCTTGAAAAAAAGGGCATTTACGTTGGTACTCATATCAAAAAATGTGCAGGAGTCAACGACCGCAACTTTGAAGATTACGTTAACGATATAACATTTCTTCATTCCTCTGACTTTTCAATTCTTGATCCGAAAACAAAGGAAATGATGATGGAAAACGCAGCAAAAATCAAAGCAGACAACGACAGCACCGGCGGTATTATGGAAACTGCCATCGTCGGCATGCCCGCGGGTGTGGGTGAGCCCTGGTTTGACAGCATTGAAGGTATGCTCTCACACGCAATGTTTTCCATTCCCGCAGTAAAGGGCGTGGAATTTGGGTCCGGCTTTGCCTGTGCTGATATGATGGGCTCTCAGATGAATGACGAATTTTACGTTGCAGAAAACGGTGAAATTCTGACAAAGAGCAACCACAACGGTGGTATTAACGGTGGAATCAGCAACGGTATGCCCATATTATTTAGCTGCGCGGTTAAACCCACCTCTTCAATTTCAAGAAAACAAAAAACGGTTAACTTTATCGACAAGGTTGATACTGAGGTTGAAATTCACGGCAGACACGATTCCACCATCGTTCCAAGAGCCTGTGTCGTAGCAGAAACACTCTCGGCAATAGTTGTGGCTGATCTTCTTATTTCCCGTTTCGGTACTGACTATCTTTTATAAAGAACCGACAAAACCATAATTAAGAAAGGAGACCTCTATGCAATACGGACTCATTGGCGAAAAGCTCTCACACAGCTTTTCAAAAGAGATTCACGAAGCGCTGGCACCATACACGTATGAGCTTTGCGAAATTAAGAAAAATGAGCTTTCTGAGTTCCTAAAAAAACGTAAATTTTGTGCAATAAACGTGACAATGCCGTATAAAAAAGAGGTTATCCCCCATCTTGACGAAATATCAAGCGCAGCAAAAGAGCTGCAAGCAGTGAACGTTATCATCAACAGGAACGGAAGATTATACGGCGACAATACCGACTACTTCGGTATGCGTGACCTTATCTTACGTTCAAAAATCGATATATCGGATAAAAAGATTATTATCCTTGGAACGGGAGGAACATCCCATACCGCGTCACTTGTTTGCCGTGACCTGGGCGCCAAGGAAATATTCCTTGTTTCAAGAACCAAACAGACAGGCACAATCACTTATGAGGATGCATATTCAACTCATAATGACGCAGAAATCATAATCAACGCAACTCCCGTGGGAATGTATCCCAATTCCTATGCTGCACCGCTTGATATAAGCAAATTTTCAAAGCTTTGTGCAGTATTTGACGCAGTATATAATCCGATTCGCACTCAAATTGTTCTTGATGCACAAAAAATCGGTATTTATGCAGAGGGCGGTCTATATATGCTTGTGTCACAAGCAGTATATGCTATCGAGCTGTTTTTAGACAAGAAGCTCGCTAAGGGAAAAATAGACGAAATTTACGAAAAAATCTTAAATTCCAAAGAAAATATAGTTCTTATAGGTATGCCAAGCTCGGGCAAAACGACTGTCGGCAAAATTCTTGCTGACAATTTGTCACGTGAGTTTTATGATCTTGATGACGAGATTGAAAAGCATATCGGTTGCACGATCGCAGAATATTTCAAAACTCACGAAGAAAAGGATTTTCGTGATGTTGAAACCGAAATATGTAAAAAAATATCACAGAAGAACGGTATAATAATCGCCAGCGGAGGCGGTTGTATTCTGCGCAAAGAGAACGTTGATGCCCTTCGTTCAAACGGCAAGCTGTTCTTTTTGGACAGAAGTGTTGATAAGCTTACACCAACGGACACTCGCCCTCTTGCAACTAAGATGGAAGCCATAAAAAAGCTCTATGAATCAAGATACGGGCTGTATTTGAATGTGTGCGATCATAAAATAGACGGTGATCTATCCCCCACAACAGAAGCAAATCTTATAGAAAAGGAGTTCTTGAAATGAAAATTTTGGTAATAAACGGACCAAATCTCAATATGCTTGGTATTCGTGAGCCCGAGCATTACGGAAAAGAGACTTATCTCGACCTTGAAAATAAGATAAAAGCACACTGCACAGGAAAATGTGAGGTAGAATTCAAGCAATCCAATCACGAGGGTGCGCTTGTTGATTTCGTTCAAAGTGCATACTTTGAGCATTTTGACGGAATCGTGATAAATCCCGGAGCTTACACCCACACAAGCATTGCTTTGCTTGATGCGGTAAAATCCGTTATGATCCCAACCGTTGAGGTACATATTTCAGACCTCTCACTTCGTGAGGATTTCAGACAGATGAGCTACATAAGAGCAGCTTGTATAAAAACAGTTTCAGGAAAAGGAACTAACGGATATCTTTTAGCTATTGACAAATTGATTAATTACATTAAGGAGAAAGCAGAATGAACGTTGTTATAAATAAAGGTAAGGCAAAAGGTACAATAATCGCACCGCCCTCAAAAAGCGTTGCACACAGAATGCTGATATGCGGCGGCCTTGCAAACGCAAAAAGCACCATAACGGGCATTAATAATTCCGAGGATGTTCAGGCAACGCTTGACTGTCTTGCGGCGATAGGCGTTCAATATACGCATAAGGGTGACGTTCTTGAAATAACGGGCCGCGAGGTGAAGAAGAATAAGCAGATTCAGGAATTTTTCTGCCGTGAGAGTGGCGCTACTCTTCGTTTCTTCATTCCCTTGGCTCTTCTGACAGGTAAGAAGAGCATATTCTACGGCACGCAGAATCTTCTTTCACGTCCACTTTCGGTTTACCAAGGTATTTGCAAGGAGCAAGACCTTATGTTTATCAAGGAAAAGGAAAGAATTATTCTTGAAGGTCCTTTGAAAGCGGGTAATTTCAAGGTTCAGGGCAATATTTCAAGTCAGTTCGTAAGCGGACTTCTCTTTGCTCTCCCCGTTCTTAAAAAGGACAGCCAGATTTCCATAACCCAGCCAATTGAAAGCCATTCGTATATCGATCTGACACTCCACGTTATGAGAAAATTCGGTATGAAGATTGAATGGAAGAACGAAAGAACACTCTATATCCCCGGTGGACAAAAATACAGCCCCGTTAACGATACGGTTGAGGGTGACTATTCAAACGCATCCTTCTTTGCTGCACTTAACGTGCTTGGCGGTGACGTCAATATTGAAGGACTTGATGAAAATTCCGTTCAGGGTGACAGAATATTCTCTAAATATTTTGATATGATTAAGAGAGGCACTCCCTCAATAAATATTTCGGACTGCCCCGACTTAGGCCCCATCCTTTTCGCTCTTGCAGCTGCTAACAACGGCGGTATCTTTACAGGCACACGCCGTCTGCGTCTTAAAGAGAGCGACAGAGGAGAGGCAATGGCAGAGGAGCTTCGCAAATTCGGTGTTACGGTAGTTGTCAACGAGGACGATATTGTGGTATTCCCCAAGGAATTTCACCGTCCTACCGAAGTGCTCAACGGACACAGCGACCACCGTGTTGTTATGGCTCTTGCAATTCTTTGCACTATTTTCGGCGGTGAGATCGAGGGTGCGGAGGCAGTAAATAAGAGCTTCCCTGACTTCTTCGAAAAGCTCCAGAGCGTAGGCATTGAAGTAACAAAGCAATAAACGAGGTATAATAAATGTTATTCAAAAGAAAATTGCCCATACCCCAAGAGGTTAAAAAAGAATTTCCTCTCTCCCCTGAGCTTGCAGCAATCAAAGCCGGAAATGATGAGGAAATAAGAAAAATATTCACGGGTGAGAGTGATAAATTTTTGCTTGTGATAGGCCCCTGCTCTGCCGACCGTGAGGACGCAGTTATGGAGTATATCCACCGTCTTAAAAAGCTTTCACAAGAGGTTGAGGACAAAATTCTCATCGTTCCTAGGGTATATACGGGTAAGCCGAGAACTACGGGTGAAGGATACAAGGGTCTTGTACATCAGCCCAATTCCGCTGAGCCGCCCGATATGTTAAAGGGTATTGTTGCCATAAGAAAAATACACATGAGAGTGCTTGAAGAAACGGGATTTTCTACTGCTGACGAGATGCTCTATCCCGAAAATCACCGATATATTTCCGACCTTCTCACGTATGTGACCGTTGGAGCCCGTTCGGTTGAAAACCAACAACACCGCCTGCTTGCAAGCGGATTGGACATTCCCGTGGGTATGAAGAATCCGACCTCGGGTGACATATCAGTTATGATGAACGCAATCAAAGCGGGACAATCCTCCCATATGTTTATTTACCGTGGTTGGGAGGTTGAAAGCGCAGGAAACCCCTACGCACACGCAATTCTGCGCGGATACGTGAACAAAAACGGTGAGAGCCACCCCAACTATCACTATGAGGACCTTTCACACCTCTATGACAACTATATGAAAATGGGACTTCAAAATCCTTCCGCAATCGTGGATTGCAATCACTCGAATTCGGATAAGTACTATAAAGCACAAATTCGAATTGCCAAGGAAATTTGCCATAACCGTCAGCACTCAAATAATATCAAATCGCTCGTTAAAGGCCTTATGATTGAAAGCTATCTTGAAGACGGATCACAAAAGGTATCCGACGGTGTATTCGGAAGATCCATTACCGACCCTTGCATCGGCTGGGCTAAGACAGAAAAGCTCGTGCTGGATATTGCTGACTTGGTTTAAGTTAACAAAAAGGAACGAACAGTTAGGGCATCATTCTTAAGGACAGTATTCAAAAAATACGGTATATCTCATCAAAAGAGGTATGCCGTATTTTGCGTTTGTGGACACAAATGCAGTGCTTGTCAGGAAAATTGGCAAGCTATAGATGAACATAAAAAAGGCTCCCTTGTGTAAAGGGAGCCGACGCCGAAGGCGGCTGAGGGATTGTTTTTCAGTGAAATTTTGCTTTTACAATCCCTCCGTCACGGCAAGCCGTGCCACCTCCCTTTACACAAGGGAGGCTTTTATCGAGTAGCGTTTAAGCTTTTCACTGCAAATGGGAATTCACTTAATTTATCTTAGGTTCAATGTAATTCTTTAGAGTATTTTGAATCAAATTCTCAATTTGTTCTAAGGTCATTAACTGCCAATTATATATATCGCTACCATACATCACAACGCGTTCATAAGAATATGTTGCATATAAGTTTGATATCTCGTGTACGGTAACATTGAAATAATACTGATCGGAAAATGCCGATTTTTGAGCATCAAAGGTAAGTGCTCTTCCATTTCCCACTTCCCTTGTCCACTTTGTTCCTTTTTTCTTGAATCCAAGCGGTTTAAGAGCACGAGCAAAATGAGCGAGAAATTCTTTTTGTCTTTCTTTTTTTTCAGCAAGAATCTCTTCCTTAGTGTGATTTTTGTATTGCTCATAAAAATCTGAAATACTTGTTCTTGCGTTGGCTTCACTCGCATCGTCCCAAACGGAAAGTATATTTCGAACTTGGCAATCATCCATATAGGAGCCATGATTTACAAACCATTCTTCGTCACCAGCCATGTATGCAGTAGAGGCAAAACCATACAATATGGTAATGCAGCTTTCTTCATCATCTTCAAAATTAACAACAAAGGCTGTTTGCTCTGTGGCTTGACGGAAGAAATGACCGTCTTTTTGTTTAGCTTCTAAAAACCCCTTTGAAAACAGTATTTCTCTATATTTCATGTAGCGTTCGCTTTTCTGCGGATGAGTCATCTTTCTTCCCTCGCTTTTGTCTTTTCATATGCTCGCATTTCTATTATAGCACAAAAACCGCAGAAAATCAATCTGCGGTTTATATTTTTTCTATCGGAAGGTTCAAAACTGTCATTAAGAGTACAACCCATTTTGTTCGTTCCTTTTTTTGTAATATTATTTAAGCTGTTAAAGTTAAAAAACTCATCAATGGTGATGATGTCCGTGATGATGGTGATGACCGTGCTCGATTTCCTCGTGATGCACGTGGCAATGCTCCTCGTGACATTCCTCGCCCTCTTGTTCAAGCTCCAAGGTCACGTGATTTATTCCGTGTTCGCTGAGTTCTTCACGAATCTTATGCTTGATTTCGTGCGAATCACCTGAATAAACAACGTGCATTGTAGCATAGTTGCTCTGTCCGTCCATAGACCAGATGTGTATATGATGAACGCCAAGAACTCCGTCAATCTCGCAAATATGCTCCTTAATTTCTTCAATTCTCAAATAAGGAGGGAGTTTTGCAAGGAAAAGCTCAATAACCTCTTTAAGATTTCTGACTGCATTTATGAAAATAAAGATCGCAACGCCAATCGACATAAGGGGATCTATAATAGCAATTCCCTCAACGTTAACAAAACGCATAATAAGTGCGCCGACAAGCACTATCGCCCAGCCAAGCACGTCCTCAAGCATATGGAGATTAACCGCTTTTTGATTGATTGAGTGTCCTCCGCTTGTAAAATATGCCGCTGAAAAGTTGACAATAACACCGAAAATCGCAAAAATTATCATTCCGTCATAATTTATTTCAACGGGATTAATTATCCTTAAAATCGCATTGTAAATAACCGCTACGGAGCCAAACAGCAAAATAAACGTGGTTATTACACCGCCAATAACGGAAAAACGTGCATAACCGTAAGTATATGTTTCGTCGGGCTGCTTTTTACTCTTCTTTTCAAGAAAATAAGAAATACCGATACTCATAGCATCACCAACGTCGTGAATCGCATCCGAAACAATAGCAACACTACCTGTAATTGCTCCACCGATAAATTCAAAAATCGAGAACGCAAGATTTAATATAAACGCAACTAAAATTTTACTTTGTGTTTTCATAAAAACCTCCCCGTGAATGTGAAATATGTGTAAGCGTAAGCGCAAGAAGTGATGAAACGTGCTCATCATCAAGCGAATAATAAACCTCTTTTCCATCTTTTCGACATTTGAGCGCGCCGAATCGACGGAGCTTTGAAAGCTGATGCGATACGGATGATTTACTCATTGAAAGCACGTTGGCAAGATCGCACACGCACAGCTCCCCGCCCTGCAAGGCAAAAAGAATTCTGCAACGTGTTCTGTCACCGATTATTTTGTGGAAATCGGCAACGGAGAAAAGACGTTCCTCACTCGGCATTTCCCTTTTCGCACGTTCAACCGCCTCTGCGTGAACGATATTGCAGTCGCAAACGTATTCGTTTTTGGGCATAAATACACCTCCGAATTTCAATAACGGTTGAATAGATATTCAACCGTTATCATTATATACTTATTTCTTCTCTTTGTCAATACAATTAATAAAAAATAACAAAAAAAGCGCAGAACGGTAAATGCTCACCGTTCTTGCGCTGAATCTATATTCCAAAAAAGACTTTCATATTCAAAAGGAATAGGTATAGCAGCCAGCAATTGTATGCAATAGTAAGAAAAAATGAGATTTTCGATACACTTGCAAAGCAAATTGCAGCGCAAATTGCTGTAAAAAGACAAAGCGCTGACATTCCCGCAGACACCAAAAACAAACGCGCACAGAAGAAAATGGGATACCAGGCATATCCCAGCGCAAGTGATATCACGAACCACATAGCACCCTGATATTTTTTATCACCACAGGGAGAAGCCCGATTGCCAAGTGCCAATCCCAAGCCAAGACCCGCAACAACGTAAGAAATGCAAAAAAGCAAAACCAACAGCCAAACGGGTGGGATCAGCTCCCTCGCTCCCACAAAATGCAAGGTTGGTAAAGGGCTACCACTGACCCAGCGAACAAAAATGCCCAAAAAGACGAGCAAAAGCGGCACAAGTGCAACCGTTTTTTTGTTTGCCCTATCATATTCACGCATAACGCTGTTGAAGGGATTTTTAGTTTTTTTCTTTGACATAAAAAACTCCGTAAAATGTATTTTATACATCTTATGGAGATTTTTTTGTTTTAATGATGATTTTTGAAAATTGAGTTTTGCTGCCTTTGAACTCAATACAAATTGTGACATTTTTTCTCTCTTGCAAAGAGGTGATATACTGTATATAGCCGAAAATCCGATAAAATTCGGCAAAATGACATTAAAGAAAAAGGAGAAAAACAAAAATGAAGTACAAAGAATGGCTTGACGAATGGCTTGAAAGCTACACAAAGGTTTACTTAAAGGCAAGGACTTACCGCAATTACGAGGGTATTATTAAAAACCATATTTCACCACTGCTTGGTGATTATGAGCTTGAAGATTTGAAATTTTCAGTACTTCACAGCTTCGTTATAGACCGTGAGCAAAATGCCCAGGGCAGATATGGAAAGGGTCTTGCGGGCGGAACGGTTGAGCTGATTATCAACGTTCTGCAAAAGTCTCTTGAAATGGCAGTTGAAATGGATAAGGTAGATCACCACTACGCAAGCCGTCTCAGAAGACCGAAGACGCAAAATTCAGAGACGGATTGCTTTACTCTGACAGAACAAAAAATGATCGAAGATGCAATCCTTTGCAAAATGCCGAACAAAAAGATAGGAATTCTCATCTCTCTTTATACGGGTCTGCGATTGGGTGAGCTTCTGGCACTGAGATGGGACGACATTGATTTTGAGAGCTGTTCAATAAAGGTTAACCATACCACACGGGAAACATATCACAACGGAAAAAGACAGACCGTGCTTGAAACTCCCAAAACTGTAAGCTCAAAACGAATCATTCCCGTACCCAATCAGCTGATCAGATATTTATTATTGATGAAGAGCGTAAGTAAGAGCGATTTTGTTGTTGCAACCAAGGGTGGCGCAACTACTTCACGCTCTTATCAAAAGCTTTACACAGCACTGCTTTCACGGTTGGGAATAAAATACAGGAGCTTTCACACTCTTCGGCATACCTTTGCAACGCGCGCCTTGGAATGTGGAATGGATGTAAAAACCCTATCCGAAATAATGGGACATAAGTCACCGACGGTAACGCTGAACAGGTACTCTCACAGCATGACCGAACACAAAATTGCAATGATGAACCGTCTTGGAAAAAATCTTGACAGAGAGGATACAGAGCAGCAATTAGCAGAATACGACAGGTAAATTAATATTCCCAATTTTATACAACTAAAAAATAAGAAGGTACGCACAATGTATTAAAGTGCGTACCTTCTATTTAAGATTATATACCCATAAAGCAAATTTGTCAACTAAAAAATGAATTTTTAGGCAAAATCAACATAAAAAAGTTGCTTTTTTCTCCTTATAAAACAATTTTTT
>JAZURO010000005.1:0-7988 GCA_045606265.1 Eubacteriales bacterium
CCGCGACCCACGGTTTTGGAGTGGCTCCGAAGTATCGCAAAGCCTTGAAATTGCTCGCTTTTTTGCACGTTTCAACGCACTTTTCAAGCAAAACCACGTGTCGTAATTGTGTCTGAAAAATTTTGATGCTATTTTGATGATATAGAAAATTTTTGAATACATATTAGCCGCTAACGTACTTTTTATGCTCCTCAAAATTTGGGGTGCATAAACAAAGAAGAGTACTTGACAAATTTCACTAATTGGTGTATAATACATTCACAACGAAATAAATGGGAGCTTGTAAACAGGCTGAGAGGAAGGTGTGACCTTCGACCGAGAACCTGATTTGGATAATGCCAACGTAGGGATGCCTGATGCAAGTATATTATATTAGGAAGAACAACAGAATTTTTGGAGTTACCGAATCGGTAGCTCCTTTTTTTGTTGCAATTTTTTGTGGAGGTGTAAAAATGGTAAAGGTGAACGGAGAAAAAAAGGACATTGCGGGCAAGACGCTTGCAGAGTATCTTGCAACAACAAATTACAATATGAAACGTATAGCAACAGAGCTGAATGGCGATATTGTTCCAAAAGCGCAATATACGGAAACTGTTTTAAAGGACGGCGACAGTATTGAAATGCTAAAATAAACGAGGCGACAACCTTGTCTGAACTTAACGCAATTGATGTAAATGCGCTTAAGGCGGCGGCAGAGGCAAAGCTTTCGGCTATGGCTCCAACTACGGAAGAAACCTCTAAGACGGATGAAGTTGAAACGAAGTCTACTATCGATACTGAGAAAAAGACCGAAAAGAATGAGGAAAATAACGAGGGTAAGGATGATGAAAATCAGGGATGCTCTTCCTCGGTAGCGATCTCTGCTTTGGCTGTTATCGGAATCGATGGCTCGGCGCTCGTAATTAAGAAAAAAGAAGACTAAATAAAAAAATAAAATAACAAAAAGCGGTGGGCTTCGGCTCATCGCTTTTTTAACTGTAGATGCCGTTTGAGTAGCGCAGCGCTTTAAATTGTTTATGAAAAATTTTCTATAATATATTGAAAAAAATACAATTCAGATGTATAATTAAATACAGTGATTTTATAAGCATTAAAACGATATATTTTCGGGAGGAAAAAATGAAAAAGACTTTTTTGAGAACGGTGTCAATATTGTTGGTTGTGTTGATGATATTGACGAGCTTTGCGTCTTGTGGCGGTAACGCTAAGGAGGGACCTGCGGGACCTCAGGGCGAGCAGGGCATACAAGGCGAGCAGGGGATACAAGGTAAGCCCGGTGTGGACGGAGAAGACGGCGAGAACGGTATCAACGGTAAATCCGCCTACGAGCTTGCGGTTGACAATGGATATCAGGGAACCGTTCAAGAGTGGCTCGCTTCTCTTGTTGGAGAGGTTGGTGCAACGGGACAGGATGGAAGCAGAGGTCAATCTGCGTATGAGCTAGCGGTAGCAAATGGCTACACGGGTACTGAGCAGGAATGGCTTATATCGCTTGTTGGTAAAGCGGGCGAAGATGGTGCCAACGGCACAAACGGTATCGACGGTGCAAATGGAAAATCTGCATATGAATTAGCAGTTGAAAATGGATTTAACGGCTCACTTTCCGAGTGGTTGGATTCACTCGTTGGTAAAGATGGCATAAATGGAACTAACGGTGTTGACGGCGCAAACGGAAAGTCAGCATATGAATTAGCCGTTGAAAATGGCTTTAACGGAACACTTACCGAATGGCTTGCATCACTCGTTGGTAAAGACGGTACAAATGGAACTAACGGTACTAACGGAACCAATGGTGTTGACGGTGTAAATGGCAAGTCCGCTTACGAGTTGGCGGTTGAAAACGGTTATAAGGGTACTGTAACCGAGTGGCTTGCATCTCTTGTTGGAGAAGCAGGTAAGGATGGTACAAACGGAACAAACGGTGTTAACGGAAAATCCGCATACGAGTTAGCGGTTGAAAACGGCTACAAGGGAACAGAGCAGGAATGGCTCGCTTCTCTCGTAGGCGCAAACGGTACGAATGGCACTAACGGTGCTAACGGTAAATCGGCATACGAGCTTGCGGTAGAGAACGGCTATAAGGGTACGCTTCAAGAATGGCTTGCATCTTTGGTAGGTGCTACCGGAGCAACAGGAGCTACCGGAGCGACAGGCGCTAACGGTAAATCTGCATACGAATTAGCAGTAGAAAATGGCTATAAGGGTACCGAGCAGGAGTGGCTTGATTCTTTGGCCGGTAAAAATGGAACCAACGGCACAAACGGTATCGACGGTGCAAATGGCAAGAGTGCATATGAGCTTGCTGTAGAGAATGGATTTAACGGTTCACTTTCCGAGTGGCTTGATTCACTTGTCGGTAAGGATGGTATAAATGGAACTAACGGCGTTGACGGAACAAACGGAAAGTCCGCATACGAATTAGCCGTTGAAAATGGCTTTAACGGAACACTTACTGAATGGCTCGCATCACTCGTTGGTAAAGATGGCGATGATGGTAAGAGTGCATACGAGCTTGCAGTAGAAAATGGTTATAAGGGCTCACTTCAAGAATGGCTTGCATCTCTAGTTGGTGTAAAGGGTGATAAAGGAGATGATGGAATAACTCCATTGTTGAAGATAGGCGAGGATAGTTATTGGTATGTTTCATATGATAATGGTACATCTTGGCAGTCACTTAATGTAAAAGCTACGGGTGAAAAGGGCGACAAAGGTGAATGCGGTGCAAGTGCTTATGAAATGTATAAAGAAAAGTACGGATATGATGGCACAGAGGAAGAGTGGCTGAATAATTTAGTTAACGGCAATCTTTCTAGCACGATTAAGCGCGTAGTTACTTTTGTTGATGGTGATACTACATTCTCTCGTGAGGTTACGAACGGCGATAAATTGTTGGAGCCTGATGCTCCTGTGGCAAAGGAAGGATATGTCTTTGTTGGATGGTACGGCGGAAAATATCAAAACGAAAAATGGTCGTTTATAGGATATCAGGTTACCGAAAATATGACATTGGTAGCAAAATATGAACCGATAAAGTATTCTATAAATTACATTCTTAATAATTCATTCAATAATGATAGAAACCCTGTATTCTTTACTGTTGAGGATCTTCCCATTAAATTAAATGTCCCTATGAAGCAGGATTGTGAATTTTTGGGATGGTATATAGATTCGGATTTCAAAACTGAAATTACAGAAATTACGAGCGTTGGCAGTATTACTCTATATGCTAAGTGGGTGGAATATACTTCTGGACTTGTTTTTGCTTTGGTTGATGGGGAATATCAAGTAGTTGAGTATAGAGGCACCGAAAAAGATGTTTATGTTCCTGAAACTTATGGAGGAATAAAGGTAACATCGATATTGGGAACCGTATTTAGAAATAATACGACGATTGAAAATGTTTTCATTGATGACTGTGTAACCATGATTGGTGAGTCTGCATTTTCGGGATGTACATCGCTTAAGTTTGTTAGATTGCCAAAAAATTTGACAAGTATTGAAAAGGCAATGTTTTCCGGATGTACCAGTCTTACGTCTATTGATATTCCCAATAAGGTAACGAGTATAGGTGAAAGTGCATTTGAAGATTGTACATCTATAAGTGCTATTGCTTTGCCGGATACTGTTGAAACAATAGGAAAATTTGCGTTTAAAAACAATGTCTTGATAACGACAGTGTCTGTTCCTAAGACGGTTAAATCGATAGGGCAGGGCGCTTTTCAGGGATGTAATGCGTTGGTAAATGTTCTTTTGCCATTTATCGGTGAGAGCAGAACTGCTACCGGTCCTTCGGCAGTTTTGGGATATATATTTGGATATACTACACGTCAGGCTAATTCTACATACATATACCCATATGCGATGAATAACTTTAAATATTCATCGAGTACTGCAACCTATAAGACTTCGAAGTCGACTGAATATCAAAATTATAGATTGGAATCATCTTCGACTTTGACAACACTAACTGTACCAGAAGGAACGACCTGGCAGTATTCTTGTTATGATTATCTTTCATCTTCAAAATATTATTTACGAGCATATTATTATTATATACCTCAAACTTTGAAAAGTGTAACAATAACCGATGCAGAGTTTATTTCAGATGCAGCGTTTAATCAATGTGAAAGAATAACTACTATTATTGTAAATGAAGGGGTTACCAGTATAGGAATTGCCGGATTACAGGATTGTAGAACATTAGCTAATTTTGATATTCCAAGTACAGTGAAGAATATTGGAGAAAGGGCATTTCTACGTGCAAAAAAACTGAAACAAATAATTATTCCTAGTGGCGTAACTGTAATTAAGAGTACCACATTTGCTATATGTACAAAGCTTGAGAGTATTGAAATGCCAAATAGCATAATATCTATTGAATCAAATGCATTCCAAGATTGTAGTTCACTTAAAGCGATTGATTTGCCTGAAAACCTTGAAACCATAGGATCTTCTGCTTTTAAGGGATGTGTTGGATTGACAAATATAATTATCCCTGATAGTGTAACAAGTATTGAATCAAATGCCTTCCAAGGTTGTACAGGATTTAAAAATATAGTTGTTCCTAATAATGTAACGAGCATAGGTTCGGGAGCATTTTCCGGATGTTCTTCTCTTGAAGAGATAACTATTCCTTTTGTTGGTGGAAGTAAAAAGAACTCAACGCAAACGTATCAATATCCGTTTGGATATATTTTTGGAACTACTTCTTACGAAGGTGGACTTGAGATAAGCCAGATATATTATGGCTCAAGTACAACTTCGACTACAAGTACTACGTATTATATACCGTCTTCTTTGAAGAAGGTAACTGTAACAGGTGGAAATTTGTTAAGGGGTGCTTTTTATAACTGTGAAAGTATTACGGAAATTATACTTTGTAGTGGTGTTGATAGTATTGGTGAATATGCATTCTATAATTGTTCAGGACTTGCAAGTATAATAATACCCGATAATGTAACGCAGATAGGTTCTTATGCTTTTGATAGTTGTACGAGCCTTACAAGTGTTATGTTGAATAATACAACTGACATAGGATCATATGCGTTTAAGGATTGTGTGAGTCTTACTGAAATTACTATTCCTAATAGTGTAACAAATATAGGCTCGTATGCATTCAAAGGCTGTACAGGATTTACAAGTATTATTGTGCCTGATAGTGTAACAAAAATGGGATCGTCGGTATTCTCGGGTTGCTCGATGCTTGAAGATATAACACTTCCGTTTATTGGTGAAAGTAGAAAGACAACAGCTCAAACTTATCAATATCCTTTGGGATATATTTTTGGAACGAGTAGTTATAGTGGTGGTGTTGCGATATCACAGACATATTATGGTTCAAGCACATCTTCAACAACAAGTACAACTTACTATATTCCTTCTACGTTGAGAAAGGTGATTATTATTGACGGAGATGTTCTCAGAGGTGCATTTTATAATTGTTCTTTCTTGACAGATATAATACTTGGTGAAGGTGTTACAGCTATTGGAGACTATGCGTTCTATAATTGTACGGGAATTACAGAGATAGACATTCCGAGTGGTGTAACTAATATAGGTAACTATGCATTTTGGGGTTGCACAAATCTTGAAAATGTTAGCATATCTAATACCGTGATAAGCATTGGAGGTCATGCGTTCTATGGCTGTATTGATATTTCAGAAATAATAATTCCTAACAGTGTAACAAGCATAGGAGCTTCTGCGTTCTATGGTTGTACAAATCTCTCGAGTATTATAATTCCAAGTAGTGTAACAAGTATAGGATCATCCGCGTTCCAAGGATGTACAGGACTTAAAGGTATTACGATTTCTAATGGTATAACAAGTATAGGCGCTTCTGCATTCCAAGGATGTACAGGAATAACGAATATCGTAATTCCAAGTAGCGTAACAAGTATAGGCTCGGCTGCGTTGGCGGGATGTTCTTCGCTTAAAGAAATTACAATTCCATTTGTTGGTGGTAGTAAAAAAACTACGTCCGCACTTAATCAATATCCGTTCGGATATATTTTTGGAACATCTAATTATAGTGGCGGAATTTCTGTATCTCAGGTTTATTACGGTTCAACTTCAGGCTCTACAACAAGTAGCACGTATTATATTCCATCTTTATTAACTAAGGTAACTGTAACGGGTGGAACTATTCTAAGAGGGGCTTTCTATGGTTGTTGGGGAATAACAACTGTAATTCTTGAGGAAGGTGTTACTGGCATTAATATTGAAGCATTCTATAATTGTACTGGATTGAAGGAAATTGAAATTCCCGAGACTGTAACAAGTATAAATTCTTATGCATTCTATGGTTGTGCTAATCTTGAAAATGTAGAGTTGCCTAATAAATTAACGACGATACAGTCATATGCATTCTATGGTTGTAATAAAATTACGAGTATTACACTTCCTAATAGTGTAACGTCTTTAAATTCTTCAGCATTCCAAAATTGTAACAATCTGATAAGTATTGAACTTTCTAATAATTTAACAAGTATAGGTTCTTCAGCCTTCCAAGATTGTATTAGACTTGAAGAAATTATTATTCCAAGTAGTGTTAAAACTATAAATAGTTATGCATTTAGAGGTTGTATTGGACTTACGGACATTATTATTTCGAATGGTGTAACAACGATAGGTACATATGCATTCTACGGTTGTACAGGTCTTACTAATATTGTTATTCCTAAGAGCGTAACGAGTATAGGTTCTTCAGCACTTGCGGGATGTTCTTCTCTTGAAGAAATAACAATTCCATTTGTAGGAGAAACTAAAAAAACTTCATCTCAAACATATCAATATCCGTTTGGATATATTTTTGGATCTAGTAGTTATAGCGGAGGTATTTCGATATCACAAGCATATATAGGTTCAAATACTTCAAGCACAACATCTACTTCTTACTATATACCTTTGTCACTTAAATCGGTAACTGTAACGGGAGGAAATGTTTTAAGAGGTGCATTCTATAATTGTTGGGGAATTGAGAAAATAACACTTGGTAGTGATATAACTACCGGTATTGGTATATATGCATTCTATGGTTGTACCGGACTTAAAGAAATTATAATTTCTGATACGGTAACAAGCATTGGAAATTACGCATTCCAAGGATGTACGGGACTTGAAGATTTAACTATAGGTGTAGGAGTTAAGACGATAGGTAACTACGCATTTTATAATTGTTCAAATCTTGTAAATGTTACTATTCCTGTTAGTGTAACAAATATAAACTCTAATGCTTTTCAAAATTGTGCAGGTTTGACATCTATTAATTATCTTGGAACAGAAGAACAATGGACTTCTGTAACAAAGGGCACTAGTTGGGATAGTGGTACAGGAAGTTATACAATAGTTTATGCTTCTAATGATGATAACGGTAGCGTATAATAATATTCTGTTGTGATTGCAAACGGTGCCATATACAACGGTTAAAATAATTTAATATTTATATAATCCCCTTAGTGTGGCTATGAAAATCTATTGCTTTTCAAGTTCTTACTCTAAGGGGATTTGCTATTTTATTATAAAGTTATTCTTATTTCTTTTGTATTTGTGTTTTGTATTTAAATGCGACATTTTTTAGAGGATGTTTAATATCCCTCAAATTTTGTGTTACTAAACAAAGAGAGAGTGGTTTTGATGTTGCAATTTTTTGAAGTGTTCTTTTCGAGTTTTGCGTGCGTTATCTTGACAAGATTTTTGTCTTATGCTATAATCAAATAGAACGATATGTTCATAAAATTGAAAGTGAGCTATCCGCCCATCTGTGAAAATGGGGAATACGGGTGAGCATCAGGAGATATTGCAGAATTTTTCTGCGGTCTTTTGATGCTCATTTTTTGTTTTTTGCTAGGTTGGAATGTTAAATTTAGCTCATATATTGGCAATTTTGAACCGAAATTTCCCGCCGTATTTTTTTGCAGGAATAAGGGCGTGCGCAAATATGCACTTTCGCCCGAACACATCGGTCGGCAACGCCGACCGTTCAAGGG
>JAZURO010000006.1:0-2677 GCA_045606265.1 Eubacteriales bacterium
CGCTTTTTGTATTCAAGCTTTTTTCTATTTTTGCAAAATTGTTTGCTAAAAGGGTGTTATCCTTAATTTCATAT
The DNA here is from genome assembly GCA_045606265.1 of Eubacteriales bacterium. Lineage (GTDB taxonomy): Bacteria > Bacillota > Clostridia > Oscillospirales > CAG-272 > RGIG4608. The sequence continues at coordinate 75 of JAZURO010000006.1, forward strand.
GAATAAACGGTAGTATTGTCGCATTCAGCTTCAAACTCTATGATGATACACTCGCCGGGTTCTGTGCATTTCCAAGAATAGGAACAACCTTTAGGTAGAATTAAGGGATGCAAACCATCAGATAAAACGGTTTTGCCGTTCACGGTATATGTTGTTTTCCCTTTGATTTTTAATATTAGTGCCCATCTTTCACGGTTTTCTCGATTTATGGTGATTCCGACGGGCGAATTCAACAAGCGGTTAGCAAAAACAACTTTATTTATTGTTAAATTAGAAACAGAATGAACAAACACAAAACATCACCTCATACAATATTTTAACACAAAAATATAATTTTTGCAAATTTTTATGTGTCAAAATTGATAAAAGTATCATTGTTGATATTTACATATATACTTTCTTTTTGTATATTACAATTGAGGTGATTATATTATGAAAAAATTATCGCAAATCAAAGCACCCGCTATTGCAGGTGTTATAAGGCAAAAAAAAGTTTCTGCTGCAATTGGAGAAATTAAAAACTGTATTTATGACGGTGCAGATATGATAGATTTACATTTGTCCTGCCTTGAGGTTAATGACGTTGCGGCCATACGCAGAATAGTTAATTCTTCAAAATTGCCCATATTGGCACTTAATTACAACAAAACAGTAAATTGGAAAGATTGCGGTCTTACCGAAGAAGAACGTGTGGAGAGTTTTTTAAGAGCCGTAGAAGCGGGCGTTGCGGGTGTAGATATTCAAGGCTATACCTTCCACGCACCTTCAAAAAATGACTTTTGCGGCGAAGATATATATTCTTTTACAAAAGGCAATCCTAAAGAGGTTGTTACAGATTCTGAAGTCATATTAAAGCAATGTGAATTTATTGAAACTGTTCACAGCAAGGGCGCAGAGGTGTTACTCTCCTGTCATCCCGGTATAGCAATGAACAGCACACAGGTAGTAGAACTTGCCTTATTTTTAGAAAAGCGGAATCCCGATATTATAAAAATTGTAACCTCTGCCACAAATGAGGAAGAAATGCTTGAAGCTATAAAAACAATGTTACTGCTGAAAAAGGAAGTGAAAACTCCGGTAAGTTATCACGCCAACGGAAAATTTGGAGGGCTTACAAGAATTTTAAATCCCGCTTTGGGTGGACAAAACGCTTTTTGTGTAGATAGGTTTTCTGAAACCTCAACAATGGAGCAGCTTGATTTGAAAACAGCAAAAACAGCTATTGATTGTTTAAATAAAATTATGTAGGAGTAAAGAAAATGAACGCAAGAAAGATTATATTTACAAAACCCAAGACTGCAGAACTTTTACAGGTAGAAACAAATCCGCTTAAAGCAAACGATGTAATGGTAAAAATGGAGTATACCGTTGTCAGTGGTGGAACAGAACGTGCCAATATTTTAGGAATGCAAAATGCGGGTGGAGATCGTTTTCCAAAATCCCTTGGATATTGCGGTGTCGGTCACGTAATCGAAATTGGTGAAAAGGTTGAAAGGACGGCGGGGGGTGACCGTGTACTTGTCTATCACGGAAAGCACACCGATTATAATGTTGTCCCCGAAAGCGACGTAACCAAGGTTGAAGATGATGCCATAGATTCTTTGTATGCAGCTTTTGTTATTATTGCTTCTATGGGACTGGGCGGCGTTAGAAAATTAGAGGTTGAGCTTGGTGAATCGGCTATGGTAATGGGGCTGGGTCTTTTGGGAATGTTCTCGGTTCAGTTTTTAAGACTTAGCGGTGCCAATCCTGTAATTGCTGTTGATTTAAACGAGGAAAGAAGAAATCTGGCCTTAAAACTCGGGGCAGATTATGCTTTAGATCCTTCTGATGAGGATTTTGTAAAAAAGGTTAAAGCCATAACCAAAGGTAAAGGTGTAAACGCTTGTGTTGAGGTTACAGGTGTTTCGGCAGCTATGAAACAAGCCCTTGAGTGCGCTTCGTGGATGGGCCGCATATCATTGCTTGGTTGTACCCGTATTTCAGATTGTGCAATAGATTATTACACTCAAGTACATAGACCGGGCATAAAACTAATCGGTGCTCATAATTTTGTAAGACCGAAGGTTGAATCATATCCGCACCATTGGACCCATCATGACGATTGCAGAGCAATTTTAAATATGATTTCAACAAATAGAATTGATGTAAAATCTATTGTTTCAAGGGTTGTGAAGCCCGAAATGGCACCTGAAATTTATACAGAGCTTTGTGACAATAAAGATTTTCCGTTGGGTACGGTTTTTGATTGGAGATAATTAATTTGAATAAAAAAATTGTAAGTTTTAGTTTATCTTTGCTTGTTATGGCTTTATGGGGAAGTCTTTTTCCTTGCGTAAAGATTGGTTATGACGCATTCGGTATTAACTCAAACTCAGTTGCCGATATTCTTATGTTTGCGGCAATGCGTTTTACTCTTTGTGGTGTTTTGGTTTGTGCCTTTTGTTTTTTCAGACGAAAAACAATGCCAATACCTTCGGTTAAATCTTTTTTTAACATAGTTTGGATAGGTGTATTCTCTATTGTTTTGCATTATGCCTGTACATATATTGGACTTTCAATGACCGATAGCTCAAAAACAGCACTTCTTAAACAAGTCGGAG
>JAZURO010000007.1:0-3359 GCA_045606265.1 Eubacteriales bacterium
AATCAAGAGTAAATTTTATTTACCCACATCCCCTCCCAAAAATCAAGAGGGAATTAGGGGTTATTTCTTGATTTCAGCCAAACATAAAGTATCGTTATGGCTTCCCCCGTGAGAAACAATTAAAATCTCTTGCTGTTCAAATCCTCGCTTTTTACCAACGCCGTTGGTATTCCATCCAAACGAAAGGCAAATACCACCCTTTTTGGTAATTCTTGCGATTTCGTCAAGGTGTTTTGCCCTCCAAGAAGATTGCGTGGTTTCTGATGTGACTTCTTTACCAACACTTTTGTAACACTCGCTGACTTGCCGGAGTGAATACGGAGGGTCATAAAGCACGACATCGGCATAGTCATCTGGTATCATTTTCAAAAATTCCAATGCGTCCAAATGATAGTCCGTGTTAAAATCGGGGTTCATATCGTTTGTTGTTGTGCCGTATTTACAAGAATTAGCGAAAGGGTCAACAATGACTTTTGCTCCGTAAATGTTTCTTTCGACAAATTCGGCGATAGGTTTAACACTAAATGTTTTGCTGTTTGGCATTGCCCAAACCTTTTGTATGTTCATTCTTCTGCCTCCAAATCAATAAACTCCAAAAACTTTTTGTAAGCCTTTAACCGCAAGTTGCGGGAGGATTGTCTTTGTTGTATGCTAACTGATCCAAATCGAAATAGTCACACTTGAAAGACAAACTGCCATACACACCGCTTGACAGAGCCTCCACACCGCTGATGGTATTTACAAAAGTACGGGTTTTCTTTTCATAGTCGCACTTGCCTTTTCTCAAACAATAATCGCACTGCTGTTTGTAGTAAATATACGGGTTACTCATTGTTTTCATCCTCCAAATTTATAAAATCTTGAAACTTTGCCAAAGCCTTCTCCGCATTCTTTGTCGGCTTTTTCATTGACACATTGAGGTGCTTGCTAAACAGATCAGCAACAAAACGCCTTGCTTTCATCTTGCCAACCTCCACGCCATCCCAATAGCCACGGGGCGTTTTGCCCTCTTTGATATTCTGCTTGCCGTCTGTTTGACTTCCGTAGGTGACATTGTAGGTCTGTTTGCCCTGCCGCATTTGCTCCAAAATCCAATACTGTTCCCGTTCATCCAATTTATCTACGGGGCAATATTCAAGGATGCAGAACGCCCAGCCGTGCGGATTTTCGTCACTCTTGAATTTCCGCTTCCGCATTGAAATGTCAATGTGCTGATAGCCGTTCCAATGACTGACGATCCGCTGAAAAATGTTCTTTGCTTGACCGCAGTAGAAAAAGGTCACGCCGTTTTCGTCTGTTCGTTCAAACAGATAAATTCCTGGCTGTTTAGTCTGTATGCTTTCCGTGATAATGGGTGCAATACTCTTTTTGGCAATGATTAGCTTTTTTACATAGTCGTTCATCACATCGCCTCACATTCCGCTTTTCGGGCGTATATTTGGAGGTAGTTCATTCTTGAACACCATCCAAAACGGTCATTGGAATAAAATCAAATTCATCATAAATGTCTGCATAGAAAATGCCAACCCAAAAATCATCCTGCAAAGCCTTTCCTCTTGCCAAATCCTCGTTCCATTTTTGAATTTGATTTACAAGTTCTTTTTTGCCTAAATCATTATCGTTTTCGTAAAGGTTGTTTTCCGCTTGATAAATCAAAGACTCATATCTTTGCTTGTTCGCTTCGATGCTTGCCTCAATGCCAACATTGTTGACAATTACAACAATCAGCATAACCACAAACGCAATTCCTGCGATAACGGAAATAATTGTAGACAACATACTTACCCATTCAAAATCCCAAGAGTCAAAAAACACAATGGCAAGTACGGCGAAAACTACAACTGCAATCAATGTAATCCAAAAAATCATATTATCCTCCTATTTCATAACGTAACCGCCCCACCCAACAATGAAGCGGGGCGGTGTGTGTATTACCAATAGCCGTTTACGATTGCCCATTCATTGTCATACGGAAACGGCCCATATTCGTGATTTGGCTGATACCGATCAAAAGGGCAATTCAGAATTAACGTCATTCAGCACGGCAAAGTCGCTGACAGGTGCAGCCGTGCGCTCCAGCTTCTTCGTAGTCGGCACCTTGAAATCGCCATCCATAATCTGCTTTACGGTCTTGATGTCCTTAACAATCAGCCGTGTGCCGATGTTGCCATCCTGCTTCTCATATTCTTCTTCCTGCAAGGTAGCACCGAAACGGCAACCGACCAGCTTGTCTTCCTGCCAGTTCCACTTGAAGCCAGGATTGCTTTCCTCCACGCAGTTCGTGAAGTGCTTGAACATACCCAGAGCCTTTTCCTTGTAGGATTTGATGACATTTGCAAACCACTTTCCACCGCCGAAACGCTCATTCTGTGCGGTGTAATAGCCCTTGAAATCGCCCACGGCAATATCGTAGTCAATCCGCAGATAGTCACCCTTGCCAGTCTGTGCGTTGTAGGGTACATCGGTCACATTGACAATCTCAAGGATATAGCCGCCGTTGCCTGGTCTTGCAAATTCACCGCTGGATGCCTGGATGTTCTCATAGTTTTCAATTGCTCTCATTGTTTGTTTCCTCCTAAATTATTTAATATTTTTGTATGCTTCTGAAAGGTTTTTCATAACCTCGGAAAGCTGTTGCATTTGCTCAATGTAAGCCAAACCACAATGATTGACAATTTCATCTTTTACGGCTTCCATAGAAAACAAAATACATTCTTTTGCAAGTTTAGCCGTCTTGTCCACTTTCCGCCTCCTGATTTTCAATAAATTTCAACGGGCACATATACCCGATGGTTCTTGTGTCTGCGAGGTATTCACCAGTTAGTCTGCATTGGTTGCGTGAATATGTTTCCAAGATTGGGCAGAGCTTACATTGCACCTGCCCCTCTGGAAAGAAGATTGCGGCTTGTGCTTCGGTGTACCATAAGCAACTGTTATGTGCCATCGGTATCACCTTCACCGTTCATACCCCAGTAATAACGGATGGCATCGTCCACGAATTTGAGGTCATTCTCGATCAAAGGATTGTCGAAAAGCCCCATAGGGGTCTTGACCGTATCTTGTCCGTTGTTCTGTGTGCTGAACAGATACCGTCCATCCTGTACCACAGTTTTCATAACGATGGTAAATCTGCCCTCCACGGTCACATAGTTGTCAAGCATCTTGCCGATGGTCTTGAAATGCTCCCGTCCATCGTCTGCTTGGTCGCTATGCCCCATAAAGTATACAATCTTATCATCGGGCAAGGTTGCCGCAAACTCGATAAGCTGGTTGAAAGACACCGCCATATCCGTGTACTTTTGGTAGCCGGTCTGCTTTGCTGTCCGCATAAACTCATTGACCATCAAATAGGTTGCATC
>JAZURO010000008.1:0-6485 GCA_045606265.1 Eubacteriales bacterium
TGTATGCATATCGTTCAGGGGGTAGTGTAAAATCGGGGAGATTACAGAGAAAGTTACAAGCTGAAAATGTGGGGGCTTTTTGAAAGTTACAGAGTAAAGATGTGGGGACATTTTTGAAAAACTGTCCCCACGCCCCCCGAAAACTTTTGCTGATGGGTTTCTACAAGCTTTGCGTAAATTTTCGATAATTCACGAGTGAATTATCGGTTTAGAAATCCCAATACTGCCCTTACGTACAAGTACGACGGTCAGCATTGAGCTTTCAAAACCACGAAAATCCCTCTTACAGAGTGATTTTCTAAAATTTACTTACTTTCTTCTTAGCCATAAGCTTCAAATTAAACTTACCATTTGTGCAAAATAATATCTTTTGTGCAAATAATGTGTCTATTTGTATAGCAGCAAATCACAGATTTTTGAGGCGCCTGTTAAAATGCCTCAAAAATCGTTATGTGTTGCAACGCAACACGATTTGCGCAAAGTTTTGCCACGAAGTTCCATAAAAAAGTTTTTGCGCCACTTTTTTCAAAAAGTGGCATATCCCAATCCATGTAACTCTTTACAAACAACATCTTTCGCACAAATATTAAGTCTATTAACAGAGCAGCAAATGCACAATTTTGGGGGCGCCTGTTAAAATGCCCTCAAAATTGTTTTGTGTTGCAAGGCAACACGATTTGCGCAAAATCTTGCTACGAAGTGCTATTAAAAGCTTTTTGGTTCTTTTTCTCGAAAAAGAACAGAATCCTTTTCCTTGTAACTTTTTTTCAAAAAGTGGCAAATTCTTATCTTTGAAATCTTACGATAAAACAAAAATTAATGAAAGGAGGAGCGTATGTTCCGTTCACTGAGCAAATACATAAAAAACTCATTTGCACGTTTTGACAAGCCGATATTAATTTTCACGTCCATCATCACATTGATGAGTCTTGTAACGATCTTCGGCGCAAGAGAGAACTTTGGAATGAGCAAACTGATAATGCAGCTTGCAATGACGGTAGTCGGCATTTGCGCAATCATCGTTCTTGTGAACCTTGATTACAGAATATTCGTTGAACGGTATTGGAAATTGCTTTTGATAATTTCGATTGCGCTTCTCGCAATAACCCTGATAATCGGTGACACGGGAGCTAACGGAACCGAAACCACAAATAAAAGCTGGCTCACTATTATCAGAATAGGCAGCAAGAGCTTTCAGATACAGCCCTCTGAATTTGTTAAGATTGCATTTATCATCAGCTTTTCAAAGCATCTTTCGAGCGTAAAAAACAGTATCAATAAAATCAAAACTCTGATTCCACTCGCCCTGCACGCAGGCGCAATAATGGGATTGATTCTTCTTTCGGGTGACCTTGGCGTTGCTCTTGTTTATCTTGGAATAGTTATTATTATGCTCGCCTTTGCAGGCCTTAGTAAATGGTATTTTATAGGCGCAGGCATAGCAGTAGTGCTGTTATTCCCTTTCCTTTGGCCGCTTTTAAGCACCTATCAGCAAAACAGAATCTTAATCGGCTTTCAGCCCGAGCTTGACCCCACTCATTACGGCTTTCAGCCACTTCTCTCCCTTGATGCCATAAGTGCCGGCGGAATCTTCGGACGAGGAATAAATTCGGGTGGATATTATGAAACGCTCCCCGCATCTCACACTGACTTCATCTTTTCAACCTATTGCGAGATGTTCGGATTTGTCGGTGCCGTGCTGTTTTTGATAGTTCTGCTTGCATTGATTGTAAGAATAATCAATATAGCAAAAAGCTGTAAGCACGAATTCGGCTCATTTATATGCATAGGAATTGCAGGAATGTTCATTGTACAATCGGTTATGAATATCGGTATGTGCCTTGCAATGTTCCCTGTTATCGGAATTACACTCCCGTTTATGAGCTACGGCGGTTCATCAATGCTTGCCCTGTATATTGCAATGGGATTTGTCCACGCAATAAGTGCGCACGGAAAAGGCATTAAAAGAAGAAAGAAAATTGACAAAAAATAAGCGACGAGAAAACACTCGTCGCCTATTTTTATTGAAATAAATTAACTTCTGTAAGGTCTTGTGGGGCCGATATGGTAAAGCGAGTTGAGATATGCCATATCTTCCTTTGAAATTTCAAAATCGACTTCAAGATTTGCCGCAATTCTTGCTTCGTTTACGGATTTCGGCAACGGAAGAGTTCCATTTTCAACACAAAATCTTATGCAGAGCTGTGGAATCGTTACTCCGTATTTTTCAGCCATTTCCGATAGTGCAGCGTGGTCTGTCAAGGCACCCGTCGCAAGAGGTGAATATGCCTCAATAAGTATCCCGTTTTCCTGACAGTATTTCGTTATCTCGTCCTGCGTGTTACCGATAAAATATCTTATCTGATTAACAGCAGGTGGAAATCCCGTTGCATTAATAATCGCCTCTATATCCTTAACGTGGAAATTGGAAACACCTATCGCACACACCTTCCACTCATAATAGAGCTCGAGCATAGCTTTCCAAACGGCTATATTTCCCTCAGTATAATCGCCGCCAACGTCACTCCAAGGCCAGGGTGCGTGTATGAGATAAAGGTCGATATAGTCCGTTTCAAGATTTTTCAGCGACATTTCAAAATACTCTTTTGCGCCCTCATAGGTCTTGATATCGGCAGGCAGCTTGGTTGTGATAAACACGTCCTCCCTTGTAAGACCGCTGTCACGAATGGCACGGATTATACTTTTTTCGTTTCCGTAAGTAAAAGCAGTATCAATATGACGGTATCCCGCTTTGAGAGCCGCAAGACAGGCATTGTATGCCTCCTCTCCGTCAGCAACCTGCCAGGTGCCAAATCCAATGGCAGGAATTTTTATACCGTTATTCAACTTGATCAATTCGTCTTTTATCATGTTAATTCTCCGTATAAATCAGTTTTTGTTTTGTGTAGCCACAATTCTGGCGCCAAAAACGTCGCTAACAAGGATGTCGCCAACCTTTATTGGCAAATCTGCTGTGATGGAGTTGATTATTTTCATACATTCCATCATTTTCTCCTTTGGAATCGTTGTGTCCGTTTTTACTGCGACCACACCGCCGTCAGACGTGCGAACGGTTGATGTGACAGTTCTTTGCGGATTGGTACATTCGTTTACAGCATAGGTTTCTCCTCTTGGACAAATATTGCCGTAAACCTTTATACCGTCGCCAATATCAACCGTAAGTTGACATCCTCTTGGACAAACAATGCAAGTGAGCTGTCTTTTTGTTTTATTTTCGTTCATTTCGCCCACCCCTTTTTAATATTCAATGGAAAATTTGAGCTTTGCTACACCCAAAAGTTTGCTTGCAGGCAGTTTAATGCACTCCATCTCGCCCGGAGCCAGCTTCATTTTCTTTTTCCTCAGCAGAACATTCTCACCGTCGCTGACAACCACTGTCGCATCAGTGTAAATGTCGGCAACACGGAAATATACATCAACGTCGCCCTCTCCTGTAATCCTTTGCGGAACTGTGTATCGGACTCTGCCGTCGGTTGATATTTCTATAATTTTATTGGATTTTTTGTTAATTTCAAGAATGTAGTCTGCCGCACCGTTACCCGCAATTTCAGCTTCGCTTGACACAAAATCAACAAGATCGTGAACGTGAAGCACGTTTCCGCAGGCAAAAATACCTTCTATCTCGGTTTCTCTGTTTTCATCAACAGTTGCACCGTTGGTGATTTTGCTCAAAGATATACCCGCTGACAAGGTCAGTTCGTTTTCGGGTATAAGCCCTACCGACAAAAGAAGGGTATCACAAGGAATATACTCCCTTGTTTCGTCTATCGGACGTCGATTTTCATCAACTCTTGCTATACTAACACCTTCAAGTCGATCCTTGCCGTGTATCTCAACAACCGTGTGAGAGAGCTTCAACGGTATATCAAAATCGTTTAAGCACTGCTCGATATTTCTTGCAAGGCCGCCCGAATATGGCATAAGCTCACAGACTGCGTGAACACGCGCGCCCTCCAACGTCATTCTTCTTGCCATAATAAGTCCGATATCTCCCGAGCCGAGAATAACCACGTTGCGACCGGGCAAATATCCCTTGATATTCACCAATTTTTGCGCCATTCCTGCGCTGTAAATTCCCGCAGGACGAGTTCCTGCAATATTGAGTGCGCCACGGGGACGCTCACGGCAACCCATAGCCAGAATTATCGCTTTGGCTTGTATTCTGAATATTCCGTCCTCGGAATTTGTCGCAGTAACTATCCTTTCAGGGCTTATTTCAAGCACCATAGTTTCAAGTAAAATGGGAATCTTGCGCTCTCTTACCTCTTTTTCGTATCTCCAAGCATATTCGGGGCCCGTCAGCTCCTCAGAAAACGTGTGAAGCCCGAAACCGTTGTGAATACACTGTTGAAGAATACCGCCAAGCGCAGAATCTCTTTCAATAATCAGAATATCCTCAATTCCCCTTTTGTGCGCGGCAATCGCCGCAGCCATACCCGCAGGACCACCACCAATAATTACAAGGTCAACGCGTTTCATTCGTTCACCTCCTTGGTCTTTCCAACAACCATCTCGGTCCCTACGCCCGACTTCGTTACGGATGAAAAATCCGTTCCGTATTCACGCGCGATGAGCTCCATAACGTAGGGCGCACAAAATCCGCCCTGACAACGTCCCATTCCTGCACGGGTTCTTCTTTTTACTCCGTCAATATCACGTGCGGGGGGATTTGAACGGATAGCATCAAGGATCTCTCCCTCACTTATTCCTTCACAGCGACAAACTATCTTTCCGTATGAAGAATCACGCTTGATAAATTCGTTTTTCTTTTCAATATTGCTTTCACGAAATGCGTGCTTCGGCTCGCGGATGGGGTTAAAGCCATCATTATAGGTAAGCTCCAATCCTTCTCCTCTTGCAAGCTCGACCACGTGGCAAGCAATTGCAGGAGCTGAGGATAACCCGGGCGATTCAATACCGCCAAGGGAAATAAATCGCTTGTCAGACGCCTTTATCACGAAATCACCCGTGCTTGAATAGGCACGGAGTCCGCAGAACGAGGTTATGGATTTGCCAAACGGAATATTCACCCTGAGATTTTCTCTCGATGTGGATATGATCCTTTCAAGGCCGTCCGAATATGTCGATTTGTCCTCTTTATCATCAATATTCACAGAGGTCGGCCCAAGCAGAAGATTTCCGTCAACGGTGGGAGTAATAAGAATTCCCTTTCCCATCTCCGTCGGACAGCGAAAAACGGTGCAATTCACCGTATCTCCGCACTCACGGTCAAGAAGAATGTAATCACCCTTTCTTGCTCTAACCGTAAAAGATTTGTCCCCGACCATTCCTGCAATAGTATCGGAATAAATTCCCGCGCTGTTGATTACAAAATGAGCAGAAATTTGCTCGTTTTCTGACGAAATAACATAGTTTTCGCCATTTTTATCTATATTTTTTACCTCAAAATCACAAAACAGAGAAGCTCCGTTATCCATAGCATTTCCAATGGCTGCTATACAAAGCTCATAAGGGCATACTATTGCGCCCGTGGGAGCATAAAGCGCACACGTCACATTTTCGCTGAGGTGTGGCTCGATTATGCGAATTTCTTCGGGCTCAATAAGACGTACCCCCTCAACTCCGTTCGCTTTTCCTCGCTGAACGAGTTTTTCAAGATGCGCCCTGTCCTTCTCATTAAATCCGATAACCAAAGAACCGTTTTGTCGGTATTTTACACCAAGCTCGGCACATACCTGCTTCATCATTTTTGAGCCCTCAACGTTGAAGCGTGCCTTGTTAGTACCTTCCTCGGCATCAAATCCTGCGTGTACAATGCCTGAATTTGCCTTGGTGGCACCCATTGCAACGTCGCCTTCTTTTTCAAGTATGCAAATATTCAGTTTATATCTCGAAAGCTCTCGGGCAATAAGCCCACCAATAACTCCCGCACCAATTATTGCAACGTCAAATTGTTTCATATTTTCTCCGTATTTTAATAAAGATTCATTTGGTTACTATAAAAAACAAATAACTTTTCCAAAAAGAAATGGCATTTTCTTTACACCCACAACGGAAACCTACAAAGCTCCGTTTCATTCGCTTCGAGGAATCCCGTACGCAAAACAATAGCACTAAATAAGTGCAGACATATTAAAAAAATTCAAAGTTATAGCTACACTAAAACAAAGTAAATTTTAGAAAATCACTCTGTAAGGGGGATTTTCGTAGTACGGATAAAAAAATGACCGTCGAAAATTTATTTTCTTAAGGGCATTTGTTTGTTCGTGCCGATATTCTCTTGTGAATTACCAAGTTTACCCACAATAAATTTATCTTTTTAGCATCAGTAACTAAATACCAATACTCGACCACGAACTCACAATACCGAGTGGCACAAAGTAAGTAAATTTTAGAAAATCACTCTGTAAGAGGGATTTTCGTGGTTTGGAAAGCTCAATGCTGACCGTCGTACTTGTACGTAAGGGCAGTATTGGGATTTCTAAACCGATAATTCACCCGTG
>JAZURO010000009.1:0-11509 GCA_045606265.1 Eubacteriales bacterium
TTTGTGCGGATTGCGGCTCAAAGCTCTATTACTGCACGACCAAGTACTTCGACGATAGCCAAGACTTCTTTAATTGCTCTCAATACCGAAAGGATACAAGCTCGTGCACGGTGCATTATATCCGTCAGCAAACGCTGATGAGCTTGGTGTTCAGGCACATCAAGAGTATGCTCTCGTATGTGCAGCAGTTTGAAGAAAGCTTTGTGCGTGAGGAAATTGAGAAAGCGGACAGAGTGCGCGAACGCTCCATAGCAAATGCGAAGAAGGAGATAGTAAGCTTAAAGCAACGCGACCAAACCCTTGACCTCATATTCAAGCGAACCTATGAGGATATGGCAACGGGAAGAATTACCGATGCAAAGTTTGACCTTCTTTCCTCGGAATATGAGAAGGAACAAGCGGAGGACAAGCGCAGAATTGCCGAGCTTGAGGATATGATCGAGAACGGTGAGGAAGAACTGAAGGATCTCAAACAATTTCTTGCCAACGTTCGCAAGTACACCGATCCCGAGGAACTGACCGCAGAAATGCTTAACGATTTGGTTGATAAGATACTCGTCCACGCTCCCGATAAGAGCGATGGACACAGAAAACAAAAAATCGAGATTTACTACAATGCTGTCGGCATCATTAACCTGCCTACCGCCAAAGAGGACGATTGCATCGTGCTTCACGGCAGAACCAAGGGCACAAAAGAAGCCGTATAAAACAGCAAGAGGTATTGTGACCCAAATCGGTCACAATACCTCCTACATACAAATACTTCCTTATGGGGCGGCAACTTCGGTTGACGCATTTTTTTGTTTATATAAAAAAGAAAGGAGAAAAAATGGAAACACCTAACAACATTAACACACAACATTCTGAAAACAACGAGGCAGATAAAAGAAAAGTATATATACGTTCTCAAATTATCTTTACGACGATTTTTGCAGTTATTTGTGCAGCTGTCGCCGGAATATTCGCATTGATGTTCATAGTTCTTGCGCCAAAAATGGATGAAGGATGGAACGGTACTTTTTTAGCCGTTTTAGGAATAATTGCATTTATTCTTGTTTTGGTATTGATTGCAATGATAAAAACGACATTTCAAGATGACCCACCAAGATCAAGTGAAAAATTAAAATATGTATTTGTTTCTTCACAGATTGCATTGATAGTACTTATGGTTGCAGCTGCTGTATTCAGTGTAGTATTTATATTTAATACAATAGGCACTACATACGTAGCCGGAGATTTTAGTGACGTTAGCCCCTGTGACGGATGCTTTATTTTTACTAATAATCGCGCCGACGGTGGAAAGGAAATTGTCCGCTTCGGCATTGATAAGGATGATGTAAAGGTTTCTTACTATTGTAAAGAATGTTTTGAAAAAGTTCAGAAGATGGATACAAGTGACAAAAACGGGGTGGATGAAAATGATGTTTGGTCAACTGCCAAGGATATTGTAAGAAGCCAGTTAAAAGCTCCTTCAACTGCAACCTTCTGCTCCAAATCAAGTGCCACAATTACCCATAGTGGTAACAAGTGGACTATCAAAGGCTACGTTGACGCTGAAAACAGCTTCGGCGCTATGCTGCGAAATGATTTTACGGTAGTAATAACGATCAGCGGTGACGAATACACCGTTAACAGCTGTACTATAACAGCAAGATAATTCAAAACAAAAAAACGAGAGGTTCTTAACCTCTCGTTTTATTTTATTTATTACTTAAAACTGCTTTCAAAACTTCAAAAAGTCTTGCGCAGGAGTCAAGCTCAAGTGCCTCGTCAGGAGTATGAATATTTCTCATGTTCGGGCCAATAGAGATAATGTCCATATCAGGTATTCTTGACTTGATAATTCCACATTCAAGTCCTGCGTGGATCACCACCGTTTGCACGTCCTTACCCATTATTTCTTTGAATTTTCTGACATAAGTATCTCTCAAATCACTTTCGGGAAGGAAATCCCAACCGGGATATCTGCCAGTATGACGCACGTTGGCTGAAAGCCCGTTTACAAGCGCATTAACCTCGGAAATGGACAAATCAATCTGCTCCTCTTTTGAAGAACGTGAAGAATAGGTTATATATGCACCGTCTTTATTCACTTCGATTACGCCAAGATTTCTTGAAAATTCAACAAGGCCTTCAAGATGGGCACTCATTGAAAGTACACCGATTTTAAGCTCTTTGATAAGTGAAAGCATTTTTTCACCCTCAACAAGAGTTTCAATGTTTTCTGAATCATTTTCAACCGAAACGGAAATTTTAAGTCCTGCATCAGCTTCACAAAGATCCTTTCTTATTTCTTCATCGAGCTTTTCGATGGCTGCCACTGCTTTTTTCGAATCCTCAACCACGAATTTTGCCTCACACATACGAGGAATAGCATTGTCCTTTTCACCACCGACAAGCGAGATAAGAGAGAAACCCTGCTCACTTGCGATTTTATTAAGAATATCTACTGTCATAAGAATTGCATTTGCGCGTCCGCAGTTGATTTCAACTCCACTATGACCGCCGAAAAGTCCGTCAACAGTAAGTGTGATAACATCACCGTTTGAAATTTCAAGTGTGGGAACAAAATCAATTTTGCTTCTTACACCACCGGCACAGCCCGCACAAACCTCGCCCTCACTCTCAGAGTCGAGATTTATCATTTTATGAGCTGTAACCACCGAATAATCAAAGCTTTCAGCGCCACCAAGTCCCGTTTCTTCCTCTACCGTGAAAAGACATTCAAGTGTAGGATGATTTTCAATTTCACCGTCAAGAAGTGCAAGCATAAATGCAACAGCTATACCGTCATCACCGCCAAGCGTTGTACCTCTTGCCCTGAGCCAACCGTTCTCCATATAGAGTTCAAGCGCATCACGCTCAAAGTCGTGATTCGACGTCGTGAGCTTTGCACACACCATATCCGTGTGTCCTTGAAGCAAGTAAGCAGGCACATTTTCATAACCCGCAGTAGCTTCTTTTCTTATAAAAACGTTATTATTTGCGTCACGAATTACAAAAAGTCCTCTTGCTTTTGCAAAATTTTCAATATAGCACGCAACCGCTTCTTCATTTCCTGAGCCGTGCGGAATTTTGCAAAGCTCCTCAAAATAAGCAAGTGCCTTTTCAGGTTTATATCCTTTTGTGACTATTTGTTGTATCATAATATATCTCCTTTACAAAAATCACGAAGTCCCCTTCGTGATTTTTTGATTATCAGTTGTTTCCAAAGCTACCAAGAAATCCGAGCGCTCCACCTTCAAGATTTTCAAGCGATTTACCCGTACCGAGAGCAACGCACGAAATCGGATCGTTTGCAACGTATGCACGGATCCCCGTCGTTTTTTCAATAAGCTTATCAAGTCCTGTAAGCTTTGAACCGCCGCCCGTAAGCACAATGCCGTTTTTATATATATCAGCAAGAAGCTCGGGGGGTGTTCTTTCAATAACAAGACAAATCGTATCAATTATAGCAGTAAGTGGCTCCATAAGTGCATCAAGCGTTTCTTTTGCATTAAAACTGACCACCTTGGGAAGACCTTTTACAAGGCATCTGCCCTTAACGCTCATCTCACTTTGCTTTCTTGTGGGAACGTCAAAAACCTTGCCAACCTTTATTTTTATTTCCTCAGCAGTGCGCTCGCCGATAAGCACCTTATGCCTTTTTCTCATATAGGACATAATCGCCTCGTCAAGCTCGTTACCTGCAATTCTTATCGATTCCGAAGCTACAACACCGCCATAAGAAATAACTGCAATATCGGTAGTGCCTCCACCAATATCAACGATCATATGCCCCGTTGAACCGTTTATATCAATTCCCGCGCCTATGGCAGCTGCAACCGGCTCTTCAATCAACAGAGTCTGACGGGCGCCCGCCTGATTCGTTGCATTGATAACCGTCATTTCCTCTGCCTCGTTAATTCCTGCGGGAACGCAAATCATTACACGGGGGCGGATAAGTGTTGTTCCGCAAGCATTGGAAATGAAATATTGAAGCATTTTAAGTGTAACGCTGTATTGACTTATTACACCGTCTTTAAGAGGACGTATTATCGAAATGTTTTCGGGCGCACGGCCAAGCATTTGCTGCGCCTCTCTGCCGATACGCACAATCTTATTAGTGTCATTATCAATGGCAACAACACTTGGCTCCCTCAACACTATACCTTTATCCTTAACATAGACGAGAACGGAGCTTGTTCCAAGATCAATGCCGATATCGGTTGTGAAAAAATTTTTATTGGCCATTCCGTTCCCTCCCTTCAAGATATTACCCTAACTAATTTATTATATCATACCGTCAAACACAAATCAATGTTTTTGTATTTATTTTTTATTATTTTTTTCTGTGTAGCCAAGGCACATTCCAATAACAGAGTATGCGCCAAGCGAATAAGCTATTCTTGCACACGCAGCCATTGAAGCACCCGTTGTTACAATATCGTCAACAAGAATTACGGTTTTGTTTTCTATCTTTTCTTTAACGTCTCTTGCTTTATATGCCGATCTCATATTAAGACGTCTTTCATAAACGTTCAGCTTCTTTTGTTCACCGCTTCTTATTCTTCTTTTATAGCAGTTTACAAGCTCGATTCCAGTTATTCTTGACAATGCCTTTGCAAGACGCAGACTCTGGTCAAAACCGTCCTTCGCTTTATTCTTATATGAACGTGGCATAAAGGTGATTATGCAATCACTCGGCACAAGAGATGCCCCACGCATCTCCTTTATAAGCAACTTTTTCATTTGCTCAGCAACAAAATCAAAGCTTACCGAATAATCGCTGTGCTTTATTGAATAAACAAAATTTCTTATTGGCAAATTTTCATCATTCGTACGGTAAGAAATGAGTTTAAGAAGCGCTGCGCATTGTGCTTTGTGCATATTCTTGGGCATACAACGGCAAAATTCCATTGAAAGACCGCAAATATTACACTCTCTTTTCTTCTCATTTTCATAATGTAAACGGCAAGCGGGACAAAGCGGATCAATTGGCTTTTTTGAAAGCTCGATGTCAAGAAGCTCATCACAATTTGCACACTTTGGAGGAAACAAAAGGTTGATAATTACGTTATTTATCTTCATTTTTGTCACCCAAAAGACGTGCAAGACACGTATATCTTAAGCTTTGCTTATTGTTTTCTACCATCGTTTTAACTATACTTGAATCGCCCACTATGATTACCATATTCTGCGCTCTTGTAACGGCAGTATAGAGCATATTTCTTGTTAAAAGCATTTCGGGGGCACGGTATGACGGAATAATTACCATTGGATATTCGCTTCCCTGACTCTTATGAACGGTTATCGCATAGGCATGTTCAAGCTCCTCAAGATAGGAAAAATCATACTGAACGCTTCTGTCATCAAATACTATTTCCATTGACTGATTCTTAAAATCAATATCAAAAATAGTTCCGATATCCCCATTGAAAATACCGTTTCCCTGTGTTCCGTCATCCCTTTCCCAAGTTATGTCATAGTTGTTCTTTATTTGCATAACTCTGTCACCCTGACGGAAGATGACCTGTCTGTATTTATATTCTTTTTTACCGAATTGCTCGGGATTGAGTGTTTTTTGAAGCAGAACGTTGAGGTTTTCAGTACCCGCCTCGCCCTTTCTCGACGGAGAAATCACCTGAATATTAGCAGTCGCCTTCAATCCGTATGCCTTTGGCAAACGATTTTTGCAAAGATCTGCAACAGTATTTGCTATATCCACGTTATTCTTGCGTGGCAAGAAAAAGAAATCTTTATTCTTTACTGTCAGATCGGGCATTTCTCCCCTGTTTATTGCGTGGGCATTAGTTACTATCAAGCTCTCACTCGCCTGACGGAAAATTTCATTCAATTTGATTGTAGCAAAGCGCTCACTTGCAATTATATCCCTTAATACGTTACCTGCTCCCACCGAGGGAAGCTGGTCGCTGTCGCCTATGATTATCAGTCGTGCGCCCGGCTTTATCGCTTTAAGTAATGCACACATCAGATTTTGGTCTATCATAGACGCTTCATCAACGATAATTACCTCTTCATCAAGAAGATAATCTTCATTCCTGGTGAATTTTCCGTAAACACTGTCCGAAAAATCCATTTCGAGCAGTCTGTGTATGGTTTTTGCCTCACGGGAGGTCGCTTCGCTCATTCTGTTTGCCGCACGACCTGTGGGGGCTGCAAGAGCTACGTCAAAGCCCATACTGTCAAATATCTCAATAAGCGCACGAACAACTGTTGTTTTACCTGTTCCGGGACCGCCCGTTAAAACCATAACTCCACTTTCAAGCGAGGATTTGATTGCCTTTTTCTGAAGCGGAGCATAGGAAATATTGCTCCTTTTTTCTTCCTTGAGAATAAAGGCGTCCATATCTCTTGCATCAACAGATGCGCACACCTTATCAAGTATATCGAGCTTGCGTGCTATATATTTCTCAGCATCATAGCTCTCTTTATCATAAACGTATTTTACTCCGTCATACGTCATACTGCATAGCTTTTTCTGCTTATACAGTACTGAAAGAGCAATTTTTATATGATCCTTTTCGACTTCAAGAAGATCGGCAGCATCATAAATCACATCATTTTCGGGCAAACACACGTGCCCGTTATGTGTAATTCTGTATTTCATCATATAGACGATTCCTGAGCAGATTCTGTCAATTCCGTCCCTGTCAAATCCAAGCGAACGGGCCATATTATCTGCCTTTTCAAAGCCGATACCCTCTATGCACTCACAAAGAACGTACGGATTCATCTTCGCCATTTCAACCGATCTTGCTCCCCATCTTTGATATATTTTCATAGTGAGAGCAGCGCCGAAATAGTCACGGAAGAACATCATTGTACTTCTCATTCCTGCACTTTTTTGAAAGTTTTCACCTATTTCATTCGCCTTTTTTATACTTATTCCGGGAATCTGAGCCAACCATTCGGGGTGATTTTCAATAACGTCAAAGCTATCTTCACCGTAAAGGTCAACTATTTTTTGCGCAGTTTTTGGGCCAATTCCTTTTATTGCGCCGGATGCAAGATAGCGCAAAATTGAAACTGCATCTGCAGGCATAACCTTTTCATAGGAAGAAACCGAAAATTGTCTGCCATATTTGGGATTGTGGACCCATTTTCCGTAAGCTTTAAGGTTTTCTCCCTCTCCAACGTAGGGCATAATTCCGACAGCGGTAACTATCTCGCCCTTGCCAACGATCATTTGAAGAATGGTATATCCGTTTTCTTCGTTGGAATAGATGATATATTCAACCGAGCCTTCTATGCTTTCTATTTCTTCTCTTTTCTGCATATCAAAATCCTTTTCCATCGGTACTATCCCCCTTTCTTTTTTGATAAAAGACCCCAAATTTTCATTTGAGGTCTTAAAAATTTACTTCAAAAGCTCAGCTTTAAGTATGGGCGCAAGATCTCTTGCTTCCCAAGGAGCATCAATATCTTCTCTTCCCATATGTCCGTAAGCAGCAGTTGCACTGTATATAGGACGTCTTAACTGGAATCTGTCAATAATGGCAGCAGGACGAAGGTCAACATATTTCTGAACTGCTTCCGAAATAAGTGCTTCATCTACAATACCTGTACCAAATGTGTCAATCATTACGGATACGGGCTTAGCAATACCGATAGCATAAGCAAGCTGAACCTCACACTTTTTAGCAAGACCTGCCGCTACGATATTCTTTGCAATGTATCTTGTTGCATAGCAAGCTGAACGGTCAACCTTTGTGGGATCCTTACCCGAAAATGCTCCGCCGCCGTGACGTGAATATCCACCGTATGTATCAACAATGATCTTTCTTCCCGTAAGACCTGAGTCGCCTGCAGGGCCGCCCACAACAAAGCGTCCTGTGGGATTTATGTAAATCTTTGTTTCATCATCAATAAGATTTTCAGGAATAATAGGTGTAATAACGTGCTTTATAAGATCCTCACGGATAGTTTCAAGCGTTACGGAATCGCTGTGCTGAGTTGAAATAACAACGGTATCAACTCTAACGTGAACGTCATCCCGGTATTCAACGGTTACCTGAGTTTTTCCGTCAGGACGAAGGTAGTCAAGAGTATGATTCTTTCTTACATTTGTGAGCTGAATTGCAAGCTTGTGAGCAAGTGAAATTGGAAGGGGCATAAGCTCGGGAGTTTCATCACAAGCAAATCCGAACATAAGACCTTGGTCGCCTGCTCCCGTATCGTATTTATCCTCAATCTCACCGTTCTTTGCTTCAAGAGATTTGTCAACGCCAAGTGCGATATCGGGTGACTGCTCGTGTACAGAGCTGAGAACTGCACAAGAATCGCAGTCAAAACCGTATTTTGCCCTGTCATAACCGATTTCTCTGACCGTTTCACGAACGATCTGCTGATAGTCAATAACTGCCTTTGTAGTAATCTCACCCATAACCATTACAAGACCTGTTGTACAACAAGTTTCACAAGCTACGCGGCTGTATGGATCCTGCGCAAGAAGTGCATCAAGCACTGCATCTGATATTTTGTCACAAATTTTGTCGGGATGTCCCTCAGTAACCGATTCGGAAGTAAACAATACTTTCTTCATTATAAATTTCCTTTCTTTTTATACCAAAATCACAAAAACCGAAAACAGGCACTAAAAAAGCCTCGGAAAACCGAGGACACGAAATAATTCTCTCATCTCTCGGGAATTAGCACCTTGCTAAAAAGTAGGTTGCTGTGGTTTCACAGGGCACGTCCCTCCGCCACTCTGGATAAGTTATATATGATTTTAGCATATATTTTTCTTTATTTTTTAACCGTGTTATTATAACATATTATATATATAATTGCAATAGGTTTTTGAAAAATATTTGTTTTTTTATCGAAAAAAACCACCCTCTCGGGTGGTTTTATATCAATTTATACAAGCCAAGCCAAAAAACCGATTCCGCCATATACTATAAGAGTTACTATTGTACCTGCAATAAGTACCCCCAAAAAAGCTGAAAGAAATGCTTTCCACGGTTTCATTCCAATTACTGCCGCAACGAGCGAGCCAGTCCAGGCACCTGTTACGGGAAGCGGAATTGCGATAAATATACACAATCCCCAGAACGAATATTTTTCAATTCTATCACGCTTTTTTTCTACTCTTTCAAGCAAAAAGTTCGCAACCTTATTGAAAAATTTCACCTTCGATTTTGCCATCCATTTGATTACCACGTTAATGAAAAGCAAAATAAACGGAACGGGTAGAAGATTGCCGACTACCGAGATAAGATATGCTTGCCACCAAGGAAGCCCAAAGGCAAATCCCATTGGAATTGCTCCTCTTAACTCGATTATTGGAAGCATTGAGCAGAAGAATACACACAACTCTTTGCCAACTGTTTCAAGAAAAAATTTACTTATTGCTTCTCCCATTTTATGCCTCCTTTTTTATCAGTTTTTATGTAATAAATTATTCTTCAAATTTATATCAGTTAAATTTTCCTTCAAGAACGAAGAAAACTACCCAGAATGCTACGATAATAACAAAAATACTGAGCACGCTTACAAGCAGAGATCTCATCTTCAAATTTGCCTTTTCCTCTGCACTGAGTTCCTTCTTGGGCGCTGATGACTTTGCAAGTCCCATTCCCTTCAATGCTCTTGAAACAGGTTTGTAGAGAGCCATTACAAGACTCGCATTAAGTATCGACTTAACCACGTTAAAAGGAATTATTGTTGTCGGAAGTAAGGTCTTAACGGTGTCCTTTGCTACTTGCAACGGCATTTTCATTGCAAATTCAAGATAATATGGAGTTATTAAAATATTTGCCAAGGTCATAATGCCCATTGTAGCCACCGAAGCGGTTGCAAGTCCAATAACGGCACCCCAAATCGTCTTTTTGTATTTATAGATGATTGATGCAATACCAACAAAGGTTACGGAGCTGAGCAAGTTCATAACAAGACCGTAAAGTCCTGTTTCCGAAGTGGTGATCATCTCAACAAACGGTACTATCGCTGCACAAATGATACCTGCAACGGGGCCAAAAAACATTCCGCAAACTGTGGAAATCACATCCTTAAAGTCAAGTGTTAAAAAGGACACCTTGATAGGCAAAACTGCCGACACCGCATAGGCAAGTGCGATAAAGAGTCCTATAATCGTTATTCTTTTGATTTTTTGTGAATTATTTGTTCTTGTTTTCATAACTGTTTCCCTTCTTAAAATTATTATTTAAGAGGAAAGATAAAAAAATCCGACACTTTTACAAGAAAGGTCGGGGATATGGATAGACCTATGCCTATCCTTTATATTTTATCTTTTCCCATCCGGACTTTACCGTCGGTTTGGGAATTTCACCCAATCGGCTCTCTTGTTTACAAGAGGGTTCACAGACTTTACTGTCGGTATGGAATTTCACCAATCCCCAAAGATATTACTATTTTATGTTCGCATAAACAATATTGATTTTGCCGCGTAGTCCTATAAAAGCTTTTTCGCTTACTTTTTTTCTCGAAATTTATATATAACTGAACAGTGTTATACTAAAAAATAAGATAAACAGTATAAACTACATTAATATTGCCGCGAAGCCATATAAAAGCTTTTTTGCCTACTTTTTTCTCGAAAAAAGTAGGGGCTGCTGCACTAATGCAGCAGCCCTCATTTGTTGTTATTCTTCTAAATAATCAGTTAAAATTAGTCAATGATTTCGGAAACAACGCCGGAACCAACTGTTCTACCACCCTCACGGATAGCGAAACGAAGACCCTGTTCACAAGCGATAGGTGTGATAAGCTCAACTGTCATATCTACGTTATCGCCAGGACGGCACATTTCAACACCTGCGGGAAGTTCGATTGTACCTGTAACGTCAGTTGTTCTGAAGTAGAACTGAGGTCTGTAACCTGCGAAGAAGGGCTTTGAACGGCCGCCTTCTTTTTCAGTAAGAACGTAAACGTGACCTACGAACTTTGTGTGGGGATGAACGGAACCGGGTTTAGCAAGAACCTGACCTCTTTCGATCTCGTCCTTAGCAACACCACGAAGAAGTGCACCAATGTTGTCACCAGCTTCTGCCTGAGGAAGGAGCTTGTGGAACATTTCTACACCAGTAACTGTTGTGTTCTTCTTTTCGTCAGAAAGACCAACGATTTCAACAACGTCACCAACTTTTACTGTACCTCTTTCTACTCTACCTGTAGCAACTGTACCACGGCCGGAGATGGAGAATACGTCCTCTACGGGCATAAGGAATGCAAGGTCAGCCTGACGTTCGGGAGTAGGAATGTAGCTGTCAACTGCATCCATAAGTTCAAGAATGCAAGCGAACTCAGGAGCGCTGAGGTCATTGTTAGGAGACTCAAGAGCATTACGAGCAGAACCGCGGATTACGGGAATGTCGTCGCCTGGGAATTCGTAGGAAGAGAGAAGGTCTCTGATTTCCATTTCAACAAGGTCAAGAAGTTCGTCGTCGTCAACGACGTCTGTCTTGTTCATAAATACTACAAGTGCGGGAACGCCTACCTGACGAGCAAGAAGAACGTGTTCTCTTGTCTGTGCAAGAGGGCCGTC
>JAZURO010000010.1:0-5314 GCA_045606265.1 Eubacteriales bacterium
AAGGGGGCTTGCGTTGCCCCCTTACCCCTCGCTTTTTCGGTGGACATCGTGTCCACCTTGCAACTTCTTCTCAACTTGAGAAGAAGTTGAGCTTGAGAAAAATTCAATTTTCGAAGCTTGAATTTTTCTCATTTTGTTTCGGATAGCGAAGCAAATTTTAACGTCAAAAAGTAGTAACGTTCAAATTTGAACCACTAAAACCGAGCCCAAAAATCAAGGCTCGGTTTTCTTGTTTCAGCTCCCTCGGTGGACACGATATCCACCTTTTAACTTCGTCTCAGATTGTCCACCTTGTTTCAGACTCTTTTAACTTCGTCTCAACTTGAGACGAAGTTACCAAACAAAAAATCCGAGCTTACGCCCGGCATAAAATTTTAAAAATTATTTTTTAAAAAGGTATTGACATTTTTGACCATTGGTCGTATAATAATACTATGGTATTTGCAGAGGTAAAAAATGAAATTTAAAGAAATCAGAGAATATTCAAAAATGAATATCACAACATTTTCAAAATATTTTAATATTCCATATCGAACAGTACAGCATTGGGAAGCAGGAACACGTAAATGCCCCCCGTATCTTTTGGAACTTATGGAATACAAATTAAAAAAAGAAGGGATCATAGACAATGAAGAAAATAACTAAAATTTTAGCACTCACTCTTGCGCTCATAACTCTCGCTCTGAGCTGCACCTCTTGCGGTAATCTTTTTGTTAGTAAAGAGGAAATGGCAGAAAATGTTAGACGAGATATGAAAATAAAGTATATATATTTTTATACAACTTCAGACGGAAGTAGAAGAAATGAAACTATCAATATTTTTGGTGGTCCTGAATTGTTTAATCCAAACGGATTAAATTTTCGTGGAAAAAATCCTAACTGTCCCGAAAATTTAAATAAAGATTATTCAGTAGAAGTAAACGAGAAGAAAAAAGAAATAATTATTAGACTATATGTTAACGGTGTAGGTAATGGATATAACGGAAACAATCAATTTGAAATAACTGTACCTTATAAAATCAAAAAAGCAAATTGTGGTAATATATCAGAAGACAAAAAAACACTTAGTGTTGCATTTTACTGTGAAAATATAAAAACAACTGAAACAAAAACAGGTACTCATTTTATAACAGGCGAAGAATATACAACAACATATACACGCTATTACATCACTAAAGAGATAATTATTAATTATTAAAAAGATTTATAAAAAACAACATTCTTCTCAACACTTGACAAACCTTTTGTCAAGTGTTATAATAGAAAAGCAAAATAAAAAAGCACCCGAAACGAGTGCTTTTAGTTAAACCCGAATTAAGAACGTTGGGGAACGTTTTTAATTCGCCTCATCCACCGCACGACCGGTAGGACAAGACTTGGTTTGGTATATACATACCACTTGATAGTGGTATTATATCATAGTGAAAAAAGTTTGTCAAGCGTTGCGGTGTAAAATCGTAACGCTTTTTTGATTTTAACTTAATAATAGTTTGTGCTAACACTATAATTAAAAGTATTTTTAATCTAACACACTTTAATTTTTCCTAAAAACAACAGTCGGCATTAAAAATGCCAACTGTTCTTGGTGGGGGATGGTGGATTCGGACCACCGAAGTCAGTGACAACAGATTTACAGTTTTAATACTTTTATAAACATCATATTTACGGTGTTAGTACTCTTAGTACTAACACCGTTTTTTTATATTTTCAACCGTTGCCGTAAAAGCTCCACATCTGAATGAACGTAATATTTTGCGGTAACCGCAACCGAGGAATGACCGAGATATTTTGATACCGCATAAAGATCTCCGGTTTTCTCATAAAGCAACGTTCCGCGAGTGTGCCGCAATTCGTGCGGAGATAACCTCTTTAAACATATTCCCTCACGTTGCATATCCGCAAAAAACTTATTATATCTATTCTTGGTGTAATTTGCAGGTGTCATTAACTTTCTGCCGGTATTTATTATATACCCACCCTGCCCTTTTCCGTACAGATATAAATATTCGCAAAAAGCATCGGATAAAGGTAATTCTCTGATACTTGATTTACTTTTTGGAACGTCTATTAAAGCTCCGCCTTTTACGGTTACACAAGCTTTATTTATTTTCACACTTTTTAAATCAAATCGTATATCTTCCCACGTTAAAGCCAACATTTCACTACAACGTAAACCGAGCTCGGCTAAAAGCAGAATAGACAAACCGTATCTATGCGTTTTTGCAAACTCCTCTATTATCTCAATTTCTTCTTGGCTGTATACCCGCTTTGCTTTTTTGGGTACCTTGGATTTGATTTTTATTTTCGGTAACGGTGTAAGCTTCGCCCCGGCATAAGCAGCCTCACTAAATATACCGTCTATTACAATTTGACATTTATGCAGCGTGGAATCGGAATAATGCTCTGAGAGTTCCAAAAACATTTTAGAGGTAAATTCTCTATCGATTTCTCCCAAAGTTATATCTTCCATTCTTGGCAGTAATATTTTTTCTACCGTTCGCTCATAGCTTTCGGAATATGTATTAGCCTTTACCTCTAATTGCTTCACAGATAGCCAAATTCGCGCCGCATCTTCAAAGCGTGTAGTTTCATTCATTCTCATAATAAAATCCTCCTTTGGTGAATTTTATTATACCATATCTAAAAAACAAAAGGCAACGCCTTTGTTACTCGGCACGGGTCGCTACCGTTGACGTTTTCTTTCTTTTGTACGTCTTTGCCGGGGCTTTCTTCCGGGGTGCTTTCGCCCTGGAAGAAAGTATACATAAAAAAGAAAGAAAATCAAAAACAAAAAAGAAAGGAAACCCCAAAATGATTACAGTATCATTCATCAACATCAAAGGCGGTGTTGCGAAAACAACGTCGGCAATCGCCTTTGCAACACTACTTGCAAGAAAGAAAAACAAACGTGTACTCCTATTAGATTGCGATAAACAAGGCGATGCTACAACAGCTTTGATCGATATGTCCGAAATAACAGGTCTTACTACCGCAGATCTCTTGCTTAACAAAAACGCCGACGTACACGACGCAATTATTAAAACACAATTTGGAATAGATCTTGTTCCTGCGGATTTTAATTTAGTCGAAGCTAACTTAAAGCTTTTATTTGAAACAACATCTTCAAGGGAATTTAGATTTAAAAATCATCTTGCTAATATATCCGAGGAATACGATTACTGCATTATAGATTGCCCCCCGGATATAAACATAAGTATAACCAATGCTCTCGTGGCTTCCGACTACGTGCTTATTCCCGTATCTCCCGACAAAAACGGTTTTGACGGATTAAACCGTGTTTTTACTTCAGTAAACGAAGCACGTGAAAGCAACCCGAATTTAAAAATAGCAGGTTGCTTTCTTACAAGAACAAAACGAGATACTGCATTATTCGAAGGAACTGATGAATTGTTATCAAAATTTGGAGTATATGCAATGAAAACTAATATTAGAAATTCTGTCAAGGTAGGAGAAAGCTCATTTACAGTTCCGCTTGTTATCTCCGCACCAAGATCAACGGCAGCAAAAGACTATACCAAATTGCTTGAAGAATTTCTTGAAAGGATAAAAGACAATGCCTAAATTCGATATTAAAGCCGCCATTGATTCCGTTGAGATAAACACCGAAGGACGCGGCAAAGCATACATCAGAGAGATGCTTGACACGTCAAGCCGTGTCGTTAAGAAAATCCCTATAGATCTGATCGACGATTTTGACGGACACCCTTTCTCCGTAAAAGACGATACAGATATGGAATTACTCGTTGACAGTATAAAGCAAAACGGAATTATTACGCCTATTGAGGTAAGGCAAAAGGACGGTGGGCGTTACGAGCTTATCTCCGGACACCGTCGGCGCAGAGCTTGTCAGATAGCCGAGATCTCCGAGATCCCTGCTATCATAGAAGAGCTTACCGACGAGGAAGCAACCATACGAATGGTTGACGCAAATCTGCAACGTGAGAAGATCCTGCCTTCCGAAAAAGCTTTTGCTTACAAAATGAAGCTTGAAGCTATTAAAAGGCAAGGAGCACGTTCGGATCTAACTTCGTCTCAAGTTGAGACGAAGTTGAGAGCAGATGAGCAAATTGCCGCTGCATCGGGTGAGAGCCGTGCACAAGTTCAAAGATATATACGTATTACAAGGCTTATTCCTTATTTTCTCGAAATGCTCGATAACAATAAATTACCTTTTACAGTAGGAGTTGAATTTTCATATATTCCTACCGAAGAGCAGCTTATGCTTTCCGAGCTTATAAAAAAAGCTCCTCAGCTACCACAAGCGACCGAGCTTAAGCATCTTTCAAACGCAGGCGTATTAAATCGAGAAAATGCAGAGCGTGTATTGTTTCCTAAGAAATTCGACACAGAGGATGACAAGGAAGAATTTGAAGAAGCTGTACCTGCTCCCACAAAAAAAAGCGACGTTCTTTCGCAGTTAAAAGAAAAATTCGGTGTAGATAGTATTCCCAATTGGAACGGCAACGACAACCAAGTTATGAAGGGCTATATCCTAAAAGCTGTTGCTATGTGGAACAGAGAAAATCTTACTGAGCAGATAACGCAAAAGACACTCGATAACCTACTCACCGCTCTGCGTTGGGCAACAGAGGAGCTCACCGCAAAGGAAGCATACCGCTACTACGAAAAGGGGTAAGCTATGAAAAAAGCATTATTGAAGCTGATACCTCTGTTCTCAGCTCTGCTCTGTACCGCTCTGATCCTCGCTTCCTGTGCCGACACAGATCTTGCCGTTACCGTGACCGAGAACGGCGGAACGATAGCTTACAGCTACAGCGTTGACAAGGAGATCGCCGACGGGCATTTTGGCGCAGAGCTTCCCGACGGTCTGAAGCGTTGCAGCGTAGACGAGATAAACGGACGGATCTGCTACGTCTTTAGTGAGAGCTTCACGGCGCAGAGCTTTGACGAGCTTGAAGAGAAGCTTTGCAATATCACGCTTTACGGCGAGGACGGTATGAACTTCTTTAGCTCTGCATCGGCAAACAGTACAAGCCTCAGACTTACCGTTGATCCCTGCGTTACAGAGGATATCAAGGATATAGCACTTATACAAGGTGCGGATCTTACCGAGCTTACAAAGCTAACTCTTACAGTAACGATGCCCTATGAGATAGAGCAATATTCCGAGGGTACGTTATCCGAGGACAAAAAGACTCTTACGCTTGAGCTTTCAAACTTCGACGCAGAAAAGAACGTCGAGCTAAAATGCGCAGAGGAAACGATCGAAACAAAGGCGCCACCCGTAACCGTTCAGCCAAAAGAGCCCTCAATACTGCCTTGGATCTTAGGC
>JAZURO010000011.1:0-11918 GCA_045606265.1 Eubacteriales bacterium
AAAAGAAAAAGCTTTGCAAAAAGAAAATGCCGTTTCGCCTACGCGGCGGGCGCCACTACTCGTGGAGAGCCACCTTTGAAAAGGTGGACGAAACAATAGCACGGGGTTTGTGCTAACATCTCTATAAACCCCAATTTATCGAATAAAATTAATAAAAAATCCGAGAGCAATCTTGCTCTCGGATAAAATCAAATTATTAATTAAGCTTCGGATGTTATTGTAATTGTGTCAATGTGTGTCCAAAATTCACTGATAAGATCTTCCTCGGCTATGAAAAGCGTTAAATAGAAATTGCTGTCATTTCCTTCATGAAGAATACCGAGATAGTAGGAGGTAACGCCTTCATATGTATCTTCGTACTCGAAATAGCACAAACCGTCTTTTTCCTGTACTTCTGCATCGTTGAAATCCATTTCTATCAAAAATGCTTCCAAGAATAATTCAGCAGTTATGCTGCTGTCAGGAATATTACCCGTATTTACAACTGTAACAACCCAATCATCATCATGAATAGCCATATAGGATGTTGAGTCAATTGATTCAAAGGTCACTCCTGTGGGAAGAGTGATATTATATTCACCAAAAAGTGTTTGAGCAGGATTTGAAGAAGAACTGCCTTGTACTTGGAGCAAATCTTCACTAAATATTACATAATATGTATTATCTCCAACAAGAACCTTATACCAAACTCTGCCGTTGCTTGCGGTGCCCTTATGTGTAGCTTGAAGAAGATCTCCGTTGAAAGCATATGCGCCAACGTTGTTTGCGGGATATTCTGCTGATGTTCTGAGGTTGATGCTTGTATCGGCAATAACAAGAAGAACGTCAGAACTTTCCTCGAATTCTACTCCTGCATCGGGGTTTGCGGGAGCATCTGTAGTAAGATATTCATTATTTACATATCCAATAGTGGGTTCGCCTTCTTGCTCAAATCGAACCTTAGCGAATGTATATTCATTACCTTTATCATCAACGTAAACAACTGTTGCAACACCAAGTCTTGTGTAGGAATTTCCTGCAAAGAGAGTTCCAATCTGCTCGGAATACTGATGTTTTTCGATATGGCTGGGTCTTGAGAATACCAAGGGGTTAATGCCCTCAATAACGTAAACTGTTTCTTCAACCTCGGTGAAGTCATCATCTGTAATGGGCTTCTGAGTTGTAACATAGTCTGTTGCAACGTAATATTCTTCACCTTCGTAAAGAACCTTTGACCAACCCTCGTTTTCGCCGGTTGCATAATAGCCGATTCTATCGAGCTCGGTATTAGTAATCACGGAAACGGTAGCAGTGCTTGTATCACCGGGATTTTTGCGAAGGTTAAGCTGATTTTGGGCAATTATATAAATCTTATCGTTTGTTTCTATGAAATCGGAAGGTCTTTCAAGCTCTTCGCCGCAATTATCACAAACGTAGTTTGTGTCAGCGTCAACGTGCTCTGTGCAAGTGGGATCATCTTCGCCACCGTTACCTGTTGTGGAAGATGTTGTTGATGAAGTTGTCTGTTGAGGTGTAGTTGTTGTCTCTTCGGGGTCTTTTGAGCATTGACCTATGATAAGAGCGATACCGAGAATAACGATAAGGCAGATAACAACGAGGATGCTGATTTTAAGAATTCTGTTCATTTTTTTCTCCTTTCGAACGTAAGCTGACTGCTTGAATTGATATTTAAGTATGATTAAATATATTATAACAAATGTGTTATAAAAAGTCAATAAAAAATAAATAAAATTATATGCTAATTTTTAGAAAAATATTACTGCAAAAAAACGGTGAAAAATAAAAAAACGTACACGGTGAGAAGTGTACGTCTTTTTATTTGAATCAATTAACCCAAAGCGTTGAGCTTCTTTGTGAACTGGCTCTTCTTGTGAGCTGCTGCGTTCTTGTGGATGATGCCACGAGAAGCTGCCTGGTCAATTTTCTTTGTAGCTGCCTTGTAAGTAGCCTGAGCGAGTTCTACATCTCCCGCTGCAAGAGCTGCTTCGTATTTTTTGATTTCAGTCTTAAGCTGTGTTTTGAACATTTTGTTCTGCAATGTCTTAGCCTGAATAACTTTTATGCGCTTTTTTGCACTTTTAATATTTGCCAAAGCCTTACCCTCCTTGATAAAATACTGAAACAGTAAACACCTGCACCTGAGAGGGTGTGCGAGTGTTCTCGTCCATACATTGCATATAATAGCACATATTTTCACAAATTGCAATAGCTTTTTTGAAAAAAGTTTGAAAAATATTTCATAATTTTTCATAAATAATAAAAATAATTCCAAAAAACTCTTGACAAGCTTGCATTGTTATGATAAAATAGTAAACTGCAATATAATTGCTAACTATGTCTTTTTTAGACTTTATATATTGGCGAAAAACGGCGCCTATTTATATATAAGGAAAAATTGGCGAGTGGCAACATCGCAAAAAAGTGAAATTTGCGGTGGCGAATATTTTTGAATGGAGTGATTGTATTAATGATCAACATCAGAGAACACAAACAGGGTAAAACCACAAGAATGAGCTTCTCCAAGAACAAGAGCACACTTGAGCTTCCAAATCTTGTTGAGATTCAAACTGCGTCTTTCAAGTGGTTCCTTGAAGAAGGACTTGCAGAGGTTCTTCGTGACGTTTCCCCGATCACAGACTTTTCGGGCAACCTTTCGATAGAGTTCGTTTCTTACTCTTTCGATCAAAAACCCAAATACACCGTTGAAGAATGCAAAGAGAGAGATGTAAACTATGCGGCTCCCTTGAAGGTTAACGTTCGTCTTACAAACAAGCAGACGGGCGAAGTTAAGCAAACGGATATATTTATGGGTGAATTCCCGATTATGACTGAAACGGGTACATTCGTAATCAACGGCGCTGAGAGAGTTATCGTTTCTCAGATTATCCGTTCTCCCGGCATGTATTATGCATCTGAAATTGACAAATCGGGTAAAAGAATGTACACATCCACAGTAATTCCTTACCGTGGTGCTTGGCTTGAATATGAAACAGACATCAACAACGTTGTCTGGGTACGTATAGATAAAAACAGAAAAGTTCCGATCACAATGCTTATCAGAGCTCTTGGCGTAGTTCCCACAGAGGAAACTGACGAAAAGGGCAAGGTGCTTGAGTACCGTTCAACTATCGAAACAAGAGATGACGTTTATGCGATCTTCGGAAATGAAGAAATGCTTGCGGCTACCTTTGATAAGGATGAATGTGAAGCACTTGCTGCAAATAATCACACCTCAGCAGGTATCGAGGCACTTAAAGAAATCTACAAGAGACTCCGTCCCGGTGAGCCCCCGCTTGTAGAGAGTGCATATACGCTTCTTAATAATTACTTCTTCGACGCAAGAAGATATGATATCCAGCCCGTTGGTAGATATAAGTTTGATAAGAAACTCAATATCGCTGACCGTATCGTGGATCACAAATTGGCAGAGGACGTTGTATCTCCTCTTACCAATGAGCTTCTTTACAAAAAAGGCACAGTAGCAACAAGAGAGGTTGCAGACGCTATTGCACATGCGGCTGTCAACACCGTTTCTCTCGAACTTGATAACGGCAGTGTTGTCAAGGTATTCTCTAACAATACAATAGAACCTGAATATATAATTGGAACAGACCTTGCAGATCTCGGCATCAAAGAAAAGGTAAGGACTGACGTTCTTCTTTCTCTTATGGAAGAGGTTGGCGGTGACATTGATGCTCTTAAAGAGTTGGCTAAGCTCAACATCCATAAGCTTTGTCCTAAACACATCACAAGAGATGACATCTTTGCTTCCATCAACTACTTGTTCAATCTCACACACGAGGTTGGTAAGTATGACGATATCGACCACCTTGGCAACCGTCGTATCCGTTCCGTAGGTGAGCAGCTTCAGAACCAGATGAGAATCGGTTTCTCAAGAATGGACAAGATCATCAAAGAGAGAATGACTACTCAGGATAACGAAAAGCTCACACCTCAGGCACTTATCAATATCAGACCCATCGTAACTGTAATCAGAGAGTTCTTTGGTTCATCTCAGCTTTCACAGTTTATGGACCAGAATAACCCCTTGGCTGAGCTTACTCATAAGAGAAGACTTTCAGCTCTCGGTCCCGGCGGTCTCTCACGTGACAGAGCATCCTTTGACGTGCGTGACGTTCACTATACTCACTACGGAAGAATGTGTCCCATTGAGACTCCCGAAGGTCCCAACATCGGTCTTATCACCTACCTCACAACTTATGCGAAGATAAACGAATACGGTTTCATTATGACTCCTTACCGTAAGGTTAAGCATATCGAAGAGAATGGCGTAGTTCGTCACCTTGTTACTGACGAATTTGAATATATGACGGCTGATACAGAGGATAATTACGTAGTAGCTCAGGCGAATGAACAGCTTGATGAAAACAACTGCTTTGTAAGACCCCGTGTAACTGCCCGTGATAAGACAGAGATCATTGAAGTTGATGCTGCAAACGTTGACTATATGGACGTAGCACCCAAGATGGTTGTATCCGTAGCTACAGCTTGTATTCCTTTCCTTGAAAACGACGACAACTCCCGTGCGCTTATGGGATCAAACATGCAGAAGCAGGCCGTTCCGCTTATGGTTACTGACTCTCCCATCGTTGGTACAGGTATGGAATACGCAGCAGCAGTGGACTCCGGCGTTGTTATCACAACAAAGGTTGCGGGTGTTGTTCACTACGTTGATGCAGATAAGATCGTTATCCTTTGCGATGACGGACATAAAGAAACTTATAACCTCATCAAGTTCAAGAGAACTAACCAGGGTACTTGCTTCAATCAGCGTCCCATTGTTGAAAGAGGCGAAAGAGTAGAGGTCGGTCAGGTTATCGCTGACGGTCCTGCTACGGATATGGGTGAGCTTTCTCTCGGTAAGAATGCACTTATCGGATTTATGACTTGGGAAGGCTACAACTACGAGGACGCCGTACTCCTCAATGAAAAGCTTGTAAGAGATGACGTTTACACATCTCTTCATATAGAAGAATATACACACGAAGCACGCGATACAAAGCTCGGTCCGGAAGAGATCACAAGAGAAATTCCTAACGTTGGTGATGATGCTCTTAAAGATCTTAATGCCGAAGGTATCGTTAAGAAGGGAACTGAGGTTCGTGCGGGTGACATTCTTGTAGGTAAGATCACTCCAAAGGGTGAAACCGAGCTTACAAGTGAAGAAAGACTCCTCCGTGCAATTTTCGGTGAAAAAGCAAGAGAAGTAAGAGATACTTCTTTGCGTGTTCCTCACGGTGAAAGCGGTATCGTTGTCGACGTTAAGGTGTTCTCACACGAAAACGGTGACGAGCTTCCCGCAGGTGTAAACAAGAGTGTCAGAATCTATCTTGCGCAGAAGAGAAAGATATCCGTTGGTGACAAGATGGCGGGACGTCACGGTAACAAGGGTGTTGTTTCACGCATCCTTCCTCCCGAGGATATGCCTTTCCTTCCCGACGGTACACCTCTTGACATCGTTCTTAACCCTCTGGGCGTTCCTTCACGTATGAATATCGGTCAGGTACTTGAAGTGCATCTTGGTATTGCTGCAAGAAAGCTTGGCTGGAAGATTATGACTCCCGTTTTTGACGGTGCAAATGAACGTGACATCGTTGAATGTCTTGAAGCAGCAGGACTCTACCGTGAGATCCGTGCGGGCGAAAACGTTGCAGGTAAGGAGCTTATTTCCTTGACTGTTGACGAAAACGGTGAAAAGCACGTTGAAAAGCTAACTGATGAGCAGAAGAATGACAAGGAATACCTTGCACAGCTTCTTGCTGAAAATAAACTTAGAGTTGTTGACGGTAAGACAACACTTTACGACGGTAGAACGGGCGAACCCTTCGATAACCCCGTAACAGTTGGTATTATGTATTACCTCAAGCTCCACCACCTCGTTGACGATAAGATTCACGCTCGTTCCAACGGTCCGTACTCACTCGTTACTCAGCAGCCCCTTGGCGGTAAAGCCCAGTTCGGCGGCCAGCGTTTCGGTGAAATGGAAGTTTGGGCTCTTGAAGCATACGGTGCAGCTTATACACTTCAGGAAATCCTTACTGTTAAATCCGACGATATTAACGGACGTAGAAAGGCATACGAGGCAATTATCAAGGGACAGAACATTCCCACTCCCGGAGTTCCTGAGTCCTTTAAGGTCCTTGTTAAGGAACTTCAATCCTTGGCTCTTGATATCAGAGTTTTGGATGATGAGGGCAACGAAATTGAGCTTAATACACTTTGCCAAGAGGCAGAAACTCCCGTTTATTCAACAAGAGCATTCAACCTTAAGGATGAAGAAGAAGATGATTTCGAACAGTACGTTGAAACCAGCGATGTTGAGGATAACTTTATCATCAAGGACGCTGATGATGACGACAATGACGATATGTTTGGCGTTGTATATGAAAGTGAATTTTCTGACTACGCCGATGAAGATTAATTTAGGGAAAGGAGATATAACAAATGGAACACAATGAATTTAATTCCATAAAAATAGGTCTTGCATCTCCCGAAATGATAAGAGAATGGTCCTATGGCGAAGTTACAAAGCCCGAAACCATTAACTACAGAACACTTAAAGCTGAGCCCGGCGGTCTTTTCTGCGAGCGTATCTTTGGTCCAACAAAGGATGGCGCTTGTATGTGCGGAAAATATAAGAATATGCACAATAAGGGCGTTCACAAATGCGAAAAGTGTGGCGTAGATGTTACAACCAAAAAAGTAAGACGTGAAAGAATGGGACATATTGAGCTTGCAACTCCCATCGCTCACATTTGGTATTTCAAATCAATTCCCGCAAGAATCCCAATGATTCTTGACATTTCTCCCAAGCATCTTGAACAGGTTCTCTACTTTGCAGAGAACGTGGTTCTTGATCCGGGTGAAACACCACTTAAAAAGGGAATGGTTCTTACTGAAAGACAGTATGCCGAATACCGTGAAGCATACGGCAATAAGTTCAGAACCGGAATGGGTGCTGAGGCAATCAAGGAATTGCTTCAAGGCATTGATTTGGATGCACTTTTGCAGGAGCTTAAAGATGAGCTTCTTCTCGCAAAGGGACAGAAGAAAACAAAGATCATCAAGCGTCTTGAAATCGTTCGTGCGTTCAAAAAATCGAATAACAAGCTCGAGTGGATGATTCTTGACGTTATCCCCGTGCTTCCTCCCGATATTCGTCCTATGGTACAGCTTGACGGCGGAAGATTTGCATCTTCCGACCTTAACGAGCTTTACCGCAGAGTTATAAGCCGTAACAACCGTCTTAATAAGCTCAAGGAAATCGGAACTCCCGAAATCGTTATCAGAAACGAGAAGCGTATGCTTCAAGAAGCTGTTGACGCACTTATTGATAACGGTAGAAGAGGTAAGCCCGTAACAGGCCCCTCCAACCGTGCTCTTAAATCTCTTTCAGAGATGCTCAGAGGTAAGCAGGGACGCTTCCGTCAGAACTTGCTCGGTAAACGTGTTGACTATTCAGGTCGTTCCGTTATCGTTGTAGGTCCCAATCTTAAAATTTATCAGTGCGGTCTTCCCAAGGAAATGGCACTTGAGCTCTTCAAGCCCTTCATCGTTAAGCGCCTTACCGAAATGCAGAAGGCAACTAACGTAAAGGAAGCACAGAAGAAGATTGATAAAGCATATTTGTATCCTGAGGTTTGGGATGCTCTTGAAAACGTAATTAAGGAACACCCCGTAATGCTCAACCGTGCGCCCACGCTCCACCGTCTTTCTATTCAGGCGTTTGAGCCCGTGCTTGTTGACGGACGTGCAATTAAGCTCCATCCCCTCGTATGTCCTGCGTTTAACGCAGACTTTGACGGTGACCAGATGCCCGTTCACGTTCCTCTTTCTGCCGAAGCTCAGGCAGAGGCAAGATTCCTTATGCTTTCTGCAAACAACCTTCTTAAACCTGTTGACGGCCGTGCAGTTACAATTCCTTCTCAGGATATGATCCTCGGTTCTTACTATCTTACAATGGATAAGCCCGGCGAGCCCGGCGAGGGAATGGTATTCCGTAACTTTAACGAAGCTGTTATGGCTTACGAAAATAAGGTTCTCGGACTTCACGCACCCATTAAGGTAAGAGTTGAAAAGGAAATCGACGGAGAAATCAAATCAAAGATAATTGATGCAACTCTCGGACGTCTTATTTTCAACCAGGCAATTCCTCAGAACCTCGGATTTGTAGATAGAACTGATCCCGAAAAGGCGTTTGACCTTGAGATTATGTTCGTTACAAAGAAGAAGGAGCTTGGTCAGCTTATTGACAGATGTATTAAATATAACGGTACTCCCGTTTGTGCTGAGATGCTTGATAATATTAAGGAAATGGGTTATAAATACTCAACCCGCGCATCCTTCTCAATCTCGGTTTACGATATGACTATTCCCGAAGAAAAGAAGTCGTTTATCGCTGATGCGGAAAAGAAGGTTGAAGTTATCCGTAAGCACTATAACCGCGGTACTCTTTCAGAAGAAGAACGCTATAACAGCGTAATCAAAATTTGGGATCAGACAACCAAAGAAGTTACAGATGCACTTCTTCGCAGCTTTGACACATACAACCCCATCAAGATAATGGCTGACTCCGGTGCCCGTGGTTCTATCCAGCAGATGCGTCAGCTCGCAGGTATGCGTGGTCTTATGTTTGCCGCGAACGGTAAGACAATCGAGCTTCCTATTAAATCTAACTTCCGTGAAGGTCTTAATATCACAGGGTACTTTATGGGTGCTCGTGGTTCACGTAAGTCACTTTCCGATACAGCTCTTAGAACTGCTGACTCAGGTTACCTTACACGTCGTCTTGTTGACGTTTCTCAGGACGTTATCGTTACAGAAGAAAAGTGTGATACTACTAAGGGCGCTTGGGTAAGCGAAAACGTTGACGTTAAGGAAGGCAACGTTCTTGAAACACTTACAGACAGAATCGTTGGCAGATATACTATCGGTGAAATCAAAGATGCTGAGGGTAACCTCATTGTCGGCGATGACGAAATGATTACTGACGAACAGGCAAAGGCAATCGAAAAAGCAGGTATCAAAAAGGTACACATCCGTTCTCTTATCCAGTGTCACGCTAAGCACGGTGTTTGTGCTCACTGCTACGGTGCTGACCTTGCATCCGGTAAGAGAGTAAGCGTTGGTGAAGCGGTTGGCATTATTGCTGCTCAGTCCATCGGTGAACCCGGTACACAGCTTACGATGAGAACGTTCCACTCCGGTGGTGTCGCAGGTAGCGATATTACGCAGGGTCTTCCCAGAGTTGAAGAGCTCTTTGAAGCTCGTCAGCCCAAGAAGGCAGCTATTATGACTGAGCATAGCGGCGTTGCACGTGTACAGCTCGGCGAAAATGCAAACGTTCACGACGTATTTATCACAAGTGAAGAAACAGGCGAACAGATCAAATATGCTATTCCTTACGGCACAAAGCTTGCTATTGTTGACGGTCAGCACGTAAATCGCGGTGAGGTTCTCACCGAGGGTAGTAAGGCGCCTGCGGATATCCTTCGTATTCAAGGACTTGATGAGGTTTATTCCTACATTATTACTGAAACACAGAAGGTTTACCGTGGACAGTCCGTTTCTGTTAACGATAAGCATATTGAAATTATTGCCCGTCAGATGACAAGAAAAGTTAAGGTTAATGAACCGGGTAGCACCGATCTTCTTTCCGGCTCTGTTGTTGACGTTTCAGAATTTGAAAAGGAAAACAACGCAGTTCAGGCAAGAATCGACGCAGGTGAAATCGACCTTACTCTTGCAACTTACGATCCCGTTCTTCTTGGTATTACCAAGGCGGCTCTTGCAACTGAGTCCTTCTTGTCAGCAGCTTCCTTCCAGGAAACTACAAGAGTTCTTACTGATGCTGCTACCAACGGCAAGATTGACCACCTCAGAGGTCTTAAAGAGAACGTTATTATCGGTAAACTCATTCCCGCAGGTACGGGTATGAAATGCTACCATAATATAAATGCTCGTCCCGTTGAACAGGAAGCGGCAGTAGTTGCTGAATAATCACTGAAATAAACAATTTTAATCCCGACGCTCAAGCGAGTGTCGGGATTATATTATTATTTGTGCAATATCGACGAAACAGGGAATAAATAATTGTATATATTGTGTAAAATGCTAAAAAAATCAAAAAAATATATTTTTCTTGACAAAACGGGATTTTAGTGATATAATAAACTGTAATTATTTGTGAAAATAGGGCTAAAATGCGTTTTTACAAATAATAAATTGATTTGACAGTATCATAACCGCTTGCGGTTGTGTCTGTATAAACATTAAATTTTTGAAGAAGGAGGAAGAAAATGCCAACCTTTAACCAGCTTGTAAGACAGGGACGTAGCGAGAAGATTTATAAGTCCAAAGCACCCGTGCTTCAGAAGGGCTTTAACACACTTCACAATGAACCTACAGACCAGCACGCACCTCAGAAAAGAGGAGTTTGCACAAAGGTATCCACAACGACACCCAAGAAGCCTAACTCAGCTCTTCGTAAGATAGCAAGAGTAAGACTTACAAACGGTCTTGAAGTTACAACCTATATCCCCGGTATCGGCCACAACTTGCAGGAGCACTCAGTTGTCCTTATCAGAGGCGGAAGAGTACGTGACCTGCCCGGTGTACGTTACCACATCATTCGCGGTACGCTTGACGCTCAGGGCGTAGCAAACCGTAATCAGAGCCGTTCAAAATACGGTGCAAAGAGACCTAAGAAAAAATAATAGGTCAAACAAACAG
This sequence comes from Eubacteriales bacterium, assembly GCA_045606265.1. Classification (GTDB taxonomy): domain Bacteria; phylum Bacillota; class Clostridia; order Oscillospirales; family CAG-272; genus RGIG4608. The sequence continues at coordinate 10,753 of JAZURO010000011.1, forward strand.
GGTATAAAGCAAAATATTCGCTCGTCTGAAAGAGCTGCATAAATTTAATGTTTAAGGCAGACCACGCCGACGTGCATTGACAGAAGAAATGCTTTTGAGTACCTATGATTTCATAATATTAATAATGAAGGAGGGAAGTAAAGTGCCGAGAAGAGGTAAAATTTCCAAAAGAGACGTATTGCCGGATCCCCTTTACGGATCTAAGCTTGTAACAAAGCTTATCAACAACGTAATGCTTGACGGTAAAAAGGGAGTAGCACAGAAAATCGTTTACGATGCATTTACAATCGTAGAAGGCAAGACAGGTGAAAATCCTGTAGAAGCTTTCCAGGCTGCTCTTGAAAATATTATGCCTGTACTTGAGGTAAAAGCTCGCCGTGTAGGCGGTTCTACCTATCAGGTTCCTATGGAGGTAAGAGCTGAGAGACGTCAGACTCTTGGACTCCGTTGGCTCGTTGGTTATTCCAGAAAACGCGGTGAGCGCACAATGGCCGAAAGATTAGCAAACGAAATTATGGATGCTAAGAACGGTGCAGGCGCTGCGTTCAAGAAGAAGGAAGAAACACACAGAATGGCAGAAGCAAACAAGGCTTTTGCGCACTACAGATATTGATTTTGAAGGAGACTTACAATGCCAAGAGAATATTCGCTTGAAAAAACAAGAAATATTGGTATTATGGCGCACATTGACGCAGGTAAAACCACAACCACAGAGCGTATCTTGTTTTATACAGGTAAGACTCATAAAATCGGTGAAACACACGAAGGTTCTGCAACAATGGACTGGATGGCTCAGGAGCAGGAGAGAGGTATTACAATTACTTCTGCTGCTACCACTTGTTATTGGGCAAAATCCGAATACCACGATGATGCTGCCGCAACAAAGGCAAACACTCACCGTATAAACATTATCGACACACCCGGACACGTTGACTTCACAGTTGAGGTTGAACGTTCACTCAGAGTACTTGACGGTGCAGTTACAGTACTTTGCGCAAAGGGCGGTGTTGAACCTCAGTCTGAAACAGTATGGCGTCAGGCTGACAAATATCAGGTTCCCCGTATGTGCTATGTAAATAAGATGGACATCAACGGTGCGAACTTCTACCGCGTTGTTCAGATGATTAAGGATAGACTTCACGCAAGTCGGAGGCCAAGCGGTCTTA
>JAZURO010000012.1:0-10152 GCA_045606265.1 Eubacteriales bacterium
TGTGAAAACGATGTCACCATTGTCGTCATTATAACCGTACTTGTTCTGAGCACAGTCAAGACGGCAGGAAACGATCTTTCCGTCAGCATCAAGAACTACTGTTGCAACTGTTGCGTTGCTTTCAACAGCTGTGTGTCCGCCAAATGCAACACCCATACCAAGCTTATATACATATACCTGAGGATTGGAAGACGAACCCTGTGTACTGCTTGTTGTAGAGGATGTAGTAGAGGATGTAGTAGAAGATGTTGTGGAAGAAGATGTGGAGGGAGCTGTTGTTCCCTTGTCATCATCATTCTTGGGAAGAAGAGCAACTACTACAACGATTGCAGCAATAACAACGATTGCAGCAATCACAGCAATTAATACTTTCTTGTTTTTCATTTTTTAACCCCTTATAATTATTAATATTGGCCTAAGCCACTAATCATTATACCATATATTTAGATTTTGTCAATAAAATGATTGAAATTAATCAATTTTTAATTTATATTTAACAAAAAATTCACATTTTCATTTTTTCAAAGCGTTTGTACAGAAATGCACCGCAAAGTCCTATAAAGATGCCTGCGATAGTTCCCGTGATGGACAAAACTATCATATAATACCCAATTTCGGGAGTTTTCAAAAGAATAATCGCAACTATCATTTGACCAATATTGTGCAGCACTGCCCCTGCAACACTTACTGCAACGATCGACAAAAAATCGAGCTTTTTGAGTATTGCCATAACCGTCAGACTCAGAACTGCGCCCGCAAGTCCGTACCAAAAGGTACTGATATTTGCAAACAACAAGGTTGAAATAATAAGTCGCACAAACGAAACAACTGATGCTTCAATAATTCCAAAGCGGTAAAGAATAAGGACGATCACAATATTGGATAATCCCATTTTTATACCCGGAACAGCCGTAAAAATCGGTGGCAGAAGCATCTCAACGTAGGATAACAGAAGCGCAAGAGAGGCAAAAAGCGCCAAAAACGTTATTCTTTTTATTCTTAAACTGTTTTTTCTCACTTTTTCTCTCCTACACTATTATATCAATTCCACTGTCGTTGTTTCCACCCTCGGATTCGTTCTGTTCTATAGAAACCACAACCTTGTTTGGCAAGCAAACAATGGTTGCACCGATATACCGTATCGGTTTGTGGTCTGAGCAAACTCCGTCGGGACAGCTCGCTTCACTTACGTATGCCTTTCCGTCTTTGATAACAAGGATATTGTATCCATTGTCGGACACAATCTCCACCGTTCTGTCTTCGTTTAGCGAATACGTACCGTAAATCTCGCCATCAACGGTAACCACAACCAAATTCCCCGTTTCACCGGTAATAAAACCTGTTTTGCCGAAAGCCAAGATGCCAACGCCTATTACAGTCAATACCAAAAGAAGAGCAGCTATAAAAATTATATCATTTCTTATTTTTCGGGTTTTACCCTTCTCTGCCATTTGGCCGTTTTCTTTTTTTAACATCTCTATACTCACTTTCGGGGCGGATTTCTCCGCCCCTTAGAATTTTTATTCAATAAAGTTCACGTCTTTAAGACATTTTGTGGGACAAGCTGCCGCACAAGCACCGCAATGTGTACATTTTTCGTAATCAACGATAGCATTGTTGTCAATAACCGTAATAGCACCGTTAGGACAAGTCTTTTCGCACTTCTTACAGCCGATACAAGCATTTTTACAATGCTTGCGTGCATCAGCACCCTTTTCCTTATTGGAGCAGAAGTTCGCAACAACCGCATCCTTAGGAAGCATTGTAATAACGTGCTTAGGACAAGTTTTTACACAAGCTCCGCATCCGATACAAGCTCTGGGATCGATATGTGCAATTCCGTCTTTGATGCAGATCGCATCAGCAGGACATACGCTTGCGCAGTCTCCGCAGCCAACACATCCGTAGATACAGGAGCCGCAGCCACCGAAAAGCATATTCTCGGCAACACAGTTCTGCATACCGTCATAAGCTGCCTTGGGAGAGGTTGCATCACAAGTACCGTTACAGTGAACAAATGCTACCTTGGGAGCAGCTGCCTCAGCTTCAACACCGAGAATCTCGGAGAGAGCTGAAACTGTGTCTGCACCGCCGGGTACACAAAGGTTTGGAGCTGCTCTGCCCTCGGCTACTGCCTTGGCATAGTCGTCACAGCCCTTAAATCCGCACGCACCGCAGTTTGCACCGGGGAGTGCGCCTCTAACCGCTTTAACCTTGGGATCGTCCTCAATACCGAAGAAATGTGTAAAGAGAGCAAGCAATACACCAAGAACAAGTCCAATAATAGCTACTTCAAGGAAAGCTGTCAATATAGCCATAACATTCATATCTTCAACCTCCTCTTATGCAAAAAGATTTTCAACGATTCCCGCAAATCCCATAAACGCAAGAGACAAGAATGATGCAGCTACAAGTGTAATTGCAACGCCTCTGAAGGGCTTTGGAACCTTTGTTTCATCAATTCTGGAACGAACTCCTGCAAAAAGTACCATTGCAAGAAGGAATCCAAGACCTACGCCAAGTGAGCTTACCATAGATTCAAGGAAGTTATATCCGTCATTGATGTTATTGATAGCAACACCAAGCACTGCACAGTTTGTTGTAATCAAAGGAAGATATACACCAAGTCCTGCGTGAAGCGCGGGGATGAATTTTTTAAGAACGATTTCAAGCATCTGAACAAGAGATGCGATAATTACGATAAATACGATCGTCTGCATATATCCAAGTCCCGCAGGATCAAGAATATATTTCTGAATAGGCCAGGTTGCCGCTGTTGCAAGAAGCATAACCACGGTAACTGCAATACCCATACCTGATGCCTGGTCTATCTTCTTAGATACGCCAAGGAAGGGACAAATACCAAGGAATCTGACCAAAACGTAGTTATTAACCAATACGGCTGATAACAAAATTACAAGCATACTTTTAATAGCTTCCATTTACGCTTCCTCCTTTTCTCCGCCGCAAGCAGCAGGGTTACAAGTTGCGCGAGAAGGACAGCCCTCGCAAGAGAAGGATCTCTTCTTGGGTGCCTTACCGTTAGTAATAACATAAACAAGAGCAACAAGAATACCGTAAACAAGCAAACCACCGGGAGCTTTTGTAAGAAGTGCAATCTTATAGGGCTCAAGGAAAGGAATTGCAATACCGGCAAAGCTTGCAGCACCAAGTACTTCACGAACAGTTGCCATTGCAACAAGTGCGATTGTGAAGCCGATACCCATACCAACACCGTCAAGTGCGCTCTTTCCAACAGAGTTCTTACCTGCAAACATCTCGGCTCTGCCAAGAATGATACAGTTAACAACTATAAGAGGAAGATAAACACCAAGCATCTTATCAAGATCCGGCAAGAATGCCTGAACAACCATCTGAACGATTGTTACGAATCCTGCAATAATTACGATATATGAAGGAATACGAACACTGTCGGGAATTACTTTACGAAGTGCGGAGATGAGCATATTTGAACAAATAAGAACTATCATAGCCGCAATTCCCATACCGAAAGCGCCGAAAACGTTTGTTGTAACAGCAAGCGTGGGACATGTACCCAAAACAAGTACGAATACGGGGTTTTCTTTAAGAATACCACGTGTCATAACGGAAAGATTATTATTCTTACTCATTATTTAGCACCTCCTTCTACAAATTTTGCAACCGCCTTGAAGGCGTTCTTGATAGCTGTGTGATAACCATCAGTTGTGTAGGTTGAACCTGCAATGATGATTTCTTCATAATTATCCTGAGTCATACCGGCGAACTGACCGTAGAACTCTTCGGTGCCGCATACGTCACCGTAGCCCTTTGATTCGCTCTGGTAAACCGTGTAACAGTCAATGATCTTACCGTCAGCAGTAAGAGAAATGCGAATTACAAGATATTCGCCTGATGCACCGTAGTCACTTGAACCCTTCTTACCGAAGCCGGAGCCCTCAACCTCGAGAACGTAAACACCTGCATTTGTCAACAATGCGGATTTTACTCTCTTTGATGCGCCGTAATCCTGAGGATTGATTTCTGTGAACGTTGTTGCCTTGATAGTTGCAATTGCATTGGATGCAACTTCATTAGCTTCGCCGATAACGTTACCGTCAGCGCCAACACCAATGAATTGTTCGCCGATTACTACAACGTAGCCTTCACCGTTCTTAGCAACGTAAATATCATCAACGCCTTCAACTATTTCCATAAAGAAGTGCTTTTCAAATTCAGCACCCTCTGTACCAAGTGCAGCGTTAAGATTATCGTTAAGGATCTGTTCGGGATCACGAAGGTCAACGTCACCGCCTGCAAAGATTGCAGCAGCCGCAAGTGCGTTCTTGATCGCACCGCGATATGCTCTTGTGGATATTGTTACACCTGCAACTGTGTCAATTCCCTCAATTGTATCAAGAGTCGCACCGTTGAAATGTCCGTTTGCATCAAGCTCAGGAAGCTTTTCTCCACCGAATGCGGGAGTATCGTTATTAACAAGGCACTTTGTGCCGATAACCTTGCCCTCTGCGTCGATTGTAACCTCAACGCTGTTACCTTTGTTATATCCGTCAAATCCGACAACTATAACGTAAACGCCCTTATTAGAAACCTTTGCGGAAGTAATTCCCTCGGGAAGAGCATCGTAAGTTGAAAGGTCAATGTCTGTATAAGTTACGTCCTTAACGGAAGCAACTGCTGTCTTAGCTGTTTCAATATCTGTATCAGCCGCTGTTACGGGATTTGTCTTTGAGTCAACTGACGCAACAAATTCACCGTCATTATTAATACCAATGAAGTTTTCACCGATTACTGCAACGTAGCCAGAGCCGTCCTTGGCAACGTACATAGCGTCAACACCTGTAATGTCATCTGTCAATACAACCGTATCAAATTCAACACCGCTTACGCCAAGCGCTGTATTGAGGTTATCGCTGAGAATCTGTTCAGGTGTACGAAGGTCAACGGTTGCACCGCCGAGAATAAGTGCTGCATTAAGAGCATCCTTGATTGCTGCACGGTATGCCTTTGTAGAAACCGTACATCCTGCAACTGTGTCAACACCGTCAATGGTTGAGGCATCAGCACCGTTGTAATGTCCGTTGGAATCAAGTCCGGGAAGAATATCAGCACCGAAACCTGCTGATTCATTATTTGTGGTACATTTTGTACCTGTGATTTTACCGTCGGCAGAAACACCGATCATAGCAACGTTACCGGGATTAAATCCTGCAAATTCAACCTGCAAAACATAACCGCCGTTACTTGCCTTGTGTGCGCCCTTGATTGTTGCGGGAAGTGTGTATGTTGAAAGATCAACTGCTTCAAATGAGCCAGCATCAGGCATTACTTCAAGAAGCGCTTTGTTTCTTTCTTCTTCTTTTCTCTTCTCAATAACGGGAGATGTGATTCCAAAAACCACTGCAAGTGCAACAGAAACTACTGCGCAGATTATAAAGAGTGTAAGAATACTAAATATGTGTTTTTTCATGCCTTCTTACCTCCAAATACTCTATGTGCTGTAACCTTATCAATATAAGGAGCAACAATATTCATAATAAGGATTGCAAAGGATACGCCTTCGGGATAGGTTCCGAAATATCTGATAAGGAACGTAAGAACACCGCATCCAAGGCCGAAGATCACCTTACCCCAAGCAGTAGAAGGACTTGTTACATAGTCGGTTGCCATAAAGATAGCGCCGAGAAGAAGTCCGCCTGAGAGTGTGAGGGACAATGCCTTTGTTGCGTCGAAATTCTCCATAAGGAATGAAAATACGAAAACGCTGCCAACGAAGGTTACGGGAATATGCCATGTGATAATGCGGCTTACAAGGAGATAAAGGAATCCCCAAAGCAAAGCAACAGCACAGGTTTCACCGATAGCGCCGCCGTGTGTTCCGAGAAGGAGTGTTGTCAAGCTTACTGATTCGTTTGCAGCCAACTGTCCGAGAGGAGTAGCACCTGCTACCGCATCAACAATGATGGGTTGAGATGCCACAGCTACACTTGCAAATGAAACAAGCATAAATACTCTTGCTGCGATTGCGGGGTTAACTACGTTGTAGCCAAGACCGCCAAACAAGCATTTTACAACGATGATTGCAAAAGCTGAGCCGATAACACACTGCCAAACGGGAATATCGGCAGGAAGGTTGAGAGCCAAAATCAAGCCGGTTACAGCTGCGCTCCAATCTCCGATTGTCTGCTCTTTTTTCGCAATATAGTTGAACAATGCTTCAAGACCTACGCAGCTTGCAATACAAACTGCGATAACGAGGAGTGCGCGAAGTCCGAAGATCATAATGCCCGCACCTGCCGCAGGGACAAGTGCAATGAAAACGTCACGCATAATTTCTGATGTGCTTCTTCCACAATGAACGTGAGGAGAAACGGACATATGCAACATTTTGTTCATTACTTATTTGCCTCCTTTGATTTTTCTGCCTGCAAAAGCTGCTTTGCAAGCTTATTTGTCTGTACCAAGGGGCGATGCGCAGGGCAAAGATATGCACAGCTGCCGCATTCCATACAAACGTTGACCATAAGCTTTTCGATAAGCTCTACGTCCTTATGCTCGTATGCTTTTTCGATTGCCGCAGGAGCAAGTCCCAAGGGACAGTTATTTGTACATCTTCCACAACGAATACAAGCTGTCTGCTTAGGGAAGCGTGTCTGCTTCTCTGAAAGCGCAAGAACTGCACTCGTAGTTTTGAGAACGGGTGTATCGAGTGAAGGAACTGAAATACCCATCATAGGGCCGCCCACAACAACCTTTTCGGGCTCTTCTTCAAGTCCGCCGCAGAATTCGATAAGCTCTGCCAAGGATACACCGATAGGTGCGATAACGCATCTGGGATTCTTCACGCAAGCACCGTCAACGGTAACATATCTTTCAACAAGGGGCATACCTGTTTTGAGGAACTTACCGATTGTCGCGACTGTGGTTACGTTTGTAACAAGACAGCCGAGATCGATCGGATGCTTGTCTGCGGGAAGAACCTTACCAAGTGTATTGTAAATGATTGATTCTTCGCTGCCGTGTGAGTAGGTAGATGGGAAAGCAACAACCTCAGCGCCAAGCACTCGGGAAGCAACCTCCTCCATTTTTTCAATAGCATCCTGCTTGTTATCACCAACACCGATGATAATGCGCTTAATGCCGAAATATTTTTGATATGCCTTAAGAGCGTGTTCAATATCCGCACTTCTCTCGTTCATAGTGTGATCGTCACTTGTAATGAAGGGTTCACACTCTGTTCCGTTGACGATAAGAACTTCAAGCTCGTTAAAATCAACGTCAAACTTGAAATGCGTGGGGAATCCTGCGCCGCCAAGACCAACAACGCCACTCTGCAAAATAGCGTCAAGGAGATCCTTACGGTTGTTTACAACAGGCGCTTTAAGCTCTTCCTTAGCCATCTCGCCATCAGAGGTAATAACAACTGCGGGCACTGTTTTGCCGGATGCCGTAACATAATCTGCAATTTTTGTTACCTTTCCGGAAACGCTCGCGTGAATAGGAGAGGAAAGCTCTCCGTTTGGTTCAGCAATCAATGTTCCGACCTTAACGAGATCACCTATTTTAACAACAGGAGTAGCGGGCTCGCCAATGTGCATCTGCATCGGGAGAGTAACGATAGTTGCCTCACCCATATTAACAGAAGGCGTACCTGCTGTATTCTTTCTCAACGGAACAGGAATGCTATTCATAAAAAAAGACATACACAATCCTACCTTTCTTTTGTATTTGAAATGCTTTTTTATTTTTTATTGATAAAGGCCATATCAGCCCAAAATTTATCATTTTATTATATCACACCAAATTTTATTTGTCAACAAAAAACTACGCTTTAACTTTATTTTCTATATTCTAATAAAATTTTACATTATTTCCAAGAAAAATTAAAATAAATCTTGACAAAATTCGTCTTTCAAATTATAATGAGTTGAATTTGTTTATAGGAGATATAAAAATGGAGATACTTCACGCAATATTACAGCAAATCGTTCCGATTATTGTTTTCGTTCTTGAAATGATGGGTGTTCTCATCGTTTTCTGGACTTGTCTCAAATCTTTTGGCGAGTACATTCAGAACACCTTTATGAAAAAGCACAACGCAATTCAGACTCACCTTGCAAAAGGTCTTGCAACAGGTCTTGAATTCAAGCTCGGTGCCGAAATTCTTAAAACACTCATAGTTCACGATTTTGAGGAGCTTGCGGTGCTTGGTGCGGTATTTGCACTCAGAGCATTTATGAGTATTCTTATTCACTTTGAGTTAAAGCATACCCACGATTCGGAAAAAGACGATTAATATCTAAAACAAGAAGCAAAACGCTTCTTGTTTTTTTATTGTCAATTTTCACTCCAAATCCACCTTTTGTGGGTCTTTTTTTATACATTTTTGTAAAAAATATTAATTTTGTTAAAAAACTAACAAATTGTTATTGACTTTTTTCTTCTATTGTAATATAATACAAGGGTATGCGTCATAGCATTTCACAGACAATAATTTTACTTTTAATAAATCAAAGAGGTAGCAAAATGTACAAAATTCTCAGGAAAAAAGTCCTCAATCCAACAGTTACTCTTATGGACGTTGAGGCACCACTCGTTGCTAAAAAAGCAGAGCCCGGTCAGTTCATCATCCTTCGTGTTGATGAAAACGGAGAAAGAATCCCCTTAACAGTTGCGGATTTTGACCGCGAGGCAGGAACAATCACAATCATTTTCCAGATCGTTGGTTCAACAACCGAAAAGCTTAACCGTCTTGAAGAAGGCGATTACATTCACGATTTCGTTGGCCCTCTCGGAGTTCCCTCTCATACAGAAGGTCTTAAAAAAGTTGCAGTAGTGGGTGGCGGCGTTGGCTGTGCCATCGCATATCCCATCGCAAAGAAGCTCCACAATCTCGGTGCAGAGGTTCACTCCATCATCGGATTCAGAAATAAGGATCTCGTTATTCTCGAAGAAGAATTCGGCAAGGTAAGTGACGTTCTTGAAGTGATGACCGACGACGGCTCACACGGTACAAAGGGTCTCGTTACAAATGCCCTTCTCGGACTTATCGAAGAAGGCCACACTTATGATGAAGTTATCGCTATCGGCCCCCTTGTTATGATGAAATTCGTTTGCAAGCTCACAAAGGAATACGGTATGCCCACGGTCGTTTCTATGAACCCCATTATGATCGACGGAACAGGAATGTGCGGCGGTTGCCGTCTTACAGTCGGCGGTCAGACAAAGTTCGCTTGTGTTGACGGCCCCGACTTTGACGGTCATCTTGTTGACTTTGATGAAGCTATCGAGCGTTCATCAATGTACAGAGGATTTGAAAGACAGAAGCACGAAGAAACTTGCAATCTCTTCAAGAAGGAGGTACAGTAATATGCCTAATATGAGTCTTAAAAAGAATGAAATGCCCGTTCAGGACCCAATGGTCAGAAACGGTAACTTCCTTGAAGTTGCTCTCGGCTACACCGAGGAGCAGGCAGTAAACGAGGCAGAAAGATGTCTTAACTGTAAGAATAAGCCCTGTGTTGGCGGTTGCCCCGTTGCTATTGACATTCCCGCATTCATTATGAAGATAAAAGAAAGAGATTTTGAGGGAGCATATCAGATTATTGCTGAAAGCTCTGCCCTTCCCGCAGTTTGCGGACGTGTTTGCCCCCAGGAATCACAGTGTGAATCCAAGTGCGTAAGAGGCATTAAGGGCGAGGCTGTTGCAATAGGAAGACTGGAGAGGTTTGTTGCAGACTGGCACAACGCACAGGAAAACGTTGTAATAAATAAGATTGAAAGTAACGGACACAAGGTAGCAATCATAGGCAGCGGCCCTTCGGGATTGACCTGTGCGGGCGACCTGGCAAAAAAGGGCTATGGTACAGATGTGCACATTGTGGTAAATGGTGCGGTAGAGCAGGTAGTGATAAAGTAACACTAAAACCAGATGAACTTATGGAAGTAGATCATATACGTCCCTGGAGTCAAGGAGGTAGCGATAGTGTTTATAATCTACAAGCATTATGTAGGCCATGTAATAGAGCAAAATCAGCTGACCCAACATTTGGAGATAAAGTGAAAATGTTAAAGAATAATATAGTACATGCAGATGGGATTAAATCAGCAGGTAGAAAAATGGTAAGACAAAACAAGATACTTAAAGGGTTA
>JAZURO010000013.1:0-7736 GCA_045606265.1 Eubacteriales bacterium
CGGTGTGTAATTGCTTGTTGCCTTGCCAACCTTGTTCTTCATAATCGTGTTGGCAAAGTAGCGAATATCGTCCATGGCGTGGTCGTTTTCCTTTATGTCCGTATCAGCGGTCGCTTTATCATCCCACCGATACAAGCCAAACTCGGCTATGCTGTCAACGCAGGACCGGTGAATTTTGATGTTTCCGTTCTTCAAGTACACCGCCGTTCTGCGGATACCATCCAGCACATCGTTGTTAGCCTTTCGGATCGTAAAGCCACGCTTTCGCAATGCGGCAATAAAGGAAGCCGCCGAGGGGTCAACAATCACTTGACGGATGTTGTAACCCTTTGCCAATTCCTCCACAGCATCGCAGTAGTCCTCATCCGTCCGCTGTACCGCCTTTTCTCTGCCATTGTAGTAATATTCTTTTATCCGTGTCGCTTTGTCGCCCAAAACGCACCACAGACCGGCAGAAAACGGGTTCATTGTGCCGTAGTCAATGGAGATGTAGTATTCGCCATTCTTCGGGATTTCGTCAACGATGTTCTGTTCTCCAAAGTCATAGACCAGACCCTCGGACAGCACCCATTCGCCCAAAATGAACCGCTGATAGAAAACACCAGCGAAGAAACTTTCGGCTCTCGCTATTTCCGCATCGCCCAAAATGGGGTTGTCACGCATAAGGAAATGCAGGTGCTTTTTCTTCTTTCTGTCTTCGGTAAGCCATTCTTTGTAAAACCAATGATTTGGGCTTTCGGGGTTGCAATTAAACCACAGCTTTGCATTCTTGAAAGACAGAGTGCGGGCAATCGCTTGGTCAACAAACGACTTCGGCATCAATGCCACCTCGTCAAACAAAACGCCAGCCAAAGTCAAGCCCTGAATGAGTGCCTGTGAACTTTCGTCTTTACCGCCAAATAGATAGAAATAGTTTTCTCTATCAGCACATCGCACCGTCAACATTCGGGTACTGATTTTGTACTGCGTTTTGAAAGGCATCCCCTCAATCTGTTGGAACGGTCGCAGGATGTTTCTCTCAGCATTGGAAACGGTCTTGCCGCAGATTGCAAAGTTGGTGTGGTCAAAGTTTTCCATCGCCCACAGAACGAAAGCAAAAGACATAACAATGGTCTTACCGCTACGGACAGCACCATCACAGATTAAAACACCTTCATCGCTATAAGCGAATTTAATAATCTCCGCTTGCTTCTTTGAAAACTTATCAATCTGCATCTGTTACCGCCTTTTTAACCGCATCAAGGAAAGCCGCCTGCTTCTGTGCTTCGGTGTCGGCAATTTCGGTCTGTTCGCCAAGCAATTTGGAAAGCCGTTCAAGGTCGGACAGATTGCCATCTTTCAGCGTGTTCAAGGTGCAGACGATGGTAAACAAATCCTTAATGCTCCCATCGTCCTGCAACCCCATCTTCGCCGCCAACTTCGACACTTGCGGATTATCCTTTGCCGTCGTGGATAGAAAGTCATTCAGTATTTTTTGAACGGTCTTTTTTTCTCTGCGAACTTGAGCAGACTTTTGACCGCCCTTGGACTGTTCCTCGACAGTTAGTATATGTGCTTGAGGAATTAGGTTCTGCTCATTCGCCATTCATCTCACTTCGCTTTTTAATCTCGTTTTTCACTATTCTATTCTTGCAATGGTGACTGGCTCATATCCATTCCAAGAATGAACAGGACAATTATAACAATCTTCGACAGGATAGCCGCAACACCCATTTGTAAATAGACATTTTGTTGGCTGTTCAATCTTTAGAGACTGTATGTTTCTTGCGACATTCTTTAACATGCTTTCCAATTCTTCGTTTTCGCATTGTAAAAACTGCATTTTTTCAGCCATTTTATCTATGAATGTTGACATCACAACACTCCTTTCAAAATATGTGCAACAACATCAACAGTCCACCCGTTACCGATTGCAGTGTATCTGTGGCTGTCCGCAAATCCGTCCGTATATCCGTCAGGTAGTGTTTGCAGCCGTTCATATTCCAACGGTGTCAACTTGCGAGGTCTTCCATCATCAAGCACTTTCTTTTGGGTGTTTCCGCCACCGCAAGTGGTTAATGTCTGACATTTTGCAAACGGAGAATTTACTCTTTTCAAAATATCGTGTCCATTGATGTGAAGATTTGCACACACCGTCTTATCAAAACCAACAAAATCAAACTTGCAGCTATAAAAATACTTTTCGTCCACTTTGTTTTCAAGAACATCTTTTAACACGATGTTCGATGGGTTGAGAACAGGATTAAAGGGGAAGTTTGTGCCATAGACACGCCCTCTATCTTGTGCGGAAAAAGCACTTGAATTTTGATAAACGAGTTCAACGCCCAAGCATTCTTCGATAGCCTGCTTGCTTTCTTTGCTCATACTTGAAACATTTTCAAACAAAAACTTTACATTTGGATTGTACTTTTTGATGTGGTTTAGAATATCAACAAACTCGAAGAACATCTTGCTTTTTCCATTTAATCCTTGCCTTGTTTTGCTTTGGGTTATGCTCAAAGACTGACAAGGACTGCCAGCTAAAATAAGGTCAATTTCTGCCCACGGAATATCCCACTCTCTCCATTTTGTAACATCGCCCAAACGGATAATGTTGGGATAGTTTTTCTGTGAGATTGCGATTGCGTGTTTGTCAATCTCACTTGCATAATAAGCATCAACTTGAATGCCAGCCCTTTCGAGCGCCACCATTCCGCAGCTGATGCCGTCAAATAAGCTTAATACTCTCATATATGCTTCCACCCCTTTTCGTGAATGATATTGTATATCGGGCAAGTAGAAATGCCAAACATTCTCGCCATAGCAGACATACCATATTTTTTATCACGAGGAATGTAATGCTCTTTTATCCATTTCGCTTGTTCATCGGTCAAAACGCTGTTCGGGTGTGTTTGCCCTTTGCTTGCCGTATTCAGTCCGTGTTTCCAAGCGTGGTGTATATTTTCTTCACAAGTAACCCATTCAAGATTTTCAACCGCATTGTTTCGTTTGTTGCCATCTTTGTGATTTACTTGTTCTTTTCTTTCGGGATTTTCAATAAAGGCAGAAGCAACTAAACGATGTACACAACTGATATTTCGCTTTCCATCTTTTCGTAATTCAACTTGCAGATATCCTTTTGTGTCAATGTGTCCTGTGAGTATCTTTTCGCTTATAGGTAATTTTCTGCCGTTTGACAACACCTTTGTTCTTGCAAGGGAGCGTATTCTTCCCAAGTTGCTAACTTGATACATTCCCTCAAAGTTTTCAATGTCTTTCCAAATCTCCACCATCTTGCACCTCAAAAATATAAAAACCGCAAAGGTACTTGTATGGTGTCAGCATACTTTCCCTATGCGGAATTTAACAAAATATAAAGTTTAAGTTAAATGTCTGACACCCATTCAACCCTCTATATTATACCAAATTTCATAGGGAAAATCAATAGTATTTTATGATTTTTTGCTTTTTATTCAAAATTTCTTCTCATACGGCTTCAATGCCCTAATCGGCAAGTACTCAATTTTTAGTTCCATTTCCGTGCCTCCAAACAGAAAAATAGTGCATACAGTTTCCCATATACACTATTTTACCGAGATTATTCAGTTTTGTCAACTAAACGCCAATCAAATGCCCTTATCGTCCCACATATAGTACCGCTCCGGCCATTTCTCAAAATCTTCTCCCCAAATTTGGGAGAGCCTACGGTCAATGACCTCTCTGATATAACTGGCTTTAACATCGGCGGTCAGACCTACAATGCACTCTTTGTATCGCTCGGTGAAGGATGCACCAATACGGCTCAGTCGCTCTTTGCCGAATACATCTCGTCCCATTACCTGCGGGTCGTTTAGAACAATGGTCATAACATCAAGGCAAAGCTGTGCCGTCCAACGCTGGATGATTTCGCTTGCCATCTGACGTTCCTGTTCTCTCTTGGCTTGCAGCTTTTTGGCATATTCGTTCTTAGCCATTTCCGTTATCCTCCATTCGTTCTTTCAGCCGATTGATCTTGTATGACATTCTGTCGTTAACCAGCTCAGAAACACCGTAAAACAATGTTAACTGCTCCATCATGATTGTTACATCTGCGATTTCGTCAACAAGGGATTCGATGTCACGCTTCCCCCTGCCGTACTTGCAAATCTCTTTTGTCAGTTCGGACATTTCTTCGATGGCAACGGAGTTTTGGCTTTCAAGTCCAAACTTTTTAAGAGCTTCCAGATAGACAATCTGCCTATTTTCTTTTTCTTCCTCTGCGTCCTCTAATTTTCCAAGTTTTCGAGTTGCCGCAATCATCTTATTCTTGACATAGGCATTATTCGCCATCAAGCCATCTGTACCAATAACCGTGTAACCGTAGCAGGTTTTCTTCGTCAAGCGCTCCATGTCAGATAAGCCCCTCATCGCAAATTAGAAAAACATTTGCGTACTGAACACCAAATTCCCTCGCAGACTGGTGATCGTTAAAATACACATCAATGCGGTTCCCTTTGACGCCGCAGTCCTCCGCTATGTATTCATTGCCGTTGATCTCCACAACAGAGCCGTAGGGGATTACTTTCGGGTCAACGGCAACGGAGATACCCTGCACAAGTGGTACGCCGATAGAGCCATATACAATCTCATTCCCATTCTCATCAACAGGTCTATTCTCAGCCCACTTTCCGCAACAGATGGAGCAAGAACAATATGCTGTCAGTCGGAACTCTCCAAGGTCTGTTTTTGTGCGGACGGGCTCAGTTACTTCCGGCTCCACCTGTTCGCTCACGGCGGGAGGATCGGACGGAATCTCCGTGTACTCAGGTGCATTATTTTCCACACGATGGAAAATGGCCATCATGATAAAATACAGAAATACCAGCATTGCCAGAAATGCGATTACGAAAATAGCCAAGTTCTCAAGGAACACTTTCATCTTGTTTCGCTTCATTTTTATTTTGCCTCCAATCGTCCGGCAAGTTGTAAAATGCTGCATACAGCTTGTCGGCATTTTCTATGGTGGGTTCACTCTTATACCTGTCGGCCGCCGCCCCAATTTTATCTTTCAACGCCTGGCTTTGGCGGTCAAGGACCTGGACTTTAGATTTGTCCTCTGCCCAATTAAATATAAGACGCTTCTTTTCCTCGGCTCCCTGCTCCCTGCCAATCAGACCTCGCCTGTATGCCGTGTATAAGTATTTAAGTGCGACATACAGGCAGGTGTCTGCGACATCCAGATTGAGCGGGGTCGGCTTGCCAATCATAGCATCCCTCTCAAACGGTAACTCCATCTCCATCAAGTTTGCGGGACATAGACATACCGCTTGCAGCGGGGAAGCCTACCACAATACTCATGCTCAAGGTAGTATTTTTCCTGATCTACCTTGCTGGAAAAGTAAATGATTTTTTCCGGCTCGGAGTTCCATACACACATAGATGCAGGCGTGACCTGTCGCACAGGATATACCCAGCTCTTTTCATATACACCGAACATTTCAGCATCGCTTTCATCCATCACACGTACACCAATGATTTTGTTTTTCATTTTATTTGCCTCCTGTAAATTGTTAAATTTCTTCCAAAAGGAACTTTTTGCAATCTTGAACCAAAACCTCTTTGGATTTTTTCGGGTCAATTTCCATACCAATGTCTTTGCAAAGTTTTGCAACAGTTTGCAACTGCAATGTTACAATAAAGTTTGCCATATCATCAACATTGGATTTTTGCAGAAACTGAAGATATGTCATATCACATAATCCTCCCCAGTAATGGCTTTGTACCCATCCAGCAATCTTTGCCATTCTTCATCGGCGATACGGGACTTGCCGACGCCAAAACGATGCTTTTCGTAAAGGTTAGCCATACAAACACGGATATATTCTTTGTTGTACCAATCGGGAAAAATGTTGCGTACAAGTCGAATAGAAACAATGTCCGCTCCATCAGAAAGAGAAAGTTTATAATCTTTTCCGACCTCATAATCGGCAAAATTCAAAAACTCCCAACAAATGTTGCGGTCTATGTTTTTGCCGTACCGCTTTCTGTATTCTTCATTGTACCGCAAGAAATAGCTTGTCAGGTGTACTTTGTCATACTCCATAACACGATTGATTAACAGATGGTTAGTTTTGCCTTTGTCCCGCCAATCGCGCATAATTGCAACCAGTTCCCTCAGCTGCCCTTTGAATTGTGCATCGGGCAGATAGGGCAATAATCTATAATGCCATAATCTCATATTATTTCCTCCTTTATCTGTGGGCGGTTGTTAGCCGCCCTTAAATTTCCAACATTTCAAGGTGTGCGCCCTCAAGTTCAAGCCGCCAAACCTCGCTCTTGTGAATGCCGGCCTTTTCGACAAGCCAATAAGGAATGCTGATGTTATAGTTTCCGCACTCGTTGACTTCGCCAAAAATGCACTGGCTCACAGGAAACCACACATACTTTTCATGACCTCTGCCAAAATAGCCATTGTCAACTTCAAGATAAAAAGCCTTACCAGAAGCGGAAAAGTGGTTCTTGATAACGGATTCGGTGTGCCAACCAGTAACATACAGCTTCTTCATAATTAGTTGCCTCCTAATCAATATCAGGTGTTTGCCCCCCTGTGAGCATATATTACCACACCCATGCTTATTTGTCAACAACTTTTTATAATTTTTTATAACTTTTTTATTTCACCATTTCGCACCCGCAGTTAGGACAATAATTTCTGTCCGTTCCTGCATCAACATAGTGCTTGCAACAATCGCATTGATACCGCCATTTGTCGATGGTGTTTATGGGTATCCATTTCGCAATTTTCTTTTTCACCCATTTCGTTCTATCTTTGAAGCCTTTGCAGGTCTTTCCCAAAATGGAAACATACTCGCATATCTCATAATGCAAGCATTGTTTACAATCAGCCATAATCATTCTCCTTTCGGCGGTTGGGGCAGGGGCATCCATCTCACAACGGGATACGGCTCTTGGTATTCCTCATCTATCCACAAGTCGTTTTTACAGCAATAAGTCAGCACCGTAGATCGCTTTGCGCCCGCAATCTGGACAATGTATTCGCCGTCACTTTTGGGCGGCTCGGCAGCAGGTATCCACTCCTGCACCGTCACGCCGTGGGCAATCAGGTGGTCGGCTATAACAGCAATAGTTCTATCTGAATATTGATCGTCAAATCTTTTTGAGCAGAGCTTGCTACCTTTCAGCAACTCCACCAACTTTTCCCTAACATCCATTGTTATGCCTCCTCTGTAAACTTTCGTGTCAAGTCGGTCAGTTCAAGCCATTTCAGAATGAACTCGCACAAACCTTCTTGATAATCTTCCAAAAACCTTGTTCCAACACTTTCAAACTCCCAACAGGGTTCTTTGTCGTTCCACCAAATTTGTGCCACAGAATAACAGAAAGTGTCCTGCATCTTTTCTTCGCCTGTTCGTCCGTCAGTCACCTTCATCGGCTTTTCTGTCTTATACCATTTGACAACATCAAACCTTTTTGGGTCTTTGTGGCCATCAAGAAAACAGATTGGTCTGATTTCAAAATCCTTAAATTTCATTCTTCCTTTGCCTCCATTTCATTTTTTAGGGTGGGGATATTAAAGAATATCCCACTCCAAATCATCGTATTTTTCGGCTGACTTGAAACAACCATATTCCTTGACTTCGTTAGGATTTGCAGAAATCCGCTTTGACTTTTGGCTATAATATAACGGTATTGCATTGTCGCCCGTCATCAGCTTGCCGTTCATTCTGTTTTTTGTAACCATCAAATAGCTGTTGCAT
>JAZURO010000014.1:0-3804 GCA_045606265.1 Eubacteriales bacterium
CTTTGCCAGTTCTTCCAATAGGCGGTGATATTCCGCTTCATAGTTCAATCCCGCTGTTTTTTCCCTAACATCCATTGTTATGCCTCCTCGTCTTTTCCATCAAACTTTGCCAGCAATTTTAGCACTTCCATAACTGGTTGCGCCTTTTCGGGGGTATCGCATTTTCCCAAAAAATCATATCCAAAAACATCTTCAAGGGAATTATATTTGGAGCTGTCCCAGGGATAATTTTTACGCAAAAACGCAGATACTTCATTTTCGGGTATCCACTTAAAACACCAACTGTTGCAGCAGGTGCACTTTCCGCCCATACAGCCGTTGTGATCTGTCAAATAGGTTATGCAAAAAAAAGCGCAGTTTTCGCAAGTTGCTTTCGCTCCAATCTTTTCGTCACATTCTTTGCGATATAGTTCTCTGTATTCGGCTTCCAGTTTTTGCAATTCAAGCCGTAAGGGTACAATTTTCTGCGTATGTAATTCTTTAGATGTCATTCTTCCTTTGCCTCCATTTCATTTTTTAGGGTGGTGGTGTTACCAACTGCTACAATTTTCCTTTGGTAACAGCTTGGTAACATTCCTTTGGTAACAGGGTTTACTAAACTTTTTCTTATATAAAACCACACAAAACACACATTTTTATGGGAATAATATAATATATGGGATTTTGTGTTACCAATGTTACCAATATTTCAACTTTACAAAAATGTATTTCTTGTTTGGTGAAATATATTTATATAGAAACTTGGTAACATCGTAACTTGGTAACAGAGCCATTTTTCCTTAGAGCCACAAGGGTTTTTCGGCTTTTTGGGGCGTGTTACCACCATTATAATGGTAACATTTCCTCACCCTCTCCATCCGTCCAATCTCGCCCTCGCCGCCACCATTTCTGCAAGCCAAACTGTTTGAACCGCTTGGGATTTGGTTGCTTCACCCAATCAGAAAAGCCTTGCATTATCAAGCCTATTTCGTTGCTGTCTTTCTTTGATGGCTTTGAAAATTCGCCCATATTCAAGGCATTTTGCCACAATTCAAGCACACAAATTTCCGTTTTCTCGCTCAAATAATCCTCAATCATACCTACACGGTAATCATCTTCCACGGCGGCAGCTTGCATCTCACGGATCACGGAAACTAAATCCCGGTCTGCATAAGGCTTCATATCGCCCCTGTCAAGTTTGGCTTTCGCCTCTGCCCAGCATTGACGAATGTATGCTTTTATCTCCGTTTCCTTCTCAAACAGTTCATAGCCGGACTGGTTGACTTTCACGGGGTAAAATCTGCGGTTGCCTGTCTTGTCCGTCAAAAACTGTTCTTTGTTGGTCGTGCCGATGAAAAGGCATTGCCGGGGGTGGTCTGTCACTCGCTTGTCAAACGGCATACGGTAGCGGTCATTCAGACGGGTCAAGAACGATTTTACCGCTTCCTGCTCTTTGGTTTTTGTCATTGCCAACAGTTCGCTGACCTCGCAAATCCACGCACCTTCAAGGCTTTCAATGCCCCGTTGCCCTTCAAATTCGTTTACCTCACTGAAATATTCGTCCGACAGGGCCAGCCAACGGACAAGGGTTGACTTGCCCTCGCCCTGTTTTGTGCCGATCAAAACGGGCATATCATCGAATTTCGCACCAGGGAAGAATAGCCGATGGATGCCACCGGCAAAGATTACACGGCTGACCTCCCGTGTGTATGCCGTGTCCTCGCACTTTGTCCAAGTGTGCAGAAAGTGCGGTATGCGTTCCTGCCCGTCCCACTCAAAACCGTTCACCAAATCTCTGATAGGGTGGTACTGGTTCTTTGCAAACACGATCCGCAAAGCATCATCGCACTTTTGGGCAGAGTGGAAACCATACTCTTTTTCAATGTACCGCCGTGTTTCCGCATCATCGCTGTCAAGCCATCGTTCCATTTTGCCGTTCCGCATCTGTTCGGGTGAATAGGTCAAAAGGTTAAAACGGATGCCGTCAAACTTTGGGTCATTTTCAAGCACTTGCAGGAAATTATCGATGCTCGCCAACGGTCTGCCATTTCCATCAAAGTCAAGGTCAATTCTTGCCCGTTTCTTTCCATTGGCTCGTTTCCATTCCTTTGCAAGTTCTTCATCGGCTTGTATGTAGGCTTTTAGAACGGTCTTAAATTCCTTTTGCAGACCCATTTCTTTTGCCCGAAGTTCCAGCAGCGCAGACAGCCTTGCCCGTTCCTCCGGCTCTTGTATGTCCAGCAGAGAAAGCAAGGTTTCACGCTTCAATAGCGCATCCTTGTCAATGCTGATTATTGTACTGTCTGTTATTTGCATAGTCTTTCAGCCTCATTTCTGCCACGGACAGTTCGTAGGATGCCCGATCTATATTTTTCACCGCCTCCACAAAAAGAGGGTGGAAATCCTCGCTGGGTGATTTTGGGGCATGCTCTCGCTTGTTTGTGTCGTATTTCTTCCAAACATCGAAAGCCGCCCAATATTCACCATCCAGCCGTTCCCGTTCCCTCTGTTCTCGGTTGCGTTCCTCCTGCCGTTCCCTTTGGCGGCGTTCCATCTCTCGCCGCTGACGGAGGGAAATGCGTTCACCAATCGACAACCCAAGAGAAAAATCTGTGTTTATTTTACTGATTGCATCGGTGAAGGTCAAGCCAAAATATTCACGAACAAAAGAAATCAAGTCGCCGCCGTTGTGACAGCCAAAGCAAGTCCACCCACGGTCGCCATCGTAAATCTTTAGGCTGGGGGTCTTTTCCGAATGGAATGGGCAACAAATCTCGCCCATCCTGTTTGGCTCAAACCCATAATGCAGAAATACCTCTTTCGTGGTCAATCTGCTTTTTATTTCGCTTGCGTAGTTCATAATTAATCAGGAATAAAACTCAAAATGTGAGCGATCACATCGGCAGTCCAACCGTTGCCAATGCATTTATATTTTGCACATTCAGGAATATCTACATTGTCCACATACCCAATAGGCAGCGTTTGCAATGCTTCCCAATCGTTAACAGATAAATTGCAATACTGTGTTTTTTGTTCGTTCAAATAATAATTCATGGGGTGTGTTTTAGATGTAGTTAATGTGTGGGATTTTTCAGACAAAACGCTTTTTAGCCCGTCAATTTTCCGCTTTTCTCCCCAACGCTCAAACGCCCATTTTCCGACATCTCTAAAATCGTGTTTGGAAAAATCCACCACATCGCAAAGAAAAATTCCTTTATCGTCCGGAATTGTAACATTTGGGATGTTTGTCCAATACATTCTTTTCCTGTTTTGACCAGAAACGAAAGCGGAATTTATCATAATTGGCTCAACACCAAGTTCTTTTGTAATTTCATCCTTGATGTTTTTGTTGATAGAAAAATTGTTTTCATAAATAAAATACTTTGGCCTTGCCTGTTTTAAGGCACGGACATATTGTGAGAACAACTCCCAACCAATGCCACTTGATGTTGTTTCTCTGCCGCCCCTGGTTCTTGCAACACTCCAATGTGTGCAAGGGCTGCCGCCAAGCAATATGTCAAATTCATTTTCTGTATATTTTGCAGCAAAAACATCTCCGCAATGTTCGATCAACGGGTAATTCTTCTTGCTTATCTTTATCGCGTTGGGATCAATTTCGTATGCGACATATCTTTCTACCGGCTTTTGGCTTTTTTCTAACGCAACCATACCGCAACTGATGCCATCAAACAAACTTAAAACTTTCATATAAAAACCTCCGCAAAAATTGGTGTGAAAAAGCCCTGCGTTTCAAGTGTGAGGGCACTATCCACGCAAGGCTTAATTGGTCAACTGATATTTAGTTTGTCGGCTGATCCGGCACCC
>JAZURO010000015.1:0-1836 GCA_045606265.1 Eubacteriales bacterium
TCGACACAATCGAAATTCACGGCTACAATAAGCAGTAGCAAATCGAGGTTTATTCGTGTTCATACACGAAAATAACAATGCATTGAATATTCGCAGAATTTCAATGCTCGATTTGCGCAAAATCAAGTCGAGTCAGCACAAGCTTTACGGCTACACCACAAAAACCATTCAAAGTTTTTCGGGGGTGTGGGGACAGTTTTTCAAAAATGTCCCCACATCTTCAATATGTAACTTTCCCACATATTCAGCAAGTAACTTTCAAAAAAACTCCACCCAAAAAAACGGGTGGAGTAATTTTACTTAATTATGTAGTTATCGATTCCCTTGTCGGAGAGAACGGCGAGCTTTTGAGAAAGCGTTAGCTCGTCGGAATCGGAAATCATCATCAGACAGTTATATCTTTCCGTTAGATAGATGATATTAGTCAGTACGTTTTTCATTTCTTCTGCGCCCTGATCACTCAAATCAAGCGCAAAGAAATCGGTGACGTCAAGCAAGTCGGCAACCATTCCCGCATTATCGGGATTTTCCAAAAATCTCTGCGGGAGCTTAATTCCCACGGGTGTATCGGGGCAGGCGAGCTTCAAGTTCAAAAGGTAGGTCTGATAATAAATCAAGCTACTCTTTGTTATATTTTCCGAAAACTCAATAATTATCTGACCGAAAGCCGTATCGGTTGCCTCTTTCAAAAGCAGAATCTCGTTAGTTTGGAGCTTCAATGCCTGCTCGGCATCGAGCTTTGCGGAAAAATCGGATTCAAATAATCCAACTGCAAATTCGTCATAATATTCAAGGTGATTTTTAAGTCGCTGTATATCCAGATTGCTTTGGTGAGCAATTCCAAGCTCGTCGAGTTTTTCCGAAAAATAGATCACCTCGTTTTTATCGTTTTTCATATCAATAAACAAGGCATTTCCTCTGTATCTCGGAGCTTCGGTTATAATTGAAAGACTGATATTTGTATCGGGACTTGCGTGCTGCAAGTCGGCAAAATATGCGTTAAGCTCTTTGCGTGGATCAACCTTTTCGGCATCGGGCGGTGTGGGATTCGTTGCGCCTCCCTGTGAGGTGGTGGCACCGCTTGATTCCCCCGCCTTGTCGCCAAGAATATTGCCCAGAATCATTGCAAAAATGAAGGTCGCAAGCACGCAAATAATGACGATTATAGGTGTCCATTTAATGCGCTTTGTTGAAAATCTTGCGTTTTTTGACAGCTTGCCTTTTTTGTATATGTTGTTGCTCGCTTTTCTCGGTACGTTAGCCATTTTGCGCCCTCCCTTCATTGATTCTCGAGTTTGTATTAACTAAATATCTATTTTACCTTAATTTTATTAATAATTTGTGAACAAATTGATCTTTACCGTTGAAAACTTGCACTGAGTGTGGTATAATTAACTTGATATGCATTGTTTGAAATAGTTACCAACTGAAAACGTGGGAAAAGTTACTTACTGAAGATGTGGGGGCTTTTTTGCAAAACCGCCCCCACACCCCCGAAAAACCTTGAATGGTTTTTGGGGTGTAGCCGTAGAGTTTGTGCAAAGTTTACTTGATTTTGCGCAAATCGAGCATTGAAATTCTGCGAATATTCAATGCATTGTTATTTTCGTGTATAAACACGAAAAAACCTCGATTTGCTACTGCTTTACATAGACGTGAACTTTTGGGTTAACATTATGTTCGCGCTTGTATTGTGCTATTGTTTCGTCCACCTTTTCCACTATGTTAGCACAAACATTATGTCTATTAACAGAGCAGCAAATCCTCAATTTTGAGGGCGCCTGTTAAAATGCCCTCAAAATTGTTTTGTGTCAACTTGTTGACACGATTTGCGCA
>JAZURO010000016.1:0-8188 GCA_045606265.1 Eubacteriales bacterium
GTTTATGCTTGGAGAGGTCTTGGCGGCGGACACGCTGAATTTCTTTTCGTTGACGGAAAAGTTTGGATCAGATACCAAGAAGGCTTGAAATAATAGCTTAGAAATACATTTACAGTAAGCCGAAATTAACTGTAAAATTAGGGAGTCGCCTTTGCGACTCGCCTTTATTTTTTATTAATTCGCAGAAAAATAAAGGGAGCACGCAAGTGCTCCCTTTAGTGTTTTATTATTCGAATGTGTATTCTATAATGTTAACAACGATTGCAGTATCCATATTCTGGTTTGCGGCATCATTTTCATCTGCCCACATACAAAGTTTAACAGTTACGTTTGCTCCTGAGTTAACTTTCAAATCAGTTTCCCCAGCCTCTTCGTTGAGGTCAGCAATAGCACAGTAGAACGTTCCAACATCTGAAACGATATCACTATACTTCCAAGGATTAAAACCCATTCCTACGATAAGAGGCGTTTTGAAATCAGCTGGAACTTCGGGCACTTCTACAGCTATCCAACCAAAGCTTCCATAATTACCTGCTATTGCAACATTTTTGAGATCATCTTCAACTTCGATTACGAAGTCAACATAATAATCCATATATTCCTCAGGAACAGATGTTGTTTCAAATTTATATACAGCATCAAGTTTATAGGTACTTTCTGTTACCATACTTGATCCACCATAAACTATTACTTCACTTTTGTTGAGCTCATCACCATCAAGATATGCAGTAAGTTTAGCTGTGGGAATAGCCAAATTGCTCTGTTTGAGCAATTCTTCAGCGTTATTTCCTGAATATTCTTCGGGGTAAACTACACTGTTACCTTCAACTACAAGAATAACGTTGTTTTCAGGATCCCAAACGAAAGTGTGCTTTTCGTATGTAGCGTTAAGAGCACCGGGAATTGCAAATCCTGCTCCACGAAGAACATCAAATACCTCTGAAAGGTACTCGGGCTTTCCATTGATCGCTTCATCAGCTTCAAGAGCTGTGTTCAACTGTTCAGCTACCTGATAGTCAACTGATTTTTCAGCTTTTTCTACAAAGCTTGTGTAACCAATAATGGCAACTGTTGCGAGAATTGCGATAATAGCGATAACTACAAGCAATTCAACGAGGGTAAAACCTTTTCTGTTTTTCATCATTTTTCTCCTTTGAAAATGTTTTTTATCTATTTTTGATAAACTTTTTTGTGTGAAAGTACTCACTTTATGATAAAGTGCGTACTTTTTAACAAATCAAAGGAGTAAAAAAGTGTAAAACGAGCACAAAATTAGGTGAATATGCCCAAAATTTTCAATTTTAGTTGACAAAGAAGAAAATATAGTATATAATTACAATGTTAAAGTACGTACAATATCATAAAGTACATACTTTTTTCAAATTTATTTATCAATTCACAGATAAAGACTAAATATTAAAGGAGACAAAAATGAAAAACAACAAAAAAGGTTTTACCCTCGTTGAATTGCTTGTAGTTATCGCTATTATCGCAATTCTCGCAACAGTTGCCATTATTGGTTACACTTCTTTTATTAAGAAGGCAGAGCTTTCAGCTGACCAGCAGGTTGCAACACAGATGAATACAGCTCTTAATGGTGAAGCTGTAACAAACGTTCCCGAAAACGTTGATCAAGTTTTGGAAATTCTTGCTGCTGCCGGCTTTAATACCGAAGAAGGTATTCAGCCCTCATCAAAGGGTTATACATACTATTGGTATCAGAAGCACAACGTTATCGTTCTTGTTAATGACGAAGACGGTTCCGTTTTCTGTCCTGTTGAAGACGAACAGATGGTAGCTGATTTCAATGCTGACTACGCTGACAACAAGAAGGGCATCTTCGCTCTTAATAAACAGAGAGATCCTCTCATAGTTCCCGATAGTGAGCTTCCTTATGCTCAAATTCCCAATCCTCAGGCAGTTCCTTATGATCTTACTAAGAACAATCCCAAGGATACAGACTTCATAAGAGAAATCAACAATTTTGGTTGGCTCTATCAATTCTCCACCAATGACAACGGAGAAAGCTCATCCCCTCTTAATGATCAGTATGAAGCATACAAGAACTGGATTGCTGACTTCCATATCCAAGCTAATGATGACTTTGCTGGTAACTCTATGGGTATCATAGGACAGTATTGGAGTTTTGATTGGATACCTCTTCAATCAGAAGAAGATATTGAAGCCGGATTCTCATTCTTGCTTTTGAATGATATTTACGGTGCTGAGTGGCCCGCATTCAAAACCGCTGTTACATATGAAGTGCTTGTACAACAGTGCAATCAAGGTTACACATTTAACTGTGGCGCATATAACCTTTCCGAAGAAAACATAGGTAAATCTATCACTGTTGAATTGAGACTCTATGAACCCGTACTTGATGAAAATGGTTCCGTAGTTGACAGAACAGGTAGATATATTGTTTGCGAAACATTCACCTTAACATTTGAAGAAGGCGAAATTCCCGTTAACAGACCTTAATTAATAATTTTTCAAGGGAGCACGAACGTGCTCCCTTTTATTTTGGGTAAAATGTGCAAGCGTCTTGTTGAATTGTTGATGTTCAAATTTTGATTTGTCGAGCTGTTTGCCTTCTCCAGCGGAGAAGGGGGACCATCTTTGATGGTGGATGAGGAGAGCATCATTTAGTTAATACTAACGGCTCTCTCGAAAAACAAAAACAAATTTTATGTAATTTCCAAAATTATCAAACAATATTTAGTTGAGAAAGACGATTATTTTCACAAACCGTGTTCTCCTCATCCACCGCAAGCGGTCCCCCTTCCCCGCTGGGGAAGGCACAGATAAAACCCAATTTGATAAACAAAAAAAGCCGAGCAATTTTTCTTGCTCGGCTCCCTTTTATTTCTTTTTGAATACAAAAAATTTGCTGATGATATAATTCGTAATTATTACCACTATGCTCGCAATTATCTTTGACCAAAGGTCGGACGTGAACGTCAATATGAACTTGAACGGTTCATATCCCAAGCCATCAAGCAACCAAACTGTGCCAAATGTGATTACTGTATCAAGCCCAAGCGTTCCAACTCGACCAAGAGCAAATTTTGAAAGCTCGTTCCAGGTTTCGCTCTTTGTCGTTCCCCCCGCATTAAACACCCACTTTTTATTGGTAAAAAATGCAACAAGCACTCCTGCAATCCATTGCACTATCTGTGCTACAAGTCGAATTGCGTTAAAGCTCGCTTCGTCGGGAGAAATACTGCAAACGTGCTCGGCAAAAAGCAAGATTCCAAAATATACTCCCATCGAAACAACCGTGGTAATAACTCCAAAAATGAGATAAACGATAATCTCTCGGTACTTATTAAATAAATTCTTAATCATATTTATCACGAAAGCTTATAGGTCGTTCCCGCAGAACTGTCAATCAGGGTTATTCCCTTATCGGCAAGGTATTTTCTTATCTCGTCAGCTCTTGCATAGTTCTTCGCCTTCTTCGCTTCCTTTCTCTCTTCAATAAGCGCTTCAACCTCACGTGCAAGCTCCTCGGATACTCCCTCGGGCGCAGCAAGTGCCTTTTTCGCTTCCTCCTCCTGCTTGGCTCTGAGTGCTTTTCCGTGTCCGATAAGGTCGAGCGAGAGAACTCTGTCAAAATCTTCAAGAAGCGCAAGCTTTGTTGCATCATTCGTCTTTGCTTTCAGCACGTCATAAACAGCAGTTACCGCCAATGACGTGTTAAGGTCGTTGTCCATAGCATCTGTAAATCTTCCTTTGAGAGTGGCGAACATCTCGTTATCCACTTCTCCTCCTTCTTTGAGAGATGCTATTTTTGTGATGAGCTTATTGTATGAAATCTTAGCATTATCAAGATTTTCATAGCTGAAAACAAGGTTTTTACGGTAGTGGCTCTGCATACAGAAGAAACGGTATTCCATTGGATCATAGCCCTTGGATTCAAGCAAGGACACAGTTAAAAATTCACCCGTGGATTTGCTCATTTTTCCGCTGTTTGTATTAAGATGAAGCACGTGGAACCAATAATTGCACCATTTGTGACCAAGATATGCTTCGCTTTGCGCAATTTCGTTTGTATGGTGCGGGAATGCATTGTCAATTCCGCCGCAGTGAATATCCAGCTTTTCGCCAAGATGCTTCATACTGATGCAGGAGCATTCAATATGCCAACCGGGATAACCCACACCCCAGGGAGAATCCCATTTGAGCGCCTGATCTTCAAATTTTGACTTTGTAAACCAAAGTACAAAGTCGTGTTTGTTTCTCTTGTTTGTATCCTCTTCAACGCCTTCACGAACACCAACTGCAAGGTCTTCTTCCTTGAAGTCGTTGAAAATATAGTATTTTTCGAGCTTTGATGTGTCAAAATACACGTTTCCGCCTGTGAAATATGCATAGCCCTTTTCAATGAGTCCTTCAATTACCTTGATAAATTCATCAATGCAGGACGTTGCGGGTTCAACCACGTCGGGTGTCTTAATGTTGAGCTTTTCGCAGTCGGAGAAAAATGCGTCCGTGTAGAATTTTGCAATCTCCATAACGGATTTGTTCTCACGCTTTGCTCCTTTAAGCATCTTATCTTCACCCTCGTCAGCATCACTTGAAAGATGTCCTACGTCGGTGATATTCATAACTCGTGTTACGTCATATCCCGAATAACGTAAATATTTTTCAAGAACGTCCTCCATAATGTATGAACGAAGATTTCCAATGTGCGCAAAGTGATATACCGTAGGGCCGCAGGTGTACATACTTACCTTACCCGGCTCATTGGGTATAAACTCTTCCCTTTGCCTTGTAGCTGTGTTATAAAGCTTCATTTTTTTACCTCTTTTATCTTGTTTTTTTGTTTGCTTTGTTATTAAAATCGATTGGGGTGAGAAAGTTACATAACCACATATCGCTCACGCCGCTTGGGAAAGTTACAAATTATGAATGTGGGGACATTTTTGAAAAACTGTCCCCACGCCCCCGAAAAACTTTGATGGCTTGGGGTTGTGCTGGTGGTGCGTAAATTTTCGATAATTCACTCGTGAATTATCGGTACACCCAATAAAATTCTTTTACGAAAATAAATTTTCGCCAAGGATTTTATTGTCTGTACTACGAAAATCCCTCTTACAGAGTGATTTTCTAAAATTTACTTACTTTCTTCGTAGCAATAAGCTTCAAATTAAACTTACCATTTGTGTAAAATAATATCTTTTGTGCAAATAATGTGTCTGTTCGTAAGGTAACAAACCCTCAATTTTGAGGGCGCCTGTTAAAATGCCCTCAAAATTGTTTTGTGTCAACTCGTTGACACGATTTGCGCAAAATCTTGCCACGAAGTTCCATCAAAAAGTTTTTGCGCCACTTTTTTCAAAAAGTGGCAAAGCGCTTTTCTTTGCAACTTCTTTCAAACAAATTTCTATTATTCAATTATTCTTGCAGGCACGCCAACGGCAGTTGCTCCATCGGGAACATCACACAAAACTACCGCATTTGCGCCAATTTTGACATTATTTCCAATTTCGATATTACCAAGTATTTTTGCGCCTGCACCGACAAAAACCCCGTTATAGAGTGTTGGGTGGCGCTTTCCCCTTGCATTTCCCCTTCCACCGAGTGTAACTCCGTGAAACAGGGTGCAATCATCACCTATTATGGCAGTTTCCCCTATAACGACCCCACTTCCGTGGTCGATAAGCAGACCTTTCCCAATAAAAGCCGCGGGATGAATTTCTATACCCGTAAAAAATCTTGCAATCTGACTGATTATCTTTGCAGTGATTCTATGCCCTCTCATATAGAAAAGATGTGCAACCCTATGCATTAATATTGCGTGAACCCCTTGATTTGTGAGAAATATTTCAATTTTGCCACGTGATGCGGGATCCCTTTTTTGCACCGCTTCAATGTCGCTTTTAATCTCATTTTTTATTTCTCTTCCGATATTTTTTACGTCTTCAATTAATCCAATCATAATCTACTCCGTAAAAAAAGCCCCTGTGCCCATCGGCACAGAGGCATAAAAACGCGGTTCCACTCTGCTTAGGAGAAATCTCCCATCTTTTACCTCTTAACGCGAGGAACGTCCGTCCGTTTCTTGACGGCACCTTGGGAGCGCACAAGCCGTTTTTATCAATGCACCTTGCAGCCGTGGGCGCACTCTCTGTGTGACAAAAGCTCGGTTTCTTCTCTTTCGCAGGTTTTATCCTATATAAGCATTATACTCGATTTTTTGTTATTTGTAAATAGTTTTCTTAAAATTATTTATCTTCCTGAGGAATAAGCGCAATTCCAAGCTCTGCAAGTGTCTTGTCATCCTGGGGAGCAGGACATTTACTCATAAGCTCACTTGCGTTCTGCACCTTCGGGAAGGCGATAACATCACGAAGACTGTCTGCCTCAGTCATTACCATTGCAAGACGGTCAAGTCCCATACCTGAGCCACCGTGAGGCGGTGCACCGTATTTATATGCTTCTACAAGGAAGCCAAACTTTGCATCAATTTCCTCGGGTGTAAGTCCAAGCGCCTTAAACATCTTTTCTTGAAGCTGCCAGTCGGTAATACGAATAGAGCCCGAAAGAAGCTCTGTACCGTTAAGTACCATATCATAGCATCTTGCATAAACCTTACCGGGATCGCTTTCAAGATAGGGCAAGCATTCTTCAAGGGGCATTGTGAATGGATGGTGCATAGCATCCCAATGCTCTGTTTCTTCGTTCCACTCAAAGAACGGGAATTCTGTGATCCACAAGAAATTGAATACTCCCGCAGGAACAAGGTCAAGCTTTCTTGCAACTATTTGACGAAGTGCGCCGAGTGTAGGAAGAACAACCTTATTCTTATCAGCACAAATGAGTAGAACATCGCCCTTTTCAAGTCCAACGGTTGCGTAAATAGCATTAAGCTCGTCCTCAGTCATAAACTTAGCAAATGAACAGTTGGGAGCATCATCTACCCAACGAACATAAGCAAGTCCCTTTGCACCGATTCCCTTTGCATGCTCGGTGAGTTTATCAATCTCTTTTCTTGTGAGAGTTGCAGCTCCGCCCTTAGCAACAATACCGCGAACACTTCCGCCGTTTTCAAGAGCTGACTTGAATACAACAAATTCGCTGTTCTTTACTGCGTCGGAAATATCAATAATCTCCATTCCGTATCTTGTGTCGGGCTTATCTGAGCCGTATCTGTTCATTGCCTCATTATATGTCATTCTCTGCATTGGCAGCTGAACATCAACACCAAGAGTTTCCTTGAACGCACGCTTGATGAATCCCTCGTTCATAGACATAATATCTTCCTGAGTAGCAAAGCTCATTTCAAGGTCGATCTGTGTAAATTCGGGCTGACGGTCGGCTCTGAGGTCCTCGTCACGGAAACAACGGGCAAGCTGAATGTATCTGTCAAAGCCCGAAAGCATAAGCAACTGCTTATAAATCTGGGGAGACTGAGGAAGCGCATAGAAGCTTCCCTTGTGGATACGGGAAGGTACGATATAGTCACGTGCTCCCTCGGGTGTGGGCTTTATCATCATAGGCGTTTCAATCTCAAAGAAACCGTTTTCATAGTAATATTCACGTGCGATACGTGCAATATCGTGACGCATCTTGATATTTCTTTGAAGCTCGGGACGTCGAAGATCAACGTATCTGTATTTCAGCGCTGTTTCGTCCTTTACTTTCTTATTATCGTTTACTTCAAAAGGAGGTGTTTGAGCAACGGAAAGAATTTTGAATTCCTTAACGTAAACTTCAAGCATACCCGTGGGAAGATTGGGATTGATTGCTCCCTCTCCTCTGTATCTTACAGTACCGTGAGCGCATACAACGTATTCAGCACGGCAGGAGAATGCCTTGTCAAATATCTCTCTGTCGGTAGTGTCGTCAAATGCAAGCTGAACGATACCCGTTCTGTCGCGAAGGTCGATAAATATAAGTGCGCCGAGGTCACGCTGACGCTGAACCCAACCCATTACACATACGTCCTTACCAATATATTCTTCTGTGAGATGTACGCAATAGCACGTTCTCTTGTCATTAGCACTTAAAAATTCTGCCATAATACGTCCTTTCTATCTTTACAGATAAAGCAAAATTAATCACCTTACATTATAAAACAGTTTTTGAGAAAAGTCAATATTTTTCCTATTTTCCTTAAAATATTTCCAAAAATGTTAATTATCAATTTTAAAAGTCTTTACAAAATCAATAATATATGCTA
>JAZURO010000017.1:0-12834 GCA_045606265.1 Eubacteriales bacterium
AAACACAAAAAAGGGCTTTACCCTTGTTGAATTGCTTGTTGTTATCGCAATCGTAGCTATTCTCGCAACAGTTGCTATTATCGGTTACACAAGCTTTACAAGAAAAGCTGATATTTCAAACGACACAGTTATCGCAGGCGAGCTTAATACACTTCTCGCTGCAACAGATGCAACAGATCCTATCGAATCTTTTGACGACGTTAAAGATGCTCTTTATGCTAACGGTTTCTACCTTGCAAACCTTAACACAAAGACAGAGGGTTGCTACTTCGTATGGGATAGTGCAAACAATCAGATAATCCTTGTTGACGGTAATGACAATTTCAAGGTTCTTTTCAGTAAAACAGAACCCAGCTCAAACAAAGCAGACTGGCATTTCGCAGTTAGTGACCTTTCAAAGGTAGCTGCAATTAAAGCAGAAGGTTATACAGTTGAAACAATCGTAACAGATCTTCCCACACTCGGCGAAGCGCTGGCGTCAGGTGGCGAATTCCACATTGACAGAAGTATTATTATTGACATAGATAACCTCCTTGTGTTCAACTCCGCAAATCCCACAGTAATTGATCTTGGTAATTCACCTCTTAACACATCCGGTATTCTTGTTGAAGACGGTGCGAATGTTGTCCCTGTAGAAGTAATGCAGGGTGACGTAACACTTAACGGTGGACATATTTCTACTGCAGGTGCAGCTGTAAACGCTCACGATCTTCCTATCAAAATTGCTTTGCGTACAAGAAAAGGAAGCAATTTGAACATCAATGGTACAACATTTGAAAACACAAATAGCGCAGGTCAAATTAAAATCGGTGGCACTGCATATTTGAAGGATGTAGTTATCAACTCCACTAAGGTTGGCGTTGAAACATTCTATAATGGCCAGCTTACTCTTGAAAACGTTACTATAAACGCAAAAGCAAGTGACAATGCTTATAACTACGGTGTTTGTGTTTGGTCTTGTAACTATGACCACGAGGGCTTTGAAGGTGACAACAGCAACAACGGCCACAGCGGCAATGCTACTGTAACTATCAAGAGCGGTACATACACAGGTGTAGGTAGTGCAAATTATGGTATTATCGTAGCTTGCGGCGGTAACGTAGTGATTGAAGGCGGTACATTTATCAACAGTAACGGTGGAGATGTATTCACAGTAGTTAGCGGCGGTACCATCGTAGTTACAGGGGGTACATTCTCAGCAGATCCCACTGCGTATGTAAACACAGAAACACACAACGTTACACTTGTTGACGGTCTTTACACTGTAACAGCAAAATAATAAAAGCATATTAGTTTAGGTAAACCCTAAATTTCATGTCTTTTTCATCCCCGTGGGCTTATGCCCTCGGGGATGATTTTTTAATTTTGTTCTTAAAATTGTAAATTTTTCTATATTTTTTGTCAGGATTTTCAACGAAATAATAAGCAAAACGGAAGAATAATAAATATAGGAGGGATGAGATGAAAAACAAAATTTTGAAAATTTTATTAATCAGTCTGGCACTTATTTTGCTTGTGCCAAGCATCAGCATTTCTTCAAAGGAACTCTTTTGGTACTGCAAAAGAAATCCCGAGCATAAGCAACCGGCAAGTGATCCTCAATTTTCTTTTTTTGACACCTGCGGGGGAATATACGTCGATAAGGCACACGGGGACGACGTTGAAGAAAAGGTGATTTATCTCACCTTCGATGTCGGATATGAAAACGGAAACGTGGCAAAAATTCTTGACGTTTTGCACGAGGAGGGAGTTGTCGGCTCATTTTTTATTTTAGGCAACGTCATTGACAGAAACCCGGATCTTGTATTGAGAATGGTAGATGAAAGGCATATCGTTTGCAATCACACCGTCAATCACAAGAATCTGACTGGCAAGAGCGAGGAGCTGTTCATCAACGAGGTTTTAGGTCTTGAAAATAAATACAGGGAGTTGACGGGGAAGGAGATGTCCAAATTTTTCCGTCCTCCCGAAGGCACCTTTGACAAGGAAATGCTATTAAGGGCGCAAAAGCTCGGCTATAAAACTGTTTTTTGGAGCTTTGCCTATGCAGATTGGGATAACAACGATCAAATGGATGAAGACGTAGCACTAAAAAAGATTCTTGACAACATTCACAACGGTGAAATAATGCTGCTCCACCCCACGGGAGCGACTAATGCAAAAATTATGCGTCGTCTCATTTGTGAGCTGAAAGCACAGGGCTATACCTTTGCAACCCTTGACAAAATAAAATAAAAGGCGCTCAGGATATTCCTGAGCGCCTTCTATTTTAGTGGTTGTGACCTGCGTGAGGATCGCTTTCCTCGGTTTCAGGACCGTTGATTGCATCAGCGATAAGTGAAATACCGATTGTTGCAACGCCTATCACCATAAGTAATGCGAGGATAAGGCAAACGATTCTGACTGTTTTTTTCTGTTTGTTCATAATTTGTCTCCTATATGCCAATGAAATTATTAATTAAATATTTTTTTAATGTCTTTTTCTGAGATTGCCGTGCCCGTTGCAGGAATCTTAATCTTTTTGTATCCCGTGGTGTCAAGATGCTCTGAGAACTTGTCGGTGGCACGGGTTATTTTTTGTCCCTTCTTGCAGGTGAAAACGGTGGTTCCCGCACTTGTTCTGCTTGTTTTCAGGGGAATAAGAGAGGTTTTGACAACGATTGCCTTCTTTTGATTGTTTACCAAAAGCAAGTCATAGGGCTTCTTTTCCTCTTCATAGAATGCCGCAACTATCGGAGAAGCATCACTGTAAGCACCAACGAGCTTCTTTCTTGCCGCCTTTGTTTGATATGCGGTAATGGGAATTCTTACACCCTTTCCGTTTTCAAAAAGGAATACCATATTGTGTTTTTCGGGATAATCCTTAATTATCTTGATGAAAATGGGCTTTTCACCCGGATCCATACCGAGCTTTGCAGGAATAAACTCACCCATATCACTTGCCTTGCAGTTTTCAAACTCGCTAACACGGGTCTTGAACACCTTGCACTGATCGGTAAATATGATGAGCTCGGCAAGAGTGTCGGTAAATTCATAGAAAATAACCTTATCTCCGTCCTTGACCTTTTGCTCGTCGTTACCGCGGAGGGATTGAGGTGTAATGCGCTTGAAATAGCCCTCCTTCGTCATATAGATGTGAACGTCGCTCTTTTCAAGATGCTCCTCGTGAACGTATTCAACGACCTCGTTTTCATCCATAATCATAGAAACACGGGGCTTTCCGTATTTCTTCTTAACCTCGGTCAGCTGTTTGGAAATATATGCTTTGAGCTTTAACTCGTCAGCCAATATTTCCTCAATCTGAGCAATTTCCTTTTGAAGTCCCTCAATTTCGCTGATTTTATTTATGATGAATTCACGGTTAAGATTTCTCAGTTTAATATCTGCAATAAAGTCTGCCTGAATTTCATCAATTCCAAAGCCCTTCATAAGATTGGGAACAACGTCGCAGTCCTTTTCGGTGCCTCTTATGATAGCAATTGCCTTGTCAATGTCAAGCAATATCTTTCCAAGTCCCATAAGGAGATGGAGTTTGTCTTTTTTCTTTTTGAGGTCGAAATTAAGCTCTCTGCGGCAGCAGTCCATTCTGAACTTTATCCATTCCGAGAGAATTTCGATAACACCCATCTGTCTTGGAGAACCGTTTATCAGAACGTTGAAATTACACTTGAAGCTATCCTCAAGAGGAGTCAGCTTATAAAGACGTGCCATCAGCTTTTCGGGGTCGGTTCCGCGGCGCAGGTCAAGTGTCAGCTTAAAGCCCGAAAGGTCGATTTCATCACGGAAATCAACTATTTCCTTAACCTTGCCCTCTTTTATAAGCTCCGTGAGCTTTTTCATTATAAGCTCAATGGAGGTCGAGTAGGGAATCTGAATTATATCAATGCAGTTTTGCGCCTTATCGTAAACGTATCTTGCGCGGATTTTAACCGAGCCGGAGCCGCTTTCATAAACCTGACGCATAGTATCACGGTTATAAATAATCGTTCCGCCGCCGGGAAAGTCGGGCGCTTTTACTATGTCAAGGATCTTTTCAACATTTGTTTTCGGGTTTTTGAGAATTGCTATCGTAGCATCGCATATTTCAGCTAAGTTGAACGAGCAGATCTCACTCGCCATACCAACGGCAATACCCTTATTGGGAGTTACAAGAACGTTTGGGAAGGATGTGGGAAGCAAAACGGGCTCCTGCATACTTCCGTCATAGTTATCAATAAAATCTACTGCATTTTTGTCAATTCCACGAAATAGCTCGGCACAGAAAGGATCGAGCTTTGCCTCGGTATATCTGCTTGCAGCATATTTCATATCGGATGAATACTGCTTACCAAAGCTACCCTTGGAGTCAACAAGAGGATGGAGCAACGCCTCATTTCCTCGTGTCAGACGAACCATTGTTTCGTATATTGCCGCATCTCCGTGTGGATTTAATTTCATTGTCTGACCGACGATATTTGCACTCTTCGTTCTCGGCCCCGTAAGAAGTCCCATTTTATACATAGTGTAAAGGAGCTTTCTGTGTGCGGGTTTTAGACCGTCAATTTCGGGAATAGCACGAGAAACGATTACGCTCATAACGTAGGGCATATAGTTTTTTTCTATCGTCTCCGTTATGGGCTGCGGAATCGCCGGTTTGTGTATTATTTCTTTATTTTCAACAACCTTTTTGGATTTTTTAGCCATTTTAAGATGTCCTTTTCTTTGGTGTATTAAACCTTCTTTATTGTGTGCGCAGCTGCGCGTATCATTCTGTTATAAAGCGCTAAGCCAAGTCCTTCAAGCTGTGGCAGATGCGCATATATCGTTTTGGCACCAAGCTTGTCCGCTTCACGAAGGGAAGTAAACAGCTTTTTCGCCTGTGTATTAAGATCTTCTTTTTTGCCTATGGCTATTGATAGGGAAGCATCAAGCATTTCTTTTTCCTCATCATAGCACAAAACGGCACATCCGTTATTTTTCTGCTCGCTTATCATAAATGAAAGCACGTCGTCGTCATTTCCGTCAAGCAGAACAAAATCAACGCTTGGGGCATAGTGACGGTATTTCATACCGGGGGAAAGCGGCTTTTCATTTTCAGGGAGCTTATCAAGAACTGCAGGTGCAATGCTAACGTTATCGCAAACACAGCAAAGTGCGTCGTATGTGATGCCGCCCGGACGCAAAAGTGTCAGCTTTTCACCGTCTATCTTGACAATGGTCGATTCAAGTCCGATTTCACACTCGCCGGAGTCAATAATCATATCGACTCTGTTTTTCATATCCTCGACTACGTATTTTGCGCTCGTCGGAGACGGACGCCCTGAAATATTTGCGCTTGGAGCCGCAATCGGCACTCCGCATTTTTCAATAAGTGCGTGCGCTACGGGGTGGGAGGGGCAACGGATTGCAACCGTATCAAGTCCACCCGTAACAGAGCTTGGAATACACTCCTTCTTCGGCATAATCACCGTCAAAGGGCCGGGCATAAACGCCTTGGCAAGACGGTAATAGGTCTCACTGACGTGGGCGTATTTTTCCGCATCACACGGCTCTGCAATATGGATGATAAGTGGGTTATCACTCGGTCTGCCCTTGGCGGAATATATCTTTTTTGCCGCATCTGACAAAAGTCCGTTTCCGCCAAGTCCATAGACCGTTTCCGTTGGGAAGACAACAAGGCCGCCCGAAAGAATGATATTCTTCGCTTGATCAAGCGCTTCGCCATATTCGGTTTTGTCATTAATTCTTACGATCTTTGTGTCCATAATATCTTTTAGTCTTGGGTTGAATTTTTAAGCTTTTCAGCCGTGTCCGCCGTAATAAGAGCATCAATCATATCGTCAATATCACCGTTAACAAAATTTTCAAGAGAATGAGTGGTATATCCGATTCTATGGTCGGTTATTCGGCTTTGTGGGTAGTTGTAAGTTCTTATTTTTTCGCTTCTTGCACCTGTTCCGACCTGCAATTTTCTGTCGGATGAAATCTTTTCATCCTGCTCCTGCTGTTTGATATCAAGAAGCTTGGTGCGAAGCATTTTCATTGCTTTATCCTTATTTTTGAGCTGGCTTCGTTCCTCCTGGCACCATACCACAATTCCCGTGGGCTTGTGATAGATACGGATTGCCGATTCGGTCTTATTGATGTGCTGACCGCCTGCTCCACTCGATTTGCAGGTTTCTATAACGAGGTCTGCAGGATTTATCTCAACGTCAACGTCCTCTGCCTCGGGAAGAACGGCAACGGTTACGGTTGAGGTCTGAATTCTGCCCTGAGATTCGGTTTCGGGTACTCTTTGAACACGGTGAACACCGCTTTCAAATTTGAATCGGGAATATGCGCCCTCTCCCTCGACCATAAAGCAGATTTCCTTATATCCGCCAAGCTCGGTTTCGTTACAGGAAACGATACTCGTCTTAAACCGAGTTTTGTCGGCATACATTGAGTACATTCTGTAAAGAACGCCTGCAAAAAGAGCCGCTTCCTCACCGCCCGCACCTGCACGGATTTCGATAATTACGTTCTTTGAGTCATTTGGATCCTTGGGCAAGAGCAATATTTTCAGCTCTTCAAAAAGGGTAACGCTCTTTTCTTTACAAAGGGCGATCTCCTCCTGAATCATCTCCTTCATATCCGCATCCACATCATCAAGCATTTCGAATGCGTCTTGAAGCTCCTGTTCGTTC
The DNA here is from genome assembly GCA_045606265.1 of Eubacteriales bacterium. Lineage (GTDB taxonomy): Bacteria > Bacillota > Clostridia > Oscillospirales > CAG-272 > RGIG4608. The sequence continues at coordinate 6,666 of JAZURO010000017.1, forward strand.
TTTTTATATTCTCTGAATTTTGAGATAACGGGAGTCAGGGAATTATATTCTTTAATTCTTTTTGTAAATTCCGTGGGATTTGCCGCAATCTCGGGGTCGTTCATCTCACCCTCGAGCTGAATATATCTTTGCTCGGCAAAATTAAGTTTATTAAGCATTTATATCAAGTCCTTTCTGAAATTTTAGTGCACGTCTTATATGCAGGACTCGTCAACTAAAATTTACAGAAAGCGCAGAATGCTCTGTATGCTTCATAGAGGTCAACCTTTGAAATAACCTCAAAGGGAGCGTGCATAGCAATTACGGGTACGCCGAGGTCAACAACGTCGATATTGTGCATTGAAATATATTTTGCAACGGTACCGCCGCCGCCAACGTCAACACGTCCAAGCTCACCCGCCTGCCAGATAACACCGTATTTTGCCATTGCCTGACGAACAAAGCCGATAAATTCAGCGTGCGCATCATTTGTGCTGCCCTTACCGCGTGATCCGGTATATTTTGTAAGAACTACGCCACAGGAGAGAAGGGCGGAGTTTCTCTTTTCAAATACCTCTGCAAAGTTGGGATCGTAAGCGGCTGAAACGTCAGCAGAAAGACATTTTGAGTTTGCACGAACTACTCTAGGATTTGCACCGCGGGAGATAGCGATCTCTTCAATAAGATCCATCATAAAGTCGCACTGCATACCCGTGTTACCGTCGGAGCCGGTTTCTTCCTTGTCGGCAAGAATGCACATAAGTGTGTGAGTACTGTCAGCGCAATCGATAATTGCTTTGAGTGCGGGATATGCGCAAACTCTGTCGTCGTGACCGTAAGCACCGATCAAGGAACGGTCAAGTCCCACGTCTCTTGCCTTTTGTGCGGGAACTATCGAAAGCTCAGCCGTAAGGAAATCCTCTTCAACGATTCCGTATTTTTCATTAAGAATCTTCATTGTGTTGAGCTTGATTGCATTATCATCGTTGCCAAGAGGTCTGCTTCCAACAAGAATGTTGAGCTTTTCGCCCTCAATAGCAGAGCCGAGTGGCTTTGAGTTATATGCGGCTGAAAGGTGGGGAAGAAGGTCATTTATGTAGAGAACGGGATCATTGTCGTCCTCACCGATAACAACGTTTACCTGAGTTCCGTCTGCCTTAACGACAACACCGTGAAGTGCCAAGGGAATTGCGAGCCACTGATACTTGCGGATACCACCGTAGTAATGGGTTTTAAGGAAGCTCATACCCTCATCCTCGTAAAGGGGAACGGGCTTGATGTCAATTCTGGGAGAATCGATATGAGCAGCGGAAATGCGAATACCGTTTTCAAGATCCTCGCTGCCTATTGTGAAGAGGAAGAGGTTCTTACCGCGGTTATTGTAATAGCATTTGTCTCCAACGCTCAGCTTCTGACCTATTGTATAGGGCTTAAAGCCCGCTGCTTCTGCGATAACGATTGCGGCATCAACTGCCTCACGCTCTGTCTTTGCGTCGTCGAGATATTTCATATAATCAACTGCGAAGGCATAAGCATCATTGATAGCTTCTTCGCTTGCCTTTTCATATACGCTTGATTTTTTGTAAAAAAGCTGTTCTTTAAGTTCTTTTGTTTCCATAGTTTATATTCCTTTCGAATTAATAAAGTTCTTTATATTTTTTCCAGTGATGCATCACTTTTTTAACGTAGTTTCTTGTTTCTCCAACGGGAATGGAGTCATAATCTCCCTCGCTGTATCCTTCCTCACTTAGAAATTCGCTGAAATTTCCTTCGCCCCAGTTATATGCTATAATCGCCTTTTCCCAGGAGCCGAAACGGGAGTGAAGATATTGAAGGTAATAGGTTCCGTATTTGATATTTGTTTCGGGATCAAAAAGATCCTCTTCGGAAAATTCGTCACCGAGCTTTGATGTCAGCCATTTATACGTTGATGGGAGCATCTGCATAAGTCCCATAGCACCTGCAGAGCTGACCGTGTCGGGATCAAAATTGCTCTCTACCTTTATTACTGCAAAGACAAGCTCTTCGGGAACTGAATATTCTGATGCATATTTAACCACAATGTTGTGATACTTCTCGGGATATATCAGTCTGTAAATTGCGTCAATGACGTAATTTCCGACAACGCCTAAGATTAAGGACATTATCAGAATCAGTACGAACACACGCACGTCACGGGATTTTACTGATTTCATTTAATAAAAATCTCCTCTTGCTCAAAAATGGAGGCAAGCTGTTCATTCATATGCTCTTTATCACCGTCATTGTATATACAGTAATCGCTGTGCTTTTCGAAAAGACTGTCATCGGGCTGGGCATTTACTCTTGCCAGCGCCTTATCCCTTGAAATCTTGTCACGAGCCATAATTCTTTCAATTCGAACTTCCTTATCACAAAGCACGGACACGATAAAATCACAAGCGCCAATAAAAATGCTTGATGAAAAAAGGGCGGGTGCATCAATTACAGCAACCTTTTTGCCATCATCCATATGCTTGGTCAGAATCTCGTTGGTCTTGTCCCAAACGTATTTGTGAGTAATGTTATTCAAAAGGGCAAGATTTTTTTTGGAATCCTCACCCTCAAAAACGAGCTTAGCAAGTGCCTTTCTGTCAAGCGCACCGTTTATATTTATAATTTGCTCTCCAAATTCTTCTTTCAACTCTTCAAGGCAAGAAGAAGGATAATTTGTCAATGCGTGATATATATTGTCGGTATTTACACAGGGAACACCAAGCTCTTCAAATCGTTCGCAAAGTGTACTTTTGCCGGCACCGGAGGGGCCCGTTAGTCCGATTATCCTCATATGAACCTCCCAAAAAAACAAATATTCAAACTATATTATACCTTAAAATTTTCAATTATGCAAGTGCTTTCTTATATAAATTTTATATAAATATATAACAAATTTGCAAAATTGCATTGAAAAACGGTAAAAGATATTGTATAATAAACTGAATAATTATATTTGGAGCGATTTATGAAATACGAATTTTTACTTTTTGATGCCGATCACACACTTTTTGACTTCAAAAAGAGCGAATATTTTGCGCTGAAAGAGGCACTTGATTTTTACTCGTTGCCAAGCACTTATGACATTATTGAAAAATACAGTGAAATAAACGTTAAATATTGGAAGATGCTTGAAAGAGGAGAAATTGATAAAAAAAGTCTGATGCTTGCCCGCTTTGTCGAGTTTGCGAGTGAATACGGCTTTGAAAGTAAAGCCGAAGCATTATCGGACCTCTATATGAATAATCTTGCCCACGAGGCACACCTGTTTGACGGTGCACTTGAAATGATTGAGGAATTATCAAAAAAATATAGATTATTCATCATCACAAACGGCGTGAAAAGCACTCAGGACGGACGCTTTGGGCTTTCACCGATAACGAAATATTTTGAAAAGGTTTTTATTTCAGAGGTGATAGGTGCCGAGAAACCCTCCAAAGAATTCTTTGATGCCGTACAAAAGGGTATTGACGGATTTGTCAAGGAAAAAGCGATAGTTATCGGCGATTCCTTGTCAAGTGATATTCAGGGAGCAATAGCTTCGGGCATTGATTGTATCTGGTATAATCCCATTTGTAAGGAAGCACCAAAGGGATGGAATATCACATATACTGTTAAAAGCTTTGATGAGATTTTGAAAATTTTAGAGTAAATTTAAGGAGTTTTTGATTTGAACGAATTTATCAATTTATTGAAGACCTACAATATTGAATTTGAAGAGAACGTCGAAGGAAAAAAGCTCTGTTCTTTTCAGGTCGGTGGAAATGTGAGATTGGTTGTAAGACCCAAAAACGCCGACGAGCTTGAATGGATATATGCTTATTTTTCAGAGAACGGAATTAAGAATATATTGCTTGGAAGGGGATCAAACGTTGTTATTTCCGATAAAGGATATGACGGTGTAGTGGTATCTCTCAGTGCCTTGACACACGTTGATATTGACGTGACCGATGACAATTGCATTGTTGCAGGAGCAGGCGTTTCTATGTTCAAGCTTGCTTGCTTTGCAGAGGAGAACGGTCTTTCAGGACTTGAATTTGCGCACGGAATTCCGGGTAGTGTGGGCGGGGGCGTATATATGAACGCAGGCGCTTACGGTGGCGAGATTTCAAACGTGCTTAAATCCTGCCTGATTTTTGATAAATACCACGGTACACTCTTTATTGCAGATGCTTCCGAGTGCGAGTTTTCTTACAGACACAGCATTTTTATGGATAACAAGGATTTGCTCGTGCTTTTTGCGACTTTTGAGCTTCAAGAGGGCGATCCCGAAGAAATCCGTGCGAAAATGGACGAATTAAAGGAGTCGCGTACTTCAAAGCAGCCGCTTGAATATCCAAGTGCGGGTTCAACCTTCAAGCGCCCAGAGGGGCATTTTGCAGGAAAGCTTATTGAGGACAGCGGACTTAAAGGATACACGGTGGGCGGAGCGCAGGTCAGCGAAAAGCACGCTGGATTTGTTATCAACCGTGGCGGAGCGTCTGCCGAGGATATAAAAATTCTTGTGGCTCATATACAGAAAACCGTTAAAGAAAAATTTGACGTTTCACTTGAATGTGAAATTGAATTTGTGGAGTAAAAATGGCTTTTTCAGAGGATGTAAAAAAGGAATTTACAGAGGAGATTCCTCATAAGACCTGTTGCCGACGTGCGCTCGCCTATGGCATACTTTTTGATGCTTTTGTTGATGGGGAAAGGGTGTATATCGACACTGCAAGTGAGGAGCAATCCGATTTCTATAAAAGAATATTTGAACGTCAGTTCTCAAAGGCAGTTAACGTTCTGCCCATAAAAAAGGCAGGACGAGATTACTTCCGTGTGGAATTTTTCTTTCCTTCCGTGGCTAAAAAGGTTGCCTGCCTTGACAAAGACGGTGCGGGAATTAAGGATTATATGGAATTTAAGTGCAATTTCTGCCGAATGAATTTTGTGCGTGGGATATTTCTCTCCCGTGCAACAATTACTTTCTCGGCAGGAAGCAATCATCTTGAATTCAGAATTCAGCACCCTGCAAGAGCTAAGGTTTTTACGGAATTTCTCACTGCTTGCAAAATTGAGCCCAAGCTGATAAACAGGCGTGGAGCAGTTGGCATTTACTATAAAAAAGCGGACAGGATTGAGGATATTCTTAATCTGATGCAGGCGAACAATGCCTTTTTTGAGGTGATGAACAGACGAATCGAGAGGGATATAATAGTGCAGGAAAACCGTGCGGTGAATTGCGAGTCAGTGAATATTGCCAAGTCGGTAGCAACTGCTCAAAAGCAGCTTCGTGCCATTGAGATTATTCAAAATGCGGGCTTTCTTGATAAAATTGAAAGCGAGCTTGCCGAAAGCGCCAAGCTGCGTCTTGAAAATCATTATGCATCACTTTCCGAGCTTGCCGCCCTGCACGAGCCGCCGATTACCAAATCGACACTTAATAACCGCTTCGCCAAAATTTTCAAAATGGCGGAGAATATTGCGAAAAAGGGTAAGTAATTGAAAGGTATCCTATAAATTGGGGTTTATAGGGGAAGTTACAAAATGGAGATGTGGGGGCTTTTTTGCAAAACCGCCCCCACACCCCCGAAAAACCTTGATGGATTGGTTTGTACAGACTTTGCGTAAATTTTCGATAATTCACGAGTGAATTATCGGTACACCCACTAAAATCCTTTTACGAAAATGAATTTTCGCCAAGGATTTTATTGTCTGTACTACGAAAAATCCCTCTTACAGAGTGATTTTCTAAAATTTACTCGATTTTTACGCAGACATCAAATTTGTATCTTGTTTCTTATGCTTAAAAGTAAATTAACATTGTTTTGTATAAAGTAGCAACAAAACTCGCCACTCTGCACCAAACAATATCTTTTTTACAAATAATGTGTCTATTCGTAAGGTAGCAAATCATAGGTTTTCGCTTTCGGTTTTGCGTCAGCAAATGACTGACGTAAGTCAGGCAAGAAAGGGGACGCCTATGCTAAAATGGCGAGAAAACCGTTATGTGTTGCAACGCAACACGATTTGCGCAAGATTGTGCCACGAAGTTCCATAAAAAAGTTTTTGCGCCACTTTTTTCAAAAAGTGTCATATCCCCCTTTTGTAACTCTTTACAAACAACACCTTTCGCACAAATATTATGTCTATTAACAGAGCAGCAAATCCTCAATTTTGAGGGCGCCTGTTAAAATGC
>JAZURO010000018.1:0-17667 GCA_045606265.1 Eubacteriales bacterium
TTTCGACCTGTTCCATAGGCGGTGCGGAATAGGATTGCATCGGCATTGGCTGTGGGACTTCCTGCGCCCGTGTAGGCTCACCGAAAAGATAGTCTTGTATGATTATCAAATCAGCAAGAACGGCTCTCTTGTTGCCCGTGACAGGCTCTTGCATACATTGCTCAATCGCCTGTGCAACTTCCTTTTCGGTTATCATTCAATCAACCCCTTGTTATGCTCTTTTGAGCGCATCCATACAGCGGCGCAGTGCTTCCTTTTCGGCGGGCTTCTGTGCCTGCTCCATCATTTCCTCAAGCTGTTCCATCATATATTCCTTGCCGTCGTCACGGGAATAACCACCGCCACGATAAGAGGAATTGCCGCCACGGTTGCCGCCTCTGCCACCACGGGCATAGGACTGACCGCCCATCATACCATCGTCATAAGACGAACCGCCACGGCTGGAATATCTGCCCATACTGTCACGACGGGCATTTCTGCCACGACCACGACCTCCACGGGCATAGCTGGAGCCGCCGCCCTCATAGGACATACCGCCATCGTAGGACATACCATAGATGCGGCCTTCGCCCATATAGCGACCATCCTCAGAATAGCCGCCTTCCATTTCTTCTTCCAGAACATTGATTTTCATAATGTTCTTGACGGTATCTGTCAGTTTGTGGATGCCATCCAAATCGGCGGCAGACATCTTGCCGGACTTCTTGCCCTTTTCTGCGTACTCTTCCAATTCAGCGCAGAGCAGGTCTTTCAAATCATCCATATAGTGCATAGTTCATTCTCCTTTCGTTAGGCTACACGGTCAAAGATGATGTTCGCATTGGTAACATCAATCGCCGTGGTGTCGCTCACATTTTCAACGGATACGGTCACGCAACAGCCGCAGGGAATTTCAATGAAGGTGGTAACAGACACATTGAAGAAATCGCCAATAGCGGCAGGAGTGACGGTTGCAAGGGCATTGCCCAGTTCTTCGCCGTTGATAGTAAGTGCAATGCTGATAGGCTCAACGGTGCCACCCTCTGCAATAGCAATATTACCATTGAAGGTCACACGGTAAACAGCCTTGTTGCAGCCGTTAGAACCTTTCAGAAAGAAGATGCCGGAGGTGTCCCGGTGCTGAATGTAACCCTTATGGCAAGCACGGCTACCATTGGCAAAGATTACATTTTCGTCCACAGCAATCGTCTGGACGGGAATTGCGGAATATTCCGCTGCCATAAAAATCATTCCTTTCTATCAAAAAATAAGGCGGCAGGATATGGCATCCCACCGCCCCGGTAAACAGTGTCAGCTATTCAGCCGACCATTTCCACAGTGGGAAAAGTAAGTCTTTCTTATTTGGTTAGAAAGAGCCACCGCAATTGCAAGTGGGCTGAACATTGTACTGATAGCAGCAGTTGGGGTTAGGAACCACGAAAGCGGGAACGGGGCAATCACGACCCAGACGGCGGATCAGTTCGGCGGTCTGTGCTTCTTGGTTTGCGGTGATAAATGCGTTCTGTGCGGACTGAGAAGCAGCCAGCCGCAGTGCCTGATTCTCATCACGCAGAGTCTGCATCTTCTCCTTGCTCATGTAGTCGATGATACGGTCGCCTACACGGTCAATAGCCTGGAGGGTGTTTGCATTGTAAGCCTGAGCATCGAAACGGTTCTGCATATTGGCCTTTTCCAGATCGCAGCAGCAATCGGAAATCTGCTTCTGGATGGCACTGGTATTCATTGCGTTGCCATAAGCAACATCCTTGATACCGCCCTTAATGTCGCAGCAGCAGTCGGCAATCTGACGGGTCACACCATTGAAACCGGACTGCACATTGTAGCCCAGATTGCAGATGGCATTGTCAACGCCAGCAAAGCCCTGCATGACAGTGGTGTTCACACCGTTAAAGCCCTGGCACAGAGTCTGCTGGATTCCAGCCTGACCCAGCTTGATGTCGTTCAGACTGCCCAGGACAGCGGAGTTGTTGAATCCAGCGGCCAGATCGGCCTGGGTAGCGCAGGGAGAGCAACAGCCGTAATTCTTACCAGTTTCAACCACAATGGGAGCATTGTAGCCATAACCGCCACCGCCGTTTCCACCGCCGAAGCCGCCAAAACCACGGCCACCCCAGCCAGCGAACAGGAACAGAAGAATAATCCACCAACCATCGCCACCAAAGCCACCCCAACCGTCGTTGCCACGGTTATTGTTGTTTCCACATACAGCTGCCAAATCAGCAGCAGACATGGATTCAGTAGTAAGGCTCATATTATGAGTCTCCTTTCAAATTTAATTTATATGTCAAAACCATTCCGGACTGGTTCGAACATCATTTAACGTCTACCATTCATCATTTGAATAAACTGCGTAGCCATCTGACCAAATCGGTTATAGTCAGCCTGTGACATTGTGCCGTTCGCAAGCATGGCTTGTACCTGTTCTTTCGCATTTCCTTTGAAATTCCTTTTGAAGTTTTGAAGGTCGTTCATCATTCTTCCAAAATCGTCTGTGGTATTTACCTGCTGACCGCCTAAAGCGGAGAAGATAGGATTAGCCATTTTCTGCAACCTCCATTAAATTATTTTGGGACTTAATCTGTGGGGCGATAGAAGCCTTTAATTCGTCAAATTCTTTTCTGGTGACAAAATTATCGAAGTTTACCGTTTCTCCGTTCGTTGGAGCACTGACGGGCTGAGAGGGTATAGCAGAGCGTTCCTTGTAGTCGAAGATACGCAAAGGCATGGGCATACCGCTTGCATCAGCCGATTTGAGATAGAACACGGAATTTTCCGCATCCATCAGCATGACGGTGCTACCAGGCGCGACAAGGTAAGATTTTGCGCCAGCTTCACCCTGCACCCAAATCAGACCGTTGTTGTTTTGCGGTGCCTGTGTGGTCTGTGCCATCGGCTGATACTGCTGATTGTACTGTGGAATTTCTTGCCTTGCAGGGGCAGGGTTGTAGTATGTAGGCTGATAAAATGGTGCATAGTATGCCATTATTCTTCATTCCTTTCAAAGTAATACACGGGTGTTTCGTTTCGGCTGTCCCAGCTATCCCACAAACAGCCGTCAATGACCGTTGTTAGATGGCTACCAGTTCCAATGACAAAAGTGCCTTGCGGATGATCCGTACAGAAGTCACCCACGCAATAGCAATCCGGGCAACTGTCCGGGATAGTCCGTCTTTTGAAGCCTTGATTTTTCAAGTATGCTGTCGTGATTGCGTTGCTAGATGGCATATCACCATTCAGTAGACCGAACAAGCACAAATCAAGGTAGGTGTCCATCCACCCTTTACCTGTTGCCGTGGAAATCGCCCGCACTGTACAATCCCCGACAAGTTTTCCTTTCGGGTTTGGGTTGTGATACTGCCACATTTTCGCCACCGCCTTTCTCAAATGCTTTTTCGTCAATAAAGCCATCGTTTATCAGCTCCATAATGGCTGTGTAAATTGTTACGAACGGCATCAGCTCAAACTTCGGCTTGCTTTTAATGTATTCTTCGATGGTCAAAGAATCGCCTCCTTTTCTGCTGAAAGCATAACAAAAAAGCCGCCCTCGCACAATCAAGTGCAAGTACGGTTTTTGTTGGAATTATATACTGTTTTTGTTTCTGTATGCTGATAGCCTTTGTTCTGCTTCTTTTGGGCAATCTTTATCGACCCATTTCAAAAATGTTTTATGTGCAACTCCCAGTTTTTGGGCCGCATTTCTTGCGGAAATATCGCCATCAAGGAACATTGTTTTGTATTTTTCATAATCAATAGGCTTTTCAAGCGGTGTTCTTCCAAACTTAATGCCTGCCGCTTTTGCAGCATCTATGCCCTCTCTTTGTCGCTGACGGATAAATTCTCTTTCGGTCTGTGCGACATAAGAAAGCAACTGCAACACAATATCCGCTATTAGTGTGCCAATAAGGTCTTTTCCTTTTCGTGTATCAAGCAATGGCATATCCAAAACACAAATATCTGCTTTTTTAACCTTTGTTATATGCCTCCATTGTTCCAATATTTCATCATAATTCCGACCAAGCCTGTCAATGCTTTTGATATAAAGCAGGTCATCTTTGCGCAACGCACGGATCAACTTTTTGTATTGTGGTCTGTCAAAGTCTTTTCCTGATTGTTTATCCGTGTATATACAACTGTCTGGCACACCGATTTCCTGCAAGGCTATAATCTGCCTTACCTCGTTTTGGTCTTTTGAACTCACACGAACATATCCATAACAAGCCATATTTTGCCTCCTGACTTTTGGTATATACATTATTGATTATTTCATTGCTATTTGTCAAGTAAAAATTAAAAATACCCCGCTTTTCAGCAGGGCATTTTATTATAGGTGCTTTTCTAATTTGTCCATTGCTTTGTAAACAATCGTTTTTGTTTGGTTTACGGACAAATCGTATTTCTCTGCCAACCGTTCATAGGTCGTGCCATTGAAAAGCCGGTCACTCAAAATCAGCCGATGTCGTTCATTGAAAATCCATTGGTCAATGAGGTATTGCAGTTCAGACCTTGACAGATTATAGGCTTCGGTACTTTTCCGCAAGGTCTACCACCTCCATACCCACCATTCGGGCAAAGTCAATCTCGATTTGTACGCCTCTGCTTGCCCCACTGGTTACAATCAAATAATCCGATACGGACAGAATATCCTTGCAAAGTTCCATTTCATCCTCGAAAGACATTTCGCCATATTTCATATGGGAGAAGGTCAAAAGCGGACAAATAAAACAATGGGTGGGATTTTCCATCTGCAAATTGTGCGTTATTTTCTTCGCCCGTTCAATGTTGGCAGGATCGCCCCCATAACGATGGGCAACATAACAGATAGCCATTACATAATCACCTTCATTTCCTTTCGGTTGCCTCGCAAGATGATTTCCTGCGGCACATAACTGGACGGGGTGAGCATCGCCCTTGCCGCATATCCGCCATAGGCAAGCCAACTGGTCATAGAAACCACCTTGAACGGCTTTAGGCTGACTTTGTTGTTCTGCAAGTCAATGGATATTTTGCTTGGCTGTGTCGTGTAGGCTTTGTGTGTATGCCCCAAAACAAGGCAATCCATACCGTCTACCACATAGCCAAACTTTTCGCCACGGTTGACCGCTGAACCAGTAGAACCGCCACCGCCTGCGCCGTGGGTGACAACAAAAGTATAAGTCGGATTTTTCAATCCGTTTCCCTTTTGATTGCCAAACCGCAAACATAGGAAAGCCATATTTTCCCGATATAGATGCTCCAAATCCAGCTTGCACATAATGTCATAGGTTGGATCATCGTCTGCATCTTTTCCGCTTCGCCGTTCGTGGTTGCCGTTCACCGTACAAAGGATTTTGTCTTTGAGTGGTTTTAGCTTTTCAGCCATCTGCCGCTTCTGTTCCCTCGGCCGCATAGTTTCTTCAAAGATATCTGCGACACTTGAACGGGTACTATTGTTACATAAGTCACCGCCAAGGATGATATAACTGTTCGGCTCTTCCAAAATCCGCTTACAAAAATTATCCCATTCCGCTGTCAAATGCTCGGCTGCACCGAGATGGACATCCGAAATGGGATAAATCTTTATATCGTTATTTTCGGGGAAGTGCCGTGTGATGATTTCAAAATCATTCAGCAATAGCACTTACCTCACTTTTTCTTCTTTGGCTTCTTCTGTCTGCCTGTGCCGTGGCACATATTGCATTGCATATAGCCAGAATTGCCACCAGTTTTTCGGACACGCTTACGGGTTTTGATAGTCTGTTTCGCCAATCACATCACCGCCGACAAAATTATTTGTTCCGTTATCGGCTTCCTGCGTTACTTCCTGATAAACAGTTTCCCATTGGCTTTCATAGTACAGCCAAAGGCAGTTGGAGCCGACAAGTAGGAAAATGAGCGCTAGAATAGTAATCCACAACCGCTTGGCAGTTCTCTCCGCTCGTGCCATTGCAGACTCGTGAACGATATAAGGTACGCTTTCGGGTGCGTGGGCTTCCTTGCCCTTGCAGGTTTCGCAATTTGCCATAGTTTTTACCTCCAAAATATTGTGTTGTTTCTGCCTCCGTGGGGAACAGGGGAAAGGGTATGGGAGGCATTTCATACCCTGCGGCGTAGCTATCGCCGCCCCCTGTTTGTGATTTTACCAAATCGAAAAAGAATTGTCAACCACCAAAGAACATCTTGACAAGCATCGTAATGACACCGCCAGCGACAGCCGTAATCAGCCACTTGATTTGCTTCATTTCGGTTTCAATTACCGCAAGCCGTACAAGGTCTTTGTTCAGCTTTGTTTCAAAACTGTCTGTCTGTTTTTGGCACTCTTGCCGGGTTATGAAAATTTCCCTCAGCCGTTCAATGTCCTTTTCTTCAATCACTTCCCATCACTCCTTGGCGGGGGACCGGTAGGACAGGGCACGCTTGCTGTCAGAGATGCCGGCGGTGGTGGGATCAACGAAAACGCCCAGAACAGCCAGAAACACGGAAACAAGCATAAAGGGGTTGCCGAACAGGTTTACAACCGCTTCCCAAACTGCGCCCCAACTGGTAAACATTTCAGGGGAAACACCCATAGCGGACAGAACCACACCGCCAAGGCCAACCCAGAACCAAGGGTTTTTGAAACGTACAGGGATATTGATTTTCATAAAATTTTCTCCTTTTGAAAATTATTTTTTATTTTAGCCGAGTCCCGTCAGACCAAACAGGGCGCTCCAAGTATCCGGATCACATTTGCCGGTTGTTTTCAGATTGAACGCCTTCTGGAACTCAATCATAGCTACTTCCGTCCGGTCATCGAATTTGCCGAACAGGGGAACGTAAAAGCCGTGCGCTGCAATCAGGATCTGCACTGCCTTTACTGTGTCGCTGGTCATGCCCTTCTGGAGCATCGGCAGCCGCACACTGTAATGGATTGCAATGTCATCTTCCAGCGGCATATTCACCACTGGAGGTTCGACAACCTCAACCCCAGACCCGTTGTCAAGCACCATGACGGTGTGGCTGCCCTCTTTGACGAGAATATCGCCCCGCTTCAGGTACTTGTCGGAGTCCAGATGCTTGCTGTCTGTCAGCTTTTCATAATCGCCGCTGGCCACGAATGCCTTGACCATCGTTCTTGTGGTATAGCCGTTGCTGCCGTAGCTGAGGTTTGCGCCTCCGGCGATGGCGCAGACGTGCATCAGACTGGAGCAGTCGCATTCGCACGGTGTATCGATGGACGCAATATCGAAATTCACTGCTTTCGCCTTGCTGTGCAAGGTGTTTCGGCCGTACTGATCATAGCCTACATTGGTATTGTTGCAGGCCGCCTCGCAGGCATTCGCGCTGATCTCCGCAACTGACGATTTTATTGGGCGAAGCAAGACATTCCAACCCTTTGTATACCAATCGCGTATAGTCACCTCTTTACCATTCTGGTCACCGGCCGCGCCGCCGGTGGCTCTGCCGTTTTCATCAATGGACGCATGTCCGATTCTTACTGCCATAGACTTACCTCCCCAAGGTCTTCCCAACGGTCCTCCACATTCAGCGTCAGAGGGGGATATTCGTTGTTGTCGTACTTATTGCGGTGGACGTGGGTCGTGCCGTCCGGATGGGGCCACGTGCAGACCTCATCAATGCGCCAGATGCCGCTGATGCCGTTGGACGCGATCCAATGCCGCGCCTTGGCGGGGTCCTTCGTGTGGCACATGCTGAACTCTGCCGGATTTTTGGACGGCTGCATACCAGGATAGTGCGCCGTGTTGACGGGGGCAAGCATGGTGAACACGAACAATTCCCCGTCGATCATTTCACCGATGGGCGCGCCCTTGGGGCATCCGGAGTAATCCGTGCCCCAGACAAACAGGGGAACTTTCTGCTCCTCCGCGATGATTGCCGTGCCGTCCATGGCGGGGGCGCGCTGCGCCAGATCCAGCGCATCCGCCCTGCCCTGCGCCTTACCTACGGGGATACCCTTGGCACGCTCCCGCTCCAGAACTCTTTCTTTACTGGTCATAGGCCGTGTTCACTCCTTCCGTGTAGCCTTCCTCGTAGCCTTCTGTGTACGCCGCGTCCAGTTCATCCCAGACGGAATCTTCAGTGGGAGCAGGTTCAGGAGGTTCGGGTTTGGGCAGAGGATCATAAACATACTGCTTGTTCACATACAGATAATCGGTAATGTCACCCTCGGGCAGAACATCCACAAGGGGCATCCCGTCATAGTTGCCATTGGGCAAAACCACGCAGGCGGACAAAATGCGGTTATTTTCTGCAAGATTTAATGCGTACATATACTCCCCTCCTTAAAAAATTTCATAGATTTCTTCTGGAACGGCACGACCGTCATCTTGGATTTCTGCGTCAGCGCCAACGGCATGCCATCCCGGTCCAAAACTAATACCGCTTCCATCGCCTAAAACCGAAGCAGTACGCATACAACCTGCCATACCGCTATTGGATGTGTACGCATACGAGCAGCCGTCCGTGTGTCCTTTGAAAATCTGTTTTGTATAGGTTCTGTTAGGTAAATTCTTTGCATCTCGAAATCTAATCAATGCACATTTAGATCTTGAAAAATCCAAAGATAATGTTTGCTCTGCAAAATCACTTGAAGGACTAGCATTTTTCCACAGCAATTTCATGGACAGCTTTCCATTTAAGGAAGCATCAAGAATCTTCTTTGGAACTGCATCATTTTCATCTGTAGGGGTTGCAACATTCGTGATTTTGTTGCCACCCATGTTCAGAATGCCTTGCATGGTGTCGCCAGTTTTAAGCAGTGCAGCCGTTCCGGCATTCAGGTTCTGAAGTTCCAGCTGGATTGCCTTCAACAGTGCTTCAAACTGGCTCTGCATGGTGCCAGTGTCTACCCGTACGGTTTCTGTTACGATGCCACAAACTTCTGGGTCAAGTCTTTCATCAGTAAGCATTGTTGGTGACAGAGAAACAGTGCCAGCCGGAATACTAACTTTTGCAAGAGAAATCTGCCTCTGGACATTGTTATTTGTCAAAGAAGGCGCAACAGGATTGCTAGATGCCGTACCCTTCAAAATTGAAACTGTGGGCAACGCAACATAGTTTGTTGTCTCCCACGTTACAACAACTCTGTCAATTCTGTCCAGAACGCCATCCGCAACATCGTGTGTCAATGTAAGTTTGCTTCCGTTTGTCTGTTCGTTGTCGTTCCAAAAGACAATGCCGTCTCCCTTATCGTTTGACAACCAACCAACGCCATCAGAAAATTGCACAGACATTGTGCCGGGAACGATGGACGTTGCAAGGTTATTTTCCGCACCGAAAACGCCACTTGTTCGCCCGTGCAACCACTTCATAACCCATTCAGCACCGACATAAACGTCTTGATTGTTCGGAAAACTTTTAATTTCAGCCAATTAGTTTAACCTCCCCCAGAGCCGTTAGAATTGGCTCTCCTAGAATGAGATTGATTTTTTCGCCGCTTATATCAAGCGTATATTTTACACTTGTTATCCGGCTCTTTAATTCTACACCAAATCTTTGAGAAACGCAAGATACCACATCGCCCAATTTGTAAGTAGTTCCGTATTCTTTCGTGTCAATGGAAACAGCAAAGGTGTGACGGCTCACAAGTCTCGCAATTTCTTCCAGTCCGATTTGTTTCAATCTTTCTCTAAATTGTGATTCCGTTTCTTCCTTGTCTTGTCGGAAGGATCGGTCGAGCCATTTCTCGAAACGTTCGTCTCCACTTGCCGTACCAACTTCCACAACAATTTCGGTTTCAGAATCATCGTTCAACGTGCCGGGAACATATACAACATTCTTGAACACGCTGTCATCGTTTGCGATAACCAAATCTTTTGCCGTCTTGTATTCTTCTGAGAAAACGACAGAGTGGATTCCTTCGGTCAGATCACGGCCTTTGTACAACTCAAACACATGAACACGTTTATCAGCGTCCCACCGCATTCTGTTACCGATTTTTGCCGTTTCCAAAATAGGCATGATTTCGTCCAGAATTTGACCGCCATACAGCATCGTTTCCGTTGAATCCTCAAAACCGCTAGATTCTCCAATTTCTACATTTGGAAGCCCACGGAGATTGTTTTCAATAACAGAACGCACACCGCTTTCGATATTTGCTATAGTGTTCTTCTGGATGATTGCACGTTTATTTAGTAATCGGTTGCAAGTGTACGCGTTTACTGTCACCGTAACCCTTGCCGTGTCGTACTTGTGGTTCCTAATCACAAAAGACATATCGCGAACGGTATCGTAAATAATACCGCCGTTTTCAATGGCAGAAATATTATAATCGTCTATCGGCAAAGTAAAAATTGCCTTGCCGATAGCATTATAGTGTTCTTCCATTTGAATTGAAAGTGCGTGATTTATTTCTTTGAAATTTGTTAGGTCTTTGTTGTACACAATAATCATAATGTAATACCCACAATTTCCGTTGCAAAGTCAATGGACACTTCCAACTGATTACCACCCTCTTCTGCTTCCGGCTTCAAAACGTTATCACCAACGTCTAGTCTATTCAATGTGCTTTTTAGGCTGAGTGCGCCACGAATATCACCATCAACAGAAGATGTGACATATGTTCTGTCATGCGTAATTTCCACCACAACACGCTCGCCAGCTACAAGAGATTTGTTTATAGCCATAAATTTACCAGTGTTTACATTCGTAATTTTGGGATTCGAACAATCGCCACGAGCAAGAAATGTAACAGTCATAGGAACAGGAAGTTGCCCTCGGTTCGGAACATTTATGAATTGCGTTTCCATCGTTTTTGCAAACTGGTATTCTCTTGAAATGTTCCAAGGGAACTTGAACATATACTGCAAGCCAGAGAGAACTGCTCTTGCACTATCATCTTTCTGCCAATATGGGTAGGCAGCCAAAACAGAAAATTGAAACTTTGCGAACTTTTTTGTTGGGTCAATCGTTGGTGTGGATGTCGGGCGAACATTCAAGTAATAGTCATCTGCATAAAATTTTGCAGCCAAATCCGGGCGAACAATAGAAAGCAATCTTTCCTTATTGTTGTTTGAAAACTCACCGACAAGAATTCCCGAAACTGTAACGGGGCGGGGCTGAATATTTGCGCTCTGGATCGTTGCACCAACCTGGTCAATGCCAGTTGCTTGAGAAAGACTTACTTGCACAGTATCAATGCCCACGGGCTTATTGATTAAAAATCCTGCATTGTATGTAAATGCAATGCTTTCGCCGTTTTCATTTACATACCGAAAAGTTTTAGAAAGAAAACTCACGCAAATGCCCACCTCGCTTGTTCGAAATATGCCTCAGTTGCTGCCGCAAATTCAACGGGTGTCTGTGGAACAGCTTGAATGTTCTGAATTATTGTGATTCCGCTTGTGTTTCCAGTTGCACCGCTGTTGTATGCCTTGTTTTCTTCTGCGGTTAGAACTCTTTCACCCTTGTGCAATACGGAATAATATCCGTCATACGGAACATAAGATATACCGTTTGCGTTAGAGTTTGTAGAACCGCTGCCAGACGCATTTACATCCACATCAACTTTTCTGTTCTTAAAAAGAGAATCCCAAAGATTGTTGAACCACGTTTTTAAGCCTTCCCACGCATTGGAAATACCCTCTTTGATGCTATCAACAACTTTTTCGCCAACACTTACCAACTCGGTTACAACGTTTTCAATACCCTCAGAAAGCGCATTGATCAGATCAGCTCCCAGAGCAATAATTTTTTCAAGATTTTCTGCGCTGATAAGATACCCAGCAAGTTCGATTATGGACTTTGTTGCCGCCGTCGCCAGTTCTGGAATAGCTTTAATAATGCCACTAATCAAAGAACCCAAAATGCTAATTCCAGCCATGATGATTTCGGGTAAGTTCTCAAGAATGAAACTTCCGAAAGTGGTTAAAATTTCAGTTACAACTCTTGAAATATTGCCCGTGTTGCTATTGATACCATCCAAAAGCCTGTCAAGCATCTTCTGGCCCCATTCAAGGATTTGGTCTAGGTTGTCAAAAATCGCAGTTCCGATACTGGTCACAATGCCGATGGCCGCTCCCCCGATAGTCGGCAAAAATTCGCCAATGATCTGAGGGATATACTGCATTGCAACGGGAACAACATCCTTGATTAGCTTGCCGATGCCGTTCAAGGCAGTACCAACGACGGGCGCAATTTGTTTTGTGACGGCTTTTACGCTATCGATGAAATTACCCATCAACGTGTCAATATCAGCTTCATCGTCTGCAATTCCAGTAACAAGGTTACTCCATGCGGCTTTTGCCATGGTCAGCGAACCGCTAAGCGTAGAAAATGCCTCGTCCATTGTATTGTTGTACAATCCAAGGTCTTTCACGCCTTGTTCAAGCATTTGCGAAACAGCCGCTTGATATTCGTCAATTGGAACTTCCGTCAACTGCGTGTAACTATCGCTCAAAATACCAGCCGCTTGTGCTTGCTCCAAAAATCCAGCAGAGGTAGCGGGAAGAATGCCGGAAAACTGGTCTGCAATGGACTGGTAAGAAGATGTGCTACGAGTAATCAGCGTGAACTTCTGGGAAAGTTCGTCCACATTCTTGCCCGTGCCGCTTGCATAGTCAGAAATGGCTTTCAGGCCAATTTTCGCCGTTTCGTAACCAGCCTCGTCGCCCATGGTAGCCGCAAATGTTGCGCCCACATCGTTGATGACTGCAAGGTACTGATTTGCAGACAGACCCAATTCCTTATATGCATTGTTTGCATCGGTGGCAATTCTGGAGAAATCCATATCGTTAAAAATCTTTTGCGCACCGCCCGCAAGCTGTTCATATTCAGCGAAACTATTCACGGCTTTTGTTGTCAAGCCAACAATAGTCGCAGATGCAGCACCAACAGCCGCGACGCCAATTTTTGCCGCTGTCTTTAGACCATCTCCAAGTTTACCAGAAATGTTTTTTAATTTGTTGCTGGCCTGATCGTCAACGCCGATTTTTACGAATAATTCAAATAAATTCAATCTATCACCTACTTTTGAATTTATTTATTGAGTTTTTTTCTTATTCCGTCAATAACTTCCTCTGCTGTTCTATTATCGACTGGTTTCGGGTTTAGAATATCGGTTAGTTTAACATCGATATACGAAGCATCAACTTTTCCACCGCTTGAAATTGCAACAAGTTTGGCTGTGTTTTCACCGATAATTCTCAGGTTTTCAGAAATATATATTTCTGCCGCCTTGCGTTCTTTTCGATCCTGTTCCTTTTGAAAAAGGGATATGCACAAATCCTTGGCATATCCCCATCCAAACATTTTCAGTTTCGTTACTTCAACAGAGGCGAGACCTCTTTTGACAGCTGAAGCAGGGAGGGCAGAACAGATGTAAAAAAATCGATTGCAACCTCATTGGAAAACAGCGTGGCCATGGTTTTGAAGGTGTTCGGTGCCTTTTCTCCGTCTTCCAGAATCCAGAACTTTGCAAGCAACCTGCCCGTATCGTTGGGGTATTTTACCATCATGTTTTCAACGATTTTCTTGAAAACAGTCTTACGACCGCCCTTTGCATCTTCGTCGCTGACTTCCACCGCTTTCATTTTATCGATAAAAGGTTTTACTTCGTCAACCAGACGATATGCCGCTGGAAGACAAACTTCGTCCTCACAGTCAAAAAGAAATCTCATGTTTTACCTCCGTTTATTTGTTTTAATTATTCAGTGCCTTCCTGAACGTAGAACTCCATTGGCACAACATCCTGTGCGGCAATGGAAACATGACCAGCCAGCGTTACCGCAATCTGACCCTTGCCATTTTTGGTGGTCTGGAGAGAAAAGCCGGAAGTGGATAGAGCATTGATAAGTCGAATTGCAACCAGACCGCCGTCCGTTCTGTCACCAACCCACCAAATGTCTGCAAAGTCACTATCCTTCAGATCACGGCGGGGAGTAATCTTGCCACTTGCCGCATCAATATCGGCGGCACCCAGAGCCATGCGGATAACTTCGGGAGTGGTATTCAGAGCCGTAAAGCCAAGGGTGCATTCCCAGCCTTCCAAATCCATCAGTTCCATCATGCCGTTGGGGCAGTTGTCAACATCCTCACCCCAGTCGCTGTAACTGGCAGTGCAAACAGGGTTAATGCCGCCGGTGGTAGCACAAATGATATTTTCATCAACCAGTTCTGGAGATTCCACATCAAAGGTTTTCAGCAGAACACCGGCATCAACCTGGAACTCGTTGAAAGCATCCTGGGAAATTTTAGAAAATCTACCCATTATATCTCCTTTCAATTCGCAGTAAAAAACTCGAATGTCAAATTCAAATATTTGCGTTTAATGAGGTCATCGCTTTCATCGCCCATATTCTGTGCGAACGGCTGACCTCGTTTAATCCAAATGCGACCGCCGTCACACTTGATAATTTTACCACCCAAACCGATATGGGCAGAGATTTCTTCCGTTTTGGCATTGATAGCCGTCCAGCTTTCGCCACGATACCACAGGGAGGCGGTAGCGGCAACCTCACGATCAAAACTGTCTGTAACAAGCTGATATGTGATGTACGGAAAAGCCGCATCTGTGGGGACTGTGTTCTCCTCGTAGGCGGTCAAGCCAAAGGATGACCAAAACTGGTAAATTGCAGCCGCTTTTGTCATACAGGCAACTCCCATTCTTCCGCTTCGACTTGCAAAAACTGGAATGTTGCGCTTTTCGGTGTCTGCACATCGTCACCATCGGACTTGATACGGAACACTTTTCCATCTCGCAATCTGCGGATTACATCGTGGTATTCAAGTTTTGCGTTCAGCGGAGCGGTGATAGTGTATCGGCTTGTTACACCTTGCTTTTCAGCCGCCCTTGCTTCCATAGAGGAATTAAAAGTGATAGCCGCCTTAAAAGATGCGCCATCAACCCAAACAGCCGGGAGAAAGCCGCCCTCGCCGTCTGGCTCACGCTTCTTTTCCATCAAAACGACATCTTCCATCGCTTGCGTTAAAAGGCTCATTCTACCACCTCATAAGTCATCTTGAAAATATCAGGCTTGCAAGGATAGATTTCGCCCTTAACACCACGGATGATGTAATCGCCAAAATTTGCGTGATGCCATCCTTCAAGTGTTTCAATATCTGCATTGGTTTCTCCCCGGTAGTCACCACGCAAGATAATGGCGTTCTTTGTGACACAATCCATAAACCAATCAGGAATGTAATCCACTCCAAGTTGGAATGCTTCAATCACAACTGGCTTTTTTCTGTATTTCATCACAGTTTCCTCCACTTGTTCAGACGGCTTGCAAATGCTTTCTGCCAGCCAATAGGCGCACCGTTTGCATCCGTAGCCTTTGTGTAAGCATAGCCGCCAAAACTTTCGCTTGTGTACGGGCTTGCCTTGCCAACATCGCTATCATTGTATGCCTTGATTTCAGCGGCAAGGGCGATAAGCGTAGGAGGCACCGCCATGGCCCAAACCGCCCCCTCGAATACCTCATCTGTCAAAGATGTGGCAGGGTATTTGTAAACTCCATCATTAAAGACAGAGCCAACGATACGGAAATATTGACCCTCCTGTAAAAAGTCCAGCGGCGCAATGCTTCCACCGCTGATTTCAAACTTTCCAAAATGCCGACCATTCGGCACTTCAAAATAATTACGCAATTCTGCGCACAATTCGGTTAGCATCACGCCGCCTCCTTCGTTATTCTTCGTCTTTCTTTTTTCGTGTCCTCTTCGGCTTTTCTGCGATTTCTTCAATCAGCGGAACGCCCAGCCGGTTATTATCGCTTGCCAGTTCTGCGATCCGTTCAGCATCAACCTCAACGCCATTGTGGGGGAAGGTGTCCCCCACGGAATAGGCGTGATGGTGTCGCAAATCGGTGAACGCTTTAATTACTCGATACATTAAGCACCGAAGGTAATCTTAGCGATACCGTCAATGTACTCAGCCCACAGAGCCATACCCATCAGAGCGTAGCTTTCGCCAACGGCGGTAGAGTAGTTGCCCTGAGCGTGGAAGCCAATCAGGTTGGTTTCGCCCTGGGTGGTGTAGTTCAGTCCCAGCTTTGCAAAGTCGCTGTCGGAAGGATCGATGTAGTACAGATCCATATTCTCAACAGGGGTCGCAATGACAGTACCACGGGCAACGCGGGGAGCGGGCAGCAGGAACAGGACGGAATAACCCAGGAAATCCTCAACATACTGCACACCGAAACGGGTCTGAACGGTGATTTCAGAAGCACCCAGATAGTCATAAGCATCCAGAATGTTGGCAAAACCAACAACGGAGGTAACGTCCTTCTGCATGGAGGCAAACTTGTTCAGAACTTCGCCCTGTGCCTTTGCCAGAGCGGCCTGCCAAGTGGAAGCCTCGCCGGTCAGGGTGCCAGTGTTCAGGAAGGTGTAGAAGTTGTTCAGCACCTCGTTCTGCAGCTTGGTCAGGAAAGCATCATCGGACTTTTCGACGGCAATCGCTGCGCCGTACTTGTTCACATCCTCGATGGGGACAGCCTTTGCGTACTTCTTGATTTCCAGATCACCCTTGGCTGCCTGGGTAATGGTAGCCTTGCTGTATGGGATAACGTGACCGGGTTCAACATCGCCGCTCTCCAGAGTGACATCGGCGGTGTAGGAAATAAGCTGAGTGCCGGGAGCCTTGCGGATGGGGCGCATAATGCCCAGAATGTTTCGCAGAGCTTCCCAGTTGTCAGCAAAACGGGTTACAAAATCAACCTCTCTGGCGGTAACATCGGTATAGACATTAGGCAGAGCGGTACGGGGGTTGGTCAGAGTTTCAACAGCCATTTGCTATTCTCCTTTTTTGTTAAATAATCTGATTTTCGGCAAGTGCTTTCTGACGCTCGGATGCAGACATAATATAGCGGCCTCTTTCGTCCTTCTTGTAAATGTCTGCCTTGGTCAGCTTGTCACCGCCATTGTTTGCCGGAGGGTTAGCGGTATTCGCACCCTTCGTGGTGGTAGTTGCGACTAAGCCGGAGAAATCGCCCTTGACAAGTGCATCCAGAGAGGAAGCGTCCTTGATCTTGTCTCCGTCCAGTTCGATACCGTCAATTTCGGCTCGACTGCCACGCATAGCAATTTCAAGGTTCTTGCCAGTGATACCCTTGCTTTCGTAAAAGGCACGGACAGCCTTTTCCTTGGCTTCCTTTGCCTGCTTGTTTGCGATTTCTGCCTTGTAGTCGTTAAAGGACTTTTCGAGGGTCTTGTATTCCTCGCTGTCCTTTACATTTACAGCCTTTTCGGCAGGCTGTTTTTCAAGTTCCGCTTTTACCTGTTCTTCGGCATAAGCGTTTCTTGCGGTAAGTTGCTCCGATACCAGCGCATCTTCCAATTCTTTGGGAAGTTCAACCCCGCTTTCCTTTGCAAGGTTGCGAATAGTTGCTCTTGTGAATGCCATAACTCAATCTCCTTTTCATCGGGGGCGGTTCGTTGCCCTTTGATTGTATGTATATGCGGTTGTTTATACACGAATATTATACAACAATTTTTCGGTTTGTCAATGCCCCTCGGTTTAGGCGTTTTTCATTTCTTTGCAAAGAATATCTTCCATATCTCCCCTCGCACGGTTGATTCCGTCAGTAATGAACCGCCGTGCTTTTAGGTAGCGTGTGCCGTTGTGAACATATACCGCATAATCTCGGTCAGTTCCCACGGTGATTGTATAAAGGTTCTGCGATTGCCGTTTCACATCGCCTTTGATGGAATCGAACAATGCGCCAGTGTCCACAATTTCGGTATGTCCATCCT
>JAZURO010000019.1:0-15110 GCA_045606265.1 Eubacteriales bacterium
CGCCCTTATGATGAGCAGGAGATTGATAGCACGACAAACAAGTTGACCGCATTGAAGACTATCTTGGAGTGGATTTCAAGTTTCCTGACTACGAAAAAAACTACACCTCCTGACAATAGACTCCGCGACCTTAACGAAGAAGTCTCCCTCCTCGAAAAGGTTTACGCCAAATACAAGGAGTTTCTCAAATATATGTCTTCGGCTGATGCCAAGGCAAAGACGGAAGAATACTTTGCGGATACTATTGGCTCTCTGCGTTTCGGTGCGGCTTTCGATACGACGAAACTCAAGGAGATACTGACAAAGTATCAGGATGCCGCAAGATCTCTTCCTGAATCGGACAAGACTGTGCTGGAGTTGGGCTTCAAGGTGGATGATGTTTCTTGGCAGGAGACCCTTGATGATATGAAGGATAGGGTTGCGGAACTTGCGGATGCTGTCGCCCGAAGCAAGGAGGCCAAGGACTTCTACGACAAGATGCTGGGTATGACTGGAGACCGCCAGCTCTCGGCTGACCTTACTATGAGCGTCTATGGTGGAGTGGGGGATGATCTCAAGGAGAATATCAAGGCTCAGTTGGAGAATGCTTTTGAGGGAGTGAACATCAAGCCTGCATTTGACGGAGACAAGATTGATTGGAGCCAACTCAATGACCTTGTGGAGTCTATTCCGATAGAGTCCAAGAGAGAAGAAGCCCGAAAGTTGGTGAACGAGGGCATTAAGGACAACGCAAGATGGCTACAGGACCTCTACAAGACCTATGAGAAGTTCCAGACCTATGAGGAACGCAGGACTGCGGTAATAAAAAGGGAAGAGGAGCTCCGCAAGCAGATTCGTGAAAATGCAAGCCTGAAACCCGAAGAACAGGAAAAGCAGATTGCGGCATCCCGTAAGAGAGAACAGGCGGAAACACTTGCGATAGACATAGAGGAGTTCAAGGCAAGCAAGGATTGGGCGAAGTCATTTGAGGAAGTGGAGAATTTGGCTACCCCTACGATAGAGCGTCTTATGGAGAAATTAAAAGGCTTTATGGACTTAAATGCAGCGGCTTTTGCCGAAAACCCTGAGCAGTTGAGAACACTGATGAATGAATATCAGAAACTCTATGATGCTATTGTTGAGAGAAATCCGTTTACCGCAATCTCAGACGGAATAAAAGAGTATGTTGAAGCAACTCAAAAACTGACAAGTGCAAGACAAAGATTAGCAGAAGCCGCAGAGGGAACGCAGGAATATGCCGATGCAGCAGAAGACCTTGCAGACGCACAGGACGAACAGCAAAAGGCTCTCGCGAAGACACAGAAGGGCTTTCAGGCGGCATCGTCTGCGGTCTCTAATCTTGGCAATCTGATGACCGAACTTATTGACATATTCGGGATTGCCGAAGATAGTGAGTTCGGTGCGTTCATTCAGGATTTGGTCAAGTGGCTGGGTGTAATGGCAACCGTTTTAGGCTTAGTTGCATCCATTATAGCAATAATAGAAGCCGAACTTGCACCGCTTCTTGCAGTGGCGGCTGCCATTGCCGCAGTTGGTGCCGCTATCTCTTGGCTGAGTGATGCCAAAGTCAGGAAAGCCAACAAAGAGATTGAAAGGCAGGAAGAAATCCTTAAACGGTTAAGTCGCGCTTACGAAAAACTTGAAAAAGCGTCAGAATCAGCCTTCGGCACAGAGTACCTCGACAACTACAGGGAAAGACTTGAACTGTTGCAGGCGAAAGCGGAGGCTTATGCGAAACAGATAGAAGCCGAACAAAGCAAAGGCAAAGACAAAGACGATGAAGCGATAGATGATTACGAAGAAGCGCGTCAGGAGACCCTTGACAAGTTGGATGAGACACAGAAAGAGATAGCCGAAAGAATGCTCGGCACAGACTTAGGCTCTGCTGCAAGGTCATTCGCTCAGGCTTGGCTTGAGGCATACAAGGAGTTCGGTAACACATCTGATGCCATAGGCAAGAAGTTCGAGGAGATGATTGACAATATGCTTGTAGAGTCGGCTATTGCAGGTGTTATGAAAACCGCCCTTGAGCCTGTGTTTGACCTAATGAAAGGTATGGATATTTATGATGAGGACTGGATAAAGGAATTCAATGACACCGTTGCAAAAGCCAAGGAAAATGCTCTGGTAGGTTCTGAACTTGTTGCAAATGCTTTGGAGCAGGGAGGCATCCTGTCAAGGGAAATGGGAGAAAACTTATCCGGCATCTCCAAGGACATCGCTACTGCATCCGAAGAGTCTATCCTCGGACTTGCGGCCGGAATCAATACGCAGAACTTCTACATCAGTCAGATTCACGCCGCCGTCCTCCGTATGGAAATGCTGATGCAGAGCGGTGGCACCGGAGTGAATGTTCAGGATCTTGTGACTATACAGAACCAGCACCTCGCTCATCTGCCGAACATCTCTGCAAATACTGCTGGAACGTTGCAAAGATGTGAAGAGATTTTGGCGCAGGTAACTGATATAGCAACGAATTTAGGCAGAGTAATAGTGCCTAACGGAACATCTTCGTCCCATCAGGTGCGTACAACCTTGTCATAAATTTCATATCTTTGCAAACGGTTAATTTAGTGTCATTTGGGTGTGTCGAAAGACACACCCTTTTCTTTTGCTTATTCCATTTGATTTTCATATATTTGCAACCAAATGAATACCGCTATGACTTCTTGGAAAGAATACCTGTTAAGACAAGCCCGTCTCGAATCCATGTGTACGGAAAACATGAATGCTCTCAGGGCTTGCGAAACCAAGGCTGATGCCGTTGCGCTCTATAAAAAGACGATTGATTGGGCGCTTGAGAAGAACTATCCTCCGGTCAACTTTATCCGCAATGAGTTCGGGGACTGTGAGAACCTTGGCGTTTACATAGATAGGACTTTCAACGGAGAACTCCTCAACGAACATCAGTGTTGTGTGTTCCACAACTGCAAGGGACATATAACCGTAGATATAAACATACCGCTAAAAATCATTCCTATGCTTTACTTCGCCAACGGATGCGACCTTTCCATAAGTCGTGCCGACACTCCGCATACTCTGCCTATCAGAGTGCCTCTGTATATCTTCGGGGAGAACAACATCTCAGCCGAAGATAACAATGATGTTACATTCAAAAAATATCAGAGGTAATGGATTGGGGAAGTATCATATTGGCACTTATAGGCTCGGGTGTGGTATCGACAATCGTTACTGCGATATTCGATTCCATCAGGCAGAAACGCGAGCAGAAAGCAAAGGAGCGCGAGCAGGAATCAAAGACCGACACCATAGACATCGAGAATTTCCATAAACTCATAGAGGAGGAGCGAAAGGAGAGGGAGTTGATGCGTAGGGAACATGCCGAATACAAGAAAGAGGTCGCCGATAGAGTTGCTGAGGTAAAGAGAGAGATGGAAGAGATGCGAGAGGAAAGGAACCACATGACTGCGGCAATCCTTCAGGGATATACTTGCAAACTTCCTGAAACTACCGACGATTGCCCTGTGATAAGGATGTATAAGGATTGTAAAAATTGCCCGAAAAAATGATAAAGGTCAGACTACAAATAGCGGATGGCGAAATAAAGGACACGATTTCGGAGTACGGACTGGTCTATCTTAGCGCAGATAATAGGTTCGCGGCTCCTGTCAAGGGATTTGAGAAGTCCTCTTATCCGGAGCAGCCCGGCACGAACCTTGACCCAAAGACCGTTGATGACGAGTTTGAATACAAGGTAAAGTTCTTTGTGGATGCCACTACGGGCATAGACAACGCCAATCACAAGATAGCGGCATTCAACGCTCTCTTATACACAAAGGATGCCGAAAACATAAAGACATTCAAGCAGGTAACATTCTACAACGATTACAAGAAGGCCAAGATAGTCGGCTACCCATCTCCGATAGAGGAAGCCACCGACTTTTGGCGCGACAGCCGTGGCAAACAGGCAGATGTGGTCTGCGTGGAATGGACAATCAATGTAAACGATCCAACACTTTGTGACTTTAATATATGATCAAGGATATAAAGGAACTCAACTTTCCGGCTTATGCCACTCTTGAGACGGCTACGGCTACTATCTCCGATATGGGAGACCGCACCATCACCTCGCAGGTAAAGATAGATGGGGATGTGGTGCCGGACTTTTCGTATGATTGGGAAGTCGAGTTCAAGGGCGAAAGATACATACACCCCGTCAAGACTCCGCAGGGTACTAAGGACAATACATCTCGTAAGTCCAAGATAGATCTTGTATTCCAGCATTGGGCTATCTACGAAATGAAACGTCAGTATTTCGTGGAGATGGCTTCGACTTCGGCAGGCACCGCTATCGCAGACAAGTATATCGCATCCTTGGGACTGAACCTCGGCAACTTCGTGACTGCGTTCAACCTCGTCCTTAATCATTACTTCGGAGGGCGTATAATCATAAAGCTGAATCCGAATCCATTGCAGCCATATAGCAAAGAGGCGAAGTTCGTCAGCATCTCTTATTCCTACATTTGGGATGTACTCCAGCAGATGCATAAGATATACGGAGTCAGGTGGACTCTCAAGACCAACGCCGATGGAGTCTGCGAGATCCTTATGGGCTATCCGGCTGAAGAAGTTTCGCACATATTCGAGTATGGCTTTGAAGGGGGACTCCTCAGCGTTCAGCGCCAGGTGCAGAGCACAGACATCCGCAACCGTCTTCTCGGACGAGGAGGAAGTAAGAATCTCCCTCACAGATATTTCAAGGATAAGGACCCTAACAATCCTCTCTTTGAGGCCGACCCGGACTGGATTCCGGAACTGGCCGACGTTGCATTTACCGAGCTTCGCGGTAAGACCTTCCGTGATTATGTCAGAGGATGGAAAGCCAAGATATATGGTGGAACTCCTATGGCTGAACCTACGGAGGCTTATCTTGCCGGTTACAACGCCGAGGAGTTTGACCCAATAGAATATGTGGACGACAAGGAGTCCATTGAAAAGTATGGTATCCTTGTTGGAGCCTTGAAAAACAACGAGGGGATATACCCGTCTATTCAGGGCGCTCCGGGCGATGTAGACATGATCGTGGATGCCGAGCAGGTTACTGACGATGATATTGATGCAGCCATAGAGAATGATGCGGTCGAGACAAATGTCGATGGAATGTCTTTCACCAAGACGGGAGTAAAGACCGGAGAAGAGGTTTCGATAAATGTATCTGCAAGAAACGCAAAAGTTTATTTTATTATTCCTGAAGGCAAAAAAGGAACAATAAGCGAACCATTTTATGCAGCAAAGGGTAAGTATCAAAATTATAGTCCCAGCACGGGTAGAGGTGGAGGATATGTAGATGTGCCCGATGGACTGATAACTATATATAGAGACAAGTGTTCTTTTACCGTACATAAGAAATCAACCGGGGAACAGGTATCACGCTTAAACATCCCTCCGGGGGAATATTACTATGAAGCAAAGGTTGTGGCTTCACACGCATATACCGGAGAGATAAATCTTACCGCAAGCGTTTCGGCAATACACCTTATTACCTCTACCGACACGGATTCGGGTTGGTCTCAGACCTTCGACATCTGGGTCCGCAACATCTGGGGAAGCGAGCGCAATGCCGGTGAGACCGACCAACAGTATGCCGACCGAGTATGGATTCCTATCTTGGGAGACCGTATGGGTGATGAGGCAAGGGTCGTGTTCGCTTCGGGATGGCTGTCATTCAGTTCAGACTGGGAGTTCCCTATCGTCGGTTATGCTTTCGACGAATCCAAGACAGGTAGCCATTGGAGACTCACCCTTGCAAAGATCGACGCGGAAAAGGATGCGGGCAAACCATTCATTCCATACGAAGGTTACAATGCTTCGGCTGGGGACAAGTTCTTCTTCATCGGCATAGATATGACGCATCAGTATGTGCTTTGGGGAGAAGAAAGGGTTGATGACTACAAACGCGACAGACTTCCTGAGACAGCCCGAATCAATCCTTCCTGGGTGATCAAGACTGACAAGGTTAGACTCAATCAGAATCGTGAGGGAGCAAAACTTATAGATTCGTTATCAGCGGGAGCACAGATAAGGCTTGCAAGCAAGCAGTTCATATCCGGTGCATACGAAAGCCTTTATGTTCAGTCCATGACATACAACTGGACCTCCGGCACCATATTGTATCCGGATGTGGAGATCGTGGTTTCGGACAAGGTTGCTACGGTCAAGAATCCGGTCGCTCAGATACAGGGTAATATAGAGACGCTTCAGAGGCAGATGGGCAGTCTGTCGAATATTCAGCAGATCATCCGTCAGGTCTGCGATCAGCTTTACTTGAGGAAGGATGGCATTGAAGATTTATCAAAGTCTCCTACAAGATTCCTCGGCAAAGTGACCGGAGAGAAATTCCGTCAGGGACAGATAGGAGGAAGGGACTGGGGCATATACCGCGATGAGAATGGTAACGCTATTCTTGAGGCCGACAAGTTCGTAGCAAGGCAGGGTATTCTTGTCAGTGATCTCGTGGTTAACGAGGCAACCTATGTGGGAGGCCTTCAGATCAATTCTGCGGCAGCCATGAAGATTACTGCGGTAGAGGAAACCGAAGACGGGTATATCTGCTATTTTGACCAGCAGCAGGGTTCCGTTACCAATAAGTTCAAGGTCGATGATGTTGTCTTGTGTCAGAAGTTTGATCCCGAGGACAATGAAGTTAAATCTTACAAGGCCCGGGTGATCGACGTCGACGAGACATCGGTTACACTATCTAAGACCGAAGTGGCCGGCACCGGTGTTCCTGTAGCAGAAGACGTTATAATCCAATACGGAAACTATACTGACAAGACAAGGCAGTTCGTCATAATCCGCGACGTTATCGGCGGCGGATACGAAAGGATGCTTATGGGGCTTGATTCCGTCTTGTCCGAGGGCTTTGAATATTATTTTGCAGGAAAGTCTGCCGACAGCAATGCAAGATGGTTTGTCGGAAGCGCGGAGCAGTATGCAACATATGAAAACGGACAGCTCACAATTAAGGGAAATCTTCTCGTTACAGGCAGCGACAAGCCGATAAGTGATCAGATCGCTGAGCTTGATTACATAAGAGAGGCTCTCGGCGATGGAATGCAGGGTCTTATCTTGGGATCTGCTATAATCGTAGGATATAACGACGAGGAAGGAGCTTTCGTGCCAATGGCCGGAATGAGTGGCGTGTTTGATAAGGATAGTGAGAATGGCGGCCCCGCAGCATGGTATGGCGGAACGACAGAGACAGCCAAGACCATGTTCTTTATGGACGGAACCGGTTACTTTGCTTCCGGCAATATCCGATGGGACGAAGAAGGTGGAGCTGAGTTTGGCGGAGGAGACTTTAAGATCCTTCCGGACGGTTCGATAGTCTTCGGCGAGGACATCAAGATAAGTACCCAAGGTGATGAGACGCTTGGAACGATCTTGAGCTTCATGGCGAAGATAAACAGATGGTTCTACGAGACAGAGAACGGAGACATCGGTACTTCACGAAACTTCTTCTCCGAGAAGCAGGTCAGCTCCGGCGGTGTCGGCTCAGATGGTGACGGTAGCGGCTCCGGTGGTATGGGTTCGCTTGCGGGTGCATCGGACACGAGCATCAACAATCAGCAGGACGGGGACATCATCGTATGGAGTGATACCAAGGATAAATGGGTAAACAGAAGAGGTATGGTACACCATGTTCAGACCACACCGCAGAAGGTATGGTACATTAATCACAATCTTGGGAAGTTCCCCAACGTGAAGATCGTGGACTCAGCAAAGCAACTCTGCATGGCTGACATTTACTTCGTGGATGAGAATAATGTAAGGATTGAGTTCGGCTCGGCGCAGAGCGGAAGCGCATATTTGGATTAAGAATATAGGAGGACAGATATATGGCATTACCATTGAAATCGGGTGCAGACCTTTACACCCAAGAACTGCTCAGAGCGAGGCTTCACAACTACGATGGAGACCTCTCTGAATACGGAGTAGGTAGTATATACTATAACACCACGAGCGGACTCAACACATCGAACAGAATCCGTTATCGCGGACTGAGTGCATGGCATTCTGTGGCCAACCTTGAGGACATCGCAAGGCTTGAGGGGCTTATCGCAGACCTCGGCGATGTGTCGGGAGGAAACATCACAGACCTTCTCAATAAGATTGAGGCTCTTGAGGGCAACTTCACTGACGGAGCGGCCAACGATTCATTGAAGCTCGCGGGTCAGCTTCCGAGCTACTATGCAACGGCATCGGGACTGAGCGCATTGCAGGAGAAGGTGAGCGCATTCCTTGACGGAGAGGCCGACTCTGATGCGGTTCTTGAGAACTTGAAGGAGATACAGGCATTCTTGGATAGCTACGATGGAGCAACGAGCCTTGCGGACATGTTCGCTGCGATGAACACTCAGATTGCGGACAGGTACACAAAGGGCGAGGTTGACACCAAACTCTCAGCATATAGGCTTCTTACCAACGGAGTGTTTGATGTCCTTGTAAACGCAAACAAGGGCATTGAGACCGATGAAATCACCATCGGCGGAATCAAGCTCTCGGTGGTCGACGGACAACTCCAGATTGACGGAGACGTATTCGCCACAGGACAGCTCGCTTCGGGTGGAATCGGAGAGGCAGGAAGCGGAAGCGGTGCAAGCGGAATCGTAATCCTTGAGGATTGGAGCAAGTACGATGATTCCGTAGCGCAGGTTGTCGGTGCGGTTCTCGGAAAGGACTTGCACGATAGGCTCGGAGTGGCTGAGTCTACCATTGAATCCCTTGTGGGCAAGGCTACCAATGTGAGCGTGGTGCAGACCTTGACGAGCGGTAAGGAGATTGGTGCTATCACTATTGACGGAGTGGCTACCAAGCTCTATGCGCCTGATGATTATCTGCCGTTGAGCGGTGGGACTATCAACGGACTCTTGACCGTAAAAAGAGATATGGTGGTTCCTTTCTATGTCATCAATACGGCTGAATCATCTGTCGCCTCTTGGGTGGCACTCCGCTTTGGAATAGGAACGGAGTATAAGTCTGCTATAGGCGTTGACACGAAGAAGGTTGGTCTTGTTAGGTTTAACGAAACCCTTACTTATGCGTATCAGATTCTCGATGAGAATAACTACGCATCAGTTCTCGACAATGCTTACTTGAAGCGGAATAGCTCTGAAACACTTAGTCGTTTGTATATTGAAAGCGGATTTGACGGAAAACTGATTTTTAACAATAACGACGCAGACACAAATTATACCGAGATTTTGTTTCAGCAAAACGGCAACACCTATGGACGATTGGGAACAAACACGAATGGTTCTCTACATTGGAACTATAATCTGCTCCTCAATTCAAGCAACTACGCTTCATTCCTCGACAAAACTTACCTCAGACTGAGCGGAGGCACGTTGAGCAGAAACGCAGAAACACTTCGTCTTAGTAGTCCTGAAGAGACCAACGGTTCTACTTATATTGGGTTTACGACCTCATCGAATAATACAGTCCAAGGATATATCGGTTACTCTTCGAGCGGATTTATGTTTATCCAACGAGGAGAGGGCGGTACGGATGGAAGTCAGGTTGTGGGATTAGACAACACTGGACTTTTTGCTTGGAAAGATAATGCGGCAAAATACTTCCTCCACGCGGGCAACTTCAATTCCTACGCACCTACTCTCACAGGTACGGGTGCAAGCGGAACGTGGGGGATTAATGTTAGCGGAACGGCGAATAGCCTTGCACCAGAATCTGTTAATGACGTAAATAACGCCACTCATAGCCGTTTCTTTTACTCGGGCTTCCAAGCTTCGAATAGGCCAGCGACAAACTATGCAACAGGACTCACCTTATACAACAATTTAGCGGGCTACTACTTTCAGTTGGCATACGACACCTCGGGCTTGATGTATTCAAGGACAAAGCCATATCAAGGCTCTTATAGTGCTTGGAAAACCCTCGCCTTCACCGACTCCGACATCACGGGTAATGCGGCAAGCGCGACCAAGCTCGCAACCGCAAGGACTATCTGGGGACAGAGCTTCGATGGAACGGCGGACGTGAGCGGAGATATTAGGCTTCCTAACTACAAGGCATTGCAGAGCTATACCGTTGGCGGAACGCTTAGAAACCTCGTTGTTTTCAATAACGCAGATAAGCTTGATATAGGAGATGCGAATTATGACACCAACCTCATGGGAACTAAGCTGGTTTTTAAAACGGGTTCTTGGAAGACCGCTATGGTTATCAACTCCTATGGCAACGTAAATGTTGGAGCAGTTGACCGCGCAACCGACCAATACAAGCTCGTTGTTGACGGAGCTTCCCATGTTCAAAAGGTCATCACGTCGAACACGTTGGGTTCTCCATCTAAGTGCTTCTCCGTAGGTTCATTGCAGTATGGATTAGATATGTGGGTGCAAGACAATGGTAGTTCGATCATTCAATCGCATCGTTTCGATGGTACTGCTATTGCTTATTCTCTTTGCCTCAATCCACTTGGCGGCAATGTCGGAATTGGCACTTCGAGCCCTACATACAAGCTTGACGTAAATGGGACAGGAAACTTTGGAGGAGGTCTTCGCACTGCTGGGCAAGTGTATGCCACTTCTGGATTTATGTCTGGAGACAACGGAGGATACGGCTTTCACAGTGAATCCGCGTGGTACGGCCTCACGTCCATAGCCATAGGAGGTAATAGAGGATTGCAGATTGCGGGATTCGGAGGAATAGGGGTAAAGATATCCCAAGGTTTCTCAATATATCCTACGAATAATGCGGTCAATGACCTCGGAACTGCCTCGAATTGTTGGAGGAGTGTATTCGCGTCTACGTCTGTCAAAATCGGAGATGCAACCCTCTCTTGGGATAGCACAAGCAACGCCCTCAAGGTAGACAAGGACTTCTACTCGGATGGTCAGGTAAGCTCTGGCGGAGTAGCAGAGGAAGGCACAGGCAGTGCAGTCGGCGGAAGCGGACTTGAAAGAGTGGTATTCACAATCCCTGCGAATACGACCACATTCGACTGCGTTCACAACCTCGGAACGAGGGAGATTTCGGTAGCCATCTACGAGGAAGGAAACGACTATCAGCAGATACTCACGGATGTGTACTTGGATTCTACGAACATAGCGAGGGTAGTCTTCGGAAGTGCAACGGATGTAGCTCACAAGGTAGTAATAATCGGATAGAGTTATGAAATTCAAGGGAACGACATTCAGATACAAGGGGGCGGGTTCAGCCCCCTATAAAGGAGCAAATACTAACTTTCCTAACAGAGAATAGATATGCCATACGATAGTACAAATAAGACATTATATGTCGACAAGAGCGTGACGCCGAACAAGGGTATTTCGCTCAGTGAGATTGCTCTGTGTCTGAGGGATGGCCGAGTGAACTCAAGAGGTCAGTATGACTTGGGAATGCTCGCCACCTCTCCTTACATCAACATATATAGCAAGAACAAGCCATTCGTGGTGGCTGATGGAACGAACCTCAGAGGAGAGCAGACCGAGGAAGCGAGAACGCTTGCGGCCTACGGATTCCATTGGTGGAATCGCGGCAGGGACAGCCAAGCACCATTCGGCACATCGGCGACGGAGTGTCTCAACAAGGCCATTGCCAACAACGGAGCATGGCCGTACAACAGACCTACGGAGATATTCCGTGTGCAGGACTTTGACGGATACAAGCACAACGCGGAGAAGCCTTACCGCTTCGATATCAATACTCCCGACCTCGGTCAGACCAACTACCTGCGTCCTGTCTTAGACCCAGGAAATACCAACATTCAGATAAAGCTCACGGATATGCCCGACTTCGAGGCCGACTATTCGGGTTCGATGGAGGACTTGAACATCGTGGTAATCTACCGCCTCTCGGGTTCGACAGGATCTGCAAGGGTGGTCTTTTCGGGATACACGGTAGGCGACCTTGACGGAGGCACATTCACGAAAACCATAGACCTTGCGTTCGGTTCTCTTAATGGAGTTATCAAGAGGGATTACGATGTATGCTTCGCGGCTACGAACGCGACATCGGAAGATGACACAGACGATGTATTCTACCTCTATCTTCCCGAAGGACTTGGAAAGATTACTCAGAAGGAGGGCTTCACTTGGACATGGGAGGTCTTCGACAACTGGGGCGAGGACTTCTACGGAATTGTTGCCAACGATTCGGGCCATGTAGTCCTCAGTGGCGAGAACGACGAAGCCTCATTCATCGTGTTCTCGATGGGATTCCTCAATCAGTTCCCGTATGACTTGGATTGGAGGATGCAGGTTCTCGCATGGAATCCCGACACGGAGACTATTGACGATGCATACCAAATCAAGATGATTGACAGTACGGAGTGGGGCGTCATCTTGAAGAACGGAGGCCGTCTGTACCTCAATGATGGAGGAAACGGAATCGAGGCTTCGCTTCAAGACCTTACGGACAGACGGCTCGGCAAGGTGAAGATTGCGGTCAATCTCCAGTACAAGTACACGGTCAATACGGGGTGGGTATCAAGGCATCTGAACCTCCTTAATAACACATTGGGGCAGTATGAGGCCACAGACGGAATCACTCTCTATGAGATTGCGACCCAGCTTCCAAACTACGGAGTTCCTAACCCATAATATTTCAAAGACATGAAAAGAGCAATTAAACTCATCGCGTACTACGCATACATTGCGACCTTCATCATCGCAGGCGCAGGCGCACTCAACTACGGCTTTGTAGATGGAAAGCACATCTACACCGTATTCGGAATACTCAACATCCTTGTCGGAGCGTACAACGCTTACAAGGCGGCTAAGACGAACGACATCCTATGAGGAGGCTTGTGGAATTGATGGGTGTGGACGGAATGCTCCACACCCTTGCAAGCGGATTCATCGTCCTTGCCTCGCTCATACTCACCTGCAACATATATGTGTCGGTAGGTATAGCGGCGGCCTTGGCCATCTTGAAGGAGGCATGGGACATGTTCGTCACATGGAAAGATGTTGCTCATGACATCATCTGCGACATCATTGGAATAGGAATAGCAATGGCAATCTATTATACACAAATCATAATTTACTAAAGACATGAAAAAGATTACAAGAAACGAAGCGGTCAACATCTTCACGCTTCTCGGCTCAATGAGCCTCGGACATCTCTCAGACGAGATGCTTGGTAACGTAATGGACAACTTCAACGAGTGCCGCAAGGTGCAGGACGAGATGAACAAGCTCAACGAGGAGCTGACCAAGAGGCTCTATGCCGATGTGGACGAGAAGCGCAAGGAAGGCTTCTTCAAGGAGATTTCCCGTATAGAATCTCTGAGGGAGGCAATCAAGAGTGCAACCATAGAGCAGGCGAAGAAACTCCTTGCCGACTACAACGATGTGGCGAAGCTCATCGAGGATTCGTATTCGGACGTGAACGAAATCTACAAGAAGCACCTCAATGTGTACGCACAGCTTCTGAACAAGGAGATTGAGGTGGACTTCCATGAGATTGACGCGGACGAGTTCATCAAGGGCGTCATCAAGGGCAAGGCCGATGCTCCTATCCACAACATTCGTGGCAGCTTCGCTCCTATGTTCAAGGCTGAGGAGGAGAAGGCGGCAGACCTCTCTGAGCTTGACGAGCTTCTGAAATAAGCAAGTTTAACCCTTTAAATCGGAAACAGATATGGCAACAACAGCAACGATCGCTTTCTCGAACGAGATGAAGACAGGTGCTTTCGAGTACAAGGATGGCTCATACACCGTCAACGGCAACGCAACCGCTAACCTCGCGGACAATGTTCTCCAGAACGCAAGCGGACAGATTCGCAAGGGCGAGGAGTTCGTGGGCAACTTCTATGCGAACAAGGTAGGTGACGAGATGAAGGTCAACATCAGTGAGGTTGACGCGACAGACCTCGCTACCGTCAGCCCAATCGTGACCGCGTGCATCGCAAAGGTAGCGGCTCACTACGCATAACCGAATCCGCTCCCTGCTTCGGTGGGGAGCATTAAAAATGATGCTTATGGCAGATTTTAAGAAATATGCACCAACCCTTCTTCATCTGGAAGGAGGATATGTGTACCATCCGGCCGACAAGGGAGGCCCTACCATGAAAGGAGTGACCCTTAGGTCCTATCAGGAATATTTCGGTGCGCACAAGACCATTAATGATCTGAAAAACATCTCATACGGAGATTGGCAGCACATAATGAAAACCGGATATTGGGACAAGTGTAGGGCTGATGAAATATACAGCCAGGCTGTAGCTGAAATCGCTGTTGATTGGTGTGTCAATTCTGGCGTAGCGGGCATACGTAGAGTACAGGAGATTGTCGGAGCGAAACCTGACGGCATTGTGGGTCCTATCACTCTGTCTCTTATAAACAGTTCGGATCCAAAGATGCTTTTTGATAGGATCATGGCCGCAAGAAAGCAGTTCTATATCAACATAGTCAAACGTAATCCATCACAAAAAGTATTCATGAACGGATGGATGAACAGACTTGGGCTTTTTGAATACCATGAAGGATAAAATCATAACAGCCGCCATAGTCCTCGCGGCGTTTCTCTTTGGCACTTTGATGCCCCGGTCTCCAAAGGTGGAGACACGGGACGTAGTTGTGTATAGAGACACGTCCTACTCTCGGCTATCTTTGGGTGACATAAAGAAACTTGATGTTCCCGAAGTCAAGGGTGTACCTATGATGGTTTATGTTCCGGAGACCGAAGTAAAGATAGAATACCGCGACAGCATCCGTTATGTGGTGTTGGACCGGGATCACAAGGTCTTGGAGAATCCGGATGTCAAGATATGGTATTCCGGAGTCGATCCGACCATTGACAGTATTGCTGTAAAGACTCGCACTGTGGTTCAGAAGGAACCTTGGAAACGCCACAATCTTTATTTAGGGGCACAAACAGGCTATTACAGCGACTTTCGGTTGTCGGTTGGAGCGATGTATCAATACGATGTGTTTAAGTGGCTCTCCGTTGATTTCGGGGCGGGATATGACCTGTATCTGAAACAGCCTTACGCTATGGCGGGCTTAAAAGTTAGGGTTTATAGTTGGTAGTTTACAAAATAATTCATAACTTTGTATGGCGAAACTGAAAGTGGAGGTAAAGACCGGGAAGCAAGGGCAGAAGGTCGCCGAGGTGAAGCCGAAGGT
>JAZURO010000020.1:0-2293 GCA_045606265.1 Eubacteriales bacterium
CTACCCATACGTCGGTTGGGGTCACAAACTTTTGCCAAACGAGAAGTATTCGGCACGAACCATGACAAAACGGGATGCGGATGAACTTTTGCGGAAAGACCTGCGCAAATTTGTCGCCATGTTCCGTAAATTCGGGGTTGATTCGATTTTGCTTGGCACGTTAGCTTACAATGTGGGACCGGCGAAGCTGTTAGGCAGCAAAACAATCCCCAAAAGCACCTTAATCAAGAAGCTGGAAGCTGGTGACAGGAACATCTACCGTGAGTATATAGCCTTCTGCAACTACAAAGGAAAACGCCACGCCATGCTGCTCAAACGGAGAAAGGCGGAGTTTGCGCTGTTGTATATCCCATAAAAGGACTGACAAAACTGGCAAAAGACGTGCCATATTTAACTTGGCACGTCTTTTGCTCTATCACTTGATAGATTATCGTAGGATTTTCTCGTTAATTGACATCGTTGAGCCATTTTTGCCTATCGGTTTCCAAATAACACTTCAAGTTGTAAGTGTTGTGAGAGCAATACAAAACATAGTTATTAACCATAAAAAGTATAGCGAAATTATGAAGAAAGTATTTAGGAAAATTCAGAAAGGAACAACAAAAATGATTGAACGTATCAAATCGTTGGGGGAAATGGAGACGAAGCAGAAATGTGTAGTTCAACGGTTCGAGATTATCATTCCCCTCCACCAAAAAATAACGACCCAATATATAGCCTCCGCAAGTTTTACTTGCGGATTTTTTAGTTATCGCAGATTGGACA
Organism: Eubacteriales bacterium; assembly: GCA_045606265.1. GTDB lineage: Bacteria > Bacillota > Clostridia > Oscillospirales > CAG-272 > RGIG4608. The sequence continues at coordinate 766 of JAZURO010000020.1, forward strand.
AAGGTTTCTTTGCTACTTTCTTTGTCCGCCATCATGCTCACTGAAAGAAAGTAGGGCGGCTCTCGCCGCCCCGCCACTCAAAAGCGTGTGTAAAGTCCCGTCACCATCGTGAACATTTCCTCCAGCATATCAAAATAGATACCCTCGTGTACGGCAATGTCCTTTGTCTTGCACTCAAAGGTCTTTTTGCTGAACGTCCTGCGGTAGAAGCGCATATTGTAGAGGTCTGCCCCTTCGTCATAGATGATGTCAAGGCGGTTGGCACTTGTTTTGTTCCTTGCAAGGCTCATCCGTAAGCCGTTGCCCATATCTATGAAATCACGGCTACCTGTCATGGCGGTGAAGCGTTTTCCGCCTATCTGCTGTAATATCGTCTTGGCTATCATATCTTTTGTTTTTAGGGTTTTAAGTATTGGCGGTGCGGACACCGCCATCCCGTTCAAAATTCTCGCATTTCGGAAATGGGGGTCTGCCGTTGTAGCCACTCTTTCACACATTCCATATTGTACTCGCTCGTGATGACTGCCGTATGGCTGTCGGTGGCGGTGAAACGTGTGCTTTCGTAATCATCTATCCACCCCTTGAGGGTGTCCGTTCCCCACGCTCCGGTATCGTCAAAGATACCGTCCAATGCCGTGATAGGTTCGCTGAACTTGACTATCAGCGTTTGATAGGTCGTGTTCATAGTCTGTCCTCCTTTCCCTTCTTTGCGTTCAGCCACTTGTCCCGTGCGGCTCGGCACTCGTCCAACGTGGGTTTGACACAAGAGAACAATTCTCTGTCTATGGGGTGGCGGTAGTCGTACTGCACAAGTGTCCGCCTGCGTCTTCCGATACCCGATTGGAAACGCTCGTATTTCTCCGTACCTGCTTCCGCGCAGGTGCTTACTCCGTTGATGGTCATTCGTGTTGTCATAATGTTGCTTTTTAGATGGTTAAAAATGTACTGACAGAACTCTGTTCTTCATCACCATTTCGGGGTTGCTTGTGTAGCGTTGGTGCAGGTAGAAATGGTGTGAGCCGAAGCCGTAAAGGAAAAACTTGTCAAGTTCGTGCTTCTCGGCAAACTCCTTTACGCTCTTTCTCAATTCCCCCTCACTCGTTGTGAGAGTGAGGAGGTTCACAAATTCAAGGAACATCGTGGGGATTGCATCATCCCACACACAAATCATACTTTCAATTCTTACTTCCATATCAATGTTGTTTTAGGGGTTATGCTATGCCGCTTTCATCCGCTCACGGATAAGGTTGGCGTTCTTGTTCACAAGGTCTATGATGCGCTCGTGATATTCGGTGTCCTGGTTGTGCTTGCCGTGGCACTGCACCACTTCGAGGGTTCGCAAGTCCACCTCTACGGTTTCAATAATCTCATCGCCAATCCTTGCCGATAGTATGAGGGTGTCGGCTTTCTTGTAGTATCCACTGCCAAACACGCAGATGCCCTGCGTCTTGCCCTCGTTGTAATACTCGTCTATGCTTTCAAGCACCTTGACGATTATTTCCTCGTCCGTGATTACCAAGCCGAAGAA
>JAZURO010000021.1:0-10476 GCA_045606265.1 Eubacteriales bacterium
CAATACTGACGATGCAGAGAACGACATTATCGGTCGTGTGTATGAATACTTCTTGAGCAAGTTTGCTCTTGCAGAAGGTAAAGGTAAAGGCGAGTTCTATACGCCGAAATGTATTGTTAATTTGATTGCTGAAATGCTTGAACCTTATGACGGCACTCTTTACGATCCTTGTTGTGGTTCGGGCGGTATGTTTGTTCAGTCTATCAAGTTCGTTGAAGCTCATAGCGGAAACAAGAAGAAAGTATCTATTTATGGTCAGGAATATACCAATACCACTTTCAAACTTGCAAAGATGAACTTGGCTATTCGAGGAATCGCCGCCAATCTCGGTGAAATGGCTGCTAATACTTTCTCTAACGACCAACACAAAGATTTGAAAGCAGACTACATTATGGCTAACCCACCTTTCAATCAGAAAGAATGGAGAGCAGAAAATGAGCTGATTGATGATCCTCGTTGGAACGGCTACGAAGTGCCGCCTACAAGCAACGCAAACTACGGTTGGATTTTGAACATTGTATCTAAGCTCTCTCAAAACGGTGTAGCAGGCTTCTTGCTTGCTAACGGTGCATTGTCAGATGATGGAACTGAGTTGAAGATTAGAGAGCAGCTTATTAGAAACAATCTCGTTGAAGCGATTATCATTCTTCCAAGAAGCCTTTTCTATACAACTGACATTAGCGTTACGCTTTGGATTCTCAACAAGAATAAGAAGGCTCGTGTTGTTGAGCAGAATGGAGAACTGAAACGCTATCGTAACAGAGAAAAAGAAATCCTCTTTATGGATCTTCGTCAAATGGGCAGTCCTTACGAAAAGAAGTATGTAGAACTGACCGAAGAAGATAGAGCAAAGGTTACTTCCGTATATCACGCTTGGCAACAAGAAGGTTATGAAGAAACCTATCAGGATGTACCGGAGTTCTGTTATTCAGCATCTTTTGAAGAAGTTGAACAGAAAGGCTTTACTCTTGTTCCGAGCCGTTACATTGAGTTTGTCAACAGAGATGAGAACATCGACTTTGATACTAAGATGAAAACTCTGCAAGGAGAATTGAAAGAACTTCTCGTTGCTGAAGAAAAGTCCAAAGCCGACCTTCTTGCAGTCTTTAAGGAGTTGGGTTATGAAATCGAATTATGATCTTTTGGGCAACCACATCCGTTTGATTGATAACCGCAACAAAGATCTTGTTACTGAGCAAGTTTTGGGTATTAACATCGACAAGTTCTTTATGCCCTCTGTTGCTAATGTTATCGGAACGGATTTGAGTAAATATAAGTTAATACAAAAAGGCAACTTCGCTTGTAATCCTATGCACGTTGGTCGTGATGAGCGACTTCCCGTTGCACTCTATTCAGATGACGAGCCTGCAATCGTTTCTCCTGCATACTTTATGTTTGAGATAAAGGACACGACCGTGCTTAATGCAGACTTTTTGATGATGTGGTTTCGTAGACCTGAATTTGACAGAATTTGTTGGTTACATACAGACGGAAGTGTTCGTGGCGGTATTACTTGGGATGATATTTGCCGAATGGAGATACCCGTGCCACCAATGGGTGAGCAAATAGAAATCGTTAAGAGCTATCAAGCGATTACCGATAGAATTGCTCTCAAGAAGCAGATAAATGATAATTTAGAAGCGACTGCTATGGCTATTTTCAAGTCTTGGTTCATTGATTATGAACCATTTGAACTTGATGAAGAAGGTTTACCTATCGGTTGGAAGAAAACCACGCTTGAGAAGAAACTGACAACTTCTACTCAAAGTGTAAATCCTCAAAAATTGCAGGATGATTATGTATGGCATTATAGTATTCCTGCTTTTGATAATGAGAAACTACCAACGATGGATATTCCAACGAGCATTTTAAGCAACAAATATCTTGTTCCGGAAAATGCGATCTTAGTTTCAAAGCTAAATCCTGACACCAAGAGAATTTGGCGCACTCTGTCTTGTTTTGAGGATGCAATTTGCTCAACAGAGTTTATTGTTTTTTCTCCTAAGGAGCCAAGTCACAGAGCGTTTTATTTCTTGATGTTCAACACTAAAAGTTTTATAGACTTCTTAGTGAGCAATGCTACCGGATCAACAAACAGTCGTATGCGTGTTAAGCCTGCATCTTCGTTAGATTTTGAGTTCATTTGTCCTGACACAACTGTTATTGATGATTTTTGTAATAAGGTAGAGCCTTTATTAACCGAAATCGAGAAGAATACACTTGAAATCAGAAAATTGAATGAACTTAAACCTTTTGCGGTTGCAAAAATGATGACATCAAGCCGCTAAATTATCATTTAGCAAAGAGTCGCCTTATGTGCGACCTAAAATAGACACATAAATAGTATAATCTATTCAGGGTTCACGCAGACCTTGAAGAACGGAGTGATACGATGACGAACTTTAACGAACACGCATTAGAAATGTCAATAATGCAGTTATTCCAAGATGAAGGCTACGAATACATAAGTGGCGACAAAATCCATAGAGAAAGAACAGAGGTACTTCTTGTAGATGATCTCAAGCAATACCTTTACTCTCGTTATGCCAAAGATGGTATTACACCGAGCGAGGTGGATAGTATTATCCTTACGCTTCGCAATACTTCCGGTACTCTTTATGAAGCCAACAAAGCTATCTATAAAATGATTTGTGATGGCTTTATCTTCAACCGAGAGGACAGAAGCCAAAAGGATATATTCATTGAACTGATTGACTTTGAAAACCCTGAAAACAACATTTTCAAAGCGGTAAATCAGTTTGAAATTGTTGGTATGAATAATCAAATGCGAATCCCTGACGGAATCGTATTTGTAAACGGTATTCCCGTTGTTGTGCTTGAGTTCAAGAGTGCAATCAAAGAGAATACTACCATTATGGATGCCTACACCCAACTTACAGTTCGTTATCGCCGTGACATTCCTGAGATTTTTAAGTATAACGCTTTTGTCGTAATTAGTGACGGAGCAAATAACAAATATGGCTCTCTGTTTAGTCCGTATGACTTTTTCTATGCGTGGAGAAAAATCGGTGCGGATGATGTTGAACTTGACGGTATCAACTCTCTTGTAACAATGATGAAGGGATTGTTTTGCAAAGAACGTCTGCTTGCAGTTATCAAGGATTTTATATATTTCCCTGATGCTTCTGATAAAGACTTGAAGATTGTGTGTCGCTATCCTCAGTTCTTTGCTACATATAAGCTCTTTGAAAATATCAAGGAACATTTACGCCCTGAAGGTGACGGTAAGGGTGGTACATACTTTGGAGCAACGGGTTGTGGCAAGAGTTACACAATGATGTTCCTTACCCGTATGCTGATGAAAAGCAAGTATTTTCGTTCTCCAACCATTCTGATTATTACCGACCGAACAGACCTTGATGACCAATTATCGAAGCAGTTTGTCGGCTCTAAAAAATACATCGGTGATGATACAGTCGTGAGTATTGAGTCCCGTGAAAAACTCCGCAAGGAGCTTCAAGGCAGAGAAAGCGGCGGCGTATATCTGACTACTATTCAGAAATTCACCGAAGATCTGCAAATGCTCACCGATAGAAGTAATGTAATCTGCATTTCTGACGAAGCACACAGAAGCCAAATCAATCTCGACCAAAAGGTTAAGATTACAGACACGGGCGTAGAAAGAACATACGGTTTTGCAAAGTATTTGCACGACTCTCTCCCTAACGCTACTTATGTTGGCTTTACGGGAACTCCGGTAGACGCCACTATTGAAGTCTTTGGCGGCGTTGTAGATGCTTATACAATGACCGAAGCAGTCCGTGACGGTATTACTGTCAATCTCGTTTATGACGGTCGTGCAGCTCGTGTTACTCTCGATCAGGACAAGATTAGACAGATTGAAGATTACTATGCTCAATGTGAGCAACAAGGGGCAAACGAACACCAAATCGAAGAAAGCAAGAAAGCAGTTGCCAATATGGAAGTCATCATTGGCGATCCTGACAGACTTCGTGCCGTTGCCCAAGATTTTATTGACCACTACGAAAACCGTGTGGCAGAAGGTGCAACAGTTGAGGGTAAAGCTATGTTCGTTTGTGCCAACCGCAACATTGCCTATGACCTCTACAAGATAATTATTGAACTTCGCCCCGAATGGGCAGAAAAGAAAATCTGCGCCGATGGTGCAGAGCTTACCGAAAAAGACAAACGAGAATTAAAGCCTATTGAGAAAATCCGTATGGTTATGACTCGTAACAAGGATGATGAGCCTGAACTGTACGAAATGCTCGGCACAAAAGAAGATAGAAAGGAACTTGACCGTCAGTTCAAGAACATTAAGTCCAACTTCAAAATCGCCATTGTCGTTGATATGTGGCTTACGGGATTTGACGTTCCTTCTCTTGACACCATATACATTGACAAACCTATTCAGCAGCATACCCTTATTCAGACGATTTCTCGTGTCAATCGTGTATATGAGGGCAAAGATAAGGGTTTGATTGTCGATTATATTGGCATTAAGAAAAATATGAATATGGCTCTCAAAAAATACACCAACTTTGAAACAGAAGAATTTGAGGGCGTTGAACAGTCTATCACTATCGTGAAAGACCAATTAGAAGTTCTTGGTCAGATGTTCCATAACTTCAATAGCAAAGATTTCTTCTATGGCTCTCCGGTAGAACAACTTGCTTGCCTTAACAGAGCCGTTGAGTATGTTCAGCTCACAGAAGAACTTGAAAGAAGATTTATGGCAGCAGTAAAGAGAATGAAGCAGGCGTTTAACCTTTGTAGTTCAAGCGACCGCTTCACAGATGACGATAAAGACCATATTGCATTTTACTGTGCAGTTCGTTCTATTCTCTTTAAGCTGACTAAGGGTGATGCTCCCGACACGGCACAGATGAATGCAAGAGTTCGTGAGCTTTTAGAGGGTGCAATTCAGTCTGATGGTATTGAGGAACTGTTTGAAACCGGAAAGCACATCTCTGTTGATATTTTCAGCGATGAGTATATGGATAAGATAAATGCTATCCAACTTCCGAATACAAAAATCAAGATCCTGCAAAGACTTTTATCTCAAGCTATTGAAGAATACAAGAAAGTCAACCGTATTATGAGCTTGGAGTTTGCGGAGAGAATGAAACGAGTTGTTGATGAATACAACAATCGCCGCAAGGACGAAGCCTTTGCAAACGAAGTTCTTGATGATGTTGCAGAACAGCTTGCTCAGCTCTTAGAAGAACTCAAGAAAGAAAAAGACTCTTTCAAGGATATGGGAATTGATTATGAAGAAAAAGCCTTCTACGACATTCTCAGCATCGTTGCAAGAAAATATGAGTTTGAATATCCTGACGACAAGATGATTGAACTTTCAAAGCGTATTAAACTCATAGTTGACGATAAGGCACGTTACACCGATTGGTCTACTCGTGATGACATTAAAGCCAACCTTCAGGTAGATCTTATTCTCTTACTTGATGAGTTTGACTATCCGCCCGTAACGATTGACGATGTTTATAAGGAAGTCTTGGAGCAGGCTGAAAACTTCAAGAAGTACGCTAACTAAATATAGAGAGGATGTTGAAAATGAAAGCTATATCGGTTCAGAATCCTTGGTCGCACTTTATAACCACAGGTGAAAAAACTATCGAGGTTCGTTCTTGGAATACCGAGCATCGTGGAGATTTGCTGATTTGTAGTAGCTCTGCTCCTAAAATACCCGGTATGATTTCGGGCTGTGCAGTATGTATTGTTTCTCTTGATGATGTTACACCGTTTAAGAGAAAGCATTTAGAAGCAGCTTGTATGGACGAAATGCCCGAACCTAAATCCTATGCGTGGCATTTATCAAATGTTCGTTTAATTAAGCCTTTCCCCGTAAAAGGAAAGTTGAATTTCTATAATGTCGATGACGAACAGATCGTGCAGCTCGTTGGAGAAAATGGTGAACTGACTGACGAAGAAATCAACTCTGTTTTCAACGAGTATTATATGCCTTTGACTTACAAGTTCAATCAGATCGGTTCTTATTTTAAGGACACAAACAGCGATACTGTTGTTCGTTGGAGAGTTGGACAAGATGCTTTAGAGTATTATTCAGCATCTTCTAATGAGTGGCAACTTACAGACGAAAGTTCCGAGTATGAGAAAGCATTTTATGATGGAACTTCTGATTGTTTAGAAGAAATCACGCCTGCACAAGCACATAAGATACTTGATGCTTGGGGTTGTGCTAAACCATACGGCGAATAAGAAAAAACAAGGGTGTTGTAGGCACGGAAAACCGTTGTACTCATATCCTCAAGGAGAGCAAGTTATGAAAGATAAGATTTTACAAATAATTGATGGCTATAAAAAAGACTTCACAAGAGTCAATGAAGATGAACGCTATAAGTGGGAAGCCGTAGGCTGTTATAAGAGAAATTGGAATATTGAAGCTGATAATTTCTCCGAAATGTATGCGGCTGCCTATAAGGAGTCTGCCAATCTTCTTTCTGCAAATATGTATTGGCCATATAAAATGGTCATCACATTTGCGGAGAAAGAGCCTGAAAAAGTACGTGAACTCTTTAAGATGCTCTTGAACGAGGATCTCCCATTGGCTCAGCGATATGTGGACTTCCGTGCAGCTTTTGATGAGTTTTATAAGCCGCAGGAGCTTCAGCATTATCAGGATCTCCACGCTATTTCAGTTTATTTGTCATTTGAATATCCTGATAAGTATTTCATCTATAAATATAAGATGTTTAAGAGCTTCAGCGAAAAGATTGGCTACGTGGTTGATCGTAAGAAATTCAAATCTGAGGTCTACAAACTTGAAGCCTTTTTAGAAATGTGCAACATTGTACTTGAAGAAGTAAACCAAGACGATGAAGCAAAAATGTTGAGTTATAACCGCTTAACGGAAGATTGTTACAAAGATGAAGAACTGCACCTGCTTACACACGATGTAATATACTTTGGAGCAAATTACTTCCAAGATAATCAAGCGACTGCTGAAAACACTTATTGGCCTTCGCTTGATGAATATAATCCTAATCTCAGCAAGGAAGATTGGAAAAAATATATTCTTGAAATTGAATTGCCCGACCATCCTTCTCCTATGCAAATGTTGAAAGCATTGATGGAGGTTGGTGGCGAAGCATCTTGTAAACGTCTTTCACAGTTATATGGCGGAACGGTATCTGCCTATGTAGGATGTGCAGTTAATCTTGGCAAGCGTGTTAAGAAATTCTTTGATCTGCCGCCTTGTATGGATGGAGAGCAAGAAAGATACTTCCCCTTACCTTTCTTGGGCAGGAACATCATTGAAGATGGTGTAAAGAACTATGCCTATAAAATCAGACCGGAACTATTTGAAGCGTTGAAAGAAATCGACCTTAGTGGTATTTCACCCGCCTATGAGGAGGACGAAGAAGTGGACGAAGTTATGCAGCTTACCGATGTAAGTAAAAATACAATTCTATATGGTCCTCCCGGTACGGGTAAAACTTACCACACGGTAGTTTATGCAGTAGCCATAATAGAAAACAAATTACTTGAAGAAGTAAAGAACGAAAACTACGGTGATGTTCTTGAACGCTTCAACAAATATAAAGCAGATGGCTTGGTTGAGTTTACAACTTTCCATCAATCTTACGGTTATGAAGAATTCATTGAAGGAATTAAGCCAATTCTTGATACCGAAAGCGAAGAACAGAGCGATGTAAAATATACTATTGAAGATGGTTTGTTCAAGGCTTTCTGTAACAAATCTTCTATGCCTATTGCAAAAAAAGCCAATCGTGAACTTGGGCTGAATAAAACGCCTACCATTTGGAAAGTTTCGCTTTGGTCTACGGGCGACAATCCCACAAGAACAGAATGTCTTGAGAATGGTCATATCCGCATTGGTTGGGATGACTATGGTGCAGAGATTACAGAAGATACCGATTTTTCAGAGCAAGGTGGTAAAAAGGTTCTTAACGCCTTTATTTCACGTATGAAAATTGGTGACATAGTGTTCTCCTGCTATTCAAGCACTACTATTGATGCTATTGGTGTTGTTACCGGAGAATATGAGTGGTGCGGTGAGCAGTACGATGATGGACTTAACCGCAGAAGAAAAGTTAATTGGATCGTAAAAGGTATCAATGAAGATATTGTAGATATTAACGGCGGTTCAACAATGACTCTTTCTACTGTATACAGACTCAAAAACATTGCTCTTTCTGATGCTATGGCAATTATTGAAAAATACTTACCTCAGACGGCAGAAGAAAAGAAAAACCACGTGTTCATTATTGATGAAATCAATCGTGGTAATATTAGCAAGATTTTTGGTGAGCTGATTACACTTATTGAGCCGTCAAAGAGATTGGGACAGGCTGAAGGAATGAAAGCAAAGTTGCCGTATTCTCAGCAGTTGTTTGGCGTGCCTGACAATGTTTATATAATCGGTACAATGAACACAGCAGACCGTTCCATTGCGACAATAGATACAGCTCTCCGCCGCCGTTTCCGTTTTAGGGAAATGATGCCTGATGCAAACGTATTGCAAGGCATAAGCGTGGAAGATATTTCCGTTGCGGAGATGCTTGCAAGAATGAACAAAAGAATTTCTGTTCTTTACGACAGAGAGCATACCATCGGACACGCTTATTTTATTCCGCTTAGAGATAATCCTACCATTGAGCAGTTGGCTGAAATCTTTGAAAATGCCATTGTACCTTTATTGCAGGAATATTTCTATGAAGATTATGAGAAGATCCGTCTTGTCTTAGGCGACAACAATAAAGAAAATAAAGATGAACAGTTTATCGTTGTTGCGGAAAACGATTATGAGGAACTGTTTGGTAGTGCAGATGTAGGCTTTGACGATTCTCTAACTTACGAGATTAACAGAGCAGCTTTTGATAATATTGAAGCGTACAGATCAATCTAAGAAATCACGAGGTGTTAGAATGAGGAAACCAATTCAGATAAAAGAATATGGCTCATTTGTTAGGGACAAAGAAGTGGATGGATACACTTCTTTGCCCCAAGACACCTTTGATGCTTTAGAGAATTTTGTATTATCAAACAGCACATCCGAATCTGACACCTTAGATATTATGGGCGTTTCGGCTCGTAAGGGTGTTGGAAAGATTATTACTGTAAAAAATTACGTTGGTGTTATCACAATGGATGATGGCACTTCGATTGAGATACTTCCAAAGATATATTCTAAGGAAACATTTACAGACGGAAAGGTTAAGCAACTACTTATTGATATGCTGAAAACCTTACGTAATGCCCCGTTTAAGAATTTACAGAATACTAATGTCAATATTGAGAAACTTAATATCTTCGAGATATTCATTCGTATGTTTATTGATGAAGTATTCTTCATAGTAAAGCGTGGTCTTAAATGCGACTACGAAACAATACAAGCAAACGGAAATGTATTTAAGGGAAAGATGATCTTTGCCGGACAAATCAAGCATAACTTCGCACATAAAGAACGCTGCTATGTCGAATATGATGAGTTCAATACAAACCGTGCAGAAAATAAGATACTCAAAGCTACGTTGAGTTACCTATATAAGAACACAACTTCTTCAAGGAACAAAACAGATATAAAAACACTGCTCAATGCTTTTAATGAAGTAGATGAGTCAAAAGATTACAAATCTGACTTTGACAAAATAGTTCCCGACAGAAAAACAGCCGACTATCAAACTGCACTTATGTGGAGTAAAGTATTTCTTATGGGTAAGAGCTTCACATCTTTCTCAGGCTCTGAAGTAGCATTTGCTTTGCTGTTTCCGATGGAAACACTATTTGAGAGTTATATCGCAACTCAGCTCAAGAAAATGCTTAACGGAACGGAATACACCTTATCTGCTCAAGATAAAACTTATCACTTATTTGATGAACCCAAAAAGTTTTTGATGAAGCCTGATATTGTAATAAGACACAAAGAATCAAAAAGAATCTTTGTTATGGACACGAAATGGAAAGTGTTATCTGATAGCAAAGCGAATTATGGTATATCACAAGCAGATATGTACCAAATGTACGCTTATCAGAATAAATATCACTCTGAAAATGTAACTTTGCTTTATCCTTTGACTGAAAAGGTCGAGCAGAATAAAGATATTGAGTTCCATGCCAATGACGGAACTCTCATAAGAATCAGGTTTATTGACTTATTTGACCTGAACCATTCTTTATCTAACATAGTTGGTGAAATAAGGATGAGAACAGATGAATAGAGAAAATTCCCCGCAGGGAGTCGGATCCTTGCGGGGATGTTTTTTTAGTGGGATAAGAGACTGTTTGACCGGGGTAGGTCAGATGGTGCCCGTTACCGTGAGGACGGCAGTTCCGGGAGTGGCGGTCCACACACCTGTTTCCTCCGACTGAGTATATACTGCCGCGGGAACTGTGATAGAGCCGGGCGCGGTGACGAAATCACCCGTTGTCTCGTCGTAGGTATAGCTTGTGAAGGCTTCGCCGTTGAGTGTGACCGTGATATCCGTCAAGATG
>JAZURO010000022.1:0-4198 GCA_045606265.1 Eubacteriales bacterium
GATGACGGTGCCTACGAAATAGCCTCTCGTTCCAGAGGTACTCCGCGTATAGCTAATCGTCTGCTCAAACGTGTCCGTGATTATGCTCAAATAAAGGGCAATGGAGAGGTTACAAACAATATCGCTAATTACGCACTTGAACGTCTTGAGATTGATGAACTCGGCCTTGACAATATAGACAGACGAATGCTTGAAACTATTATAAAATTTTACGATGGAGGCCCTGTTGGACTTGAAACACTCGCTGCTACTATAGGAGAAGAAGCTATAACTCTTGAAGATGTATATGAGCCATATTTGATGCAGATTGGATTCCTAAACAGAACCCCTCGGGGGCGTTGCGCCTCCAGATTAGCATATGATCATCTTGGGTTGCCATATAAAAATGTAACCCATAACGGTGAGCAAATCAGAATTGAAGATAATAATTAAAGTAAATATTACACATAAGGATTTTTATGGAATTATTTATGCAAACACCATACGATTCATATTTTAAAAAAAGACTCTTTTTCAGGTTAATACTTTCTGTTTTTATAATCTTCTCCGTATATTCTTGGCTACTTACTACTGTTTATGTCAAAACTATTTCCGATATTAATTTTATGATACCAATACTTATTGACATAATTCCGTATATCACGGATATTACAGAAATTGCCGGGATATTAATATGCTATTCATTTATAATATATGCTTTTTGTAGATTTGACAAAAATACTGTTTTCAAATATGTCACTGCGTTTGTTCTTCTTACTATTTATAAGTACCTTGCTAAAATCGCAATAACATATATAATGAATGGGGCCTTGCCGCAAATCAAAGGAATGTTTATAGATCTTATGTATTCCGTGGCAATTCCTGCGTCTCTTGAATACTTACAAGCTGCAATATTTATTTTTATAGCATATTTTATTTTTAAGGGTACTTTTGAATATATAGAAACAAAAAAGAAACTTGAGAACAAGATACCGAATTTTAAGTTTGACGAAAAATCGGTTTTCTTTCCGTTTTCCAAATTATTAACTTTCAAAAATCCAATTCAGCGTACTGCATTTTGGTCGGGAATAATCATTATGATAAGTAAAATGGCTCAGCTTTTAATCATAGATTTTTCCGTAGGTCTGCCAACCGATCTGATAGATTTTTTCTGGATAATTATATCTTATATTTCGTGTGTGCTTTTGGGATCTGCATCATATCTCTTCATTCTTTGGATAATGATATCTTTAAATAACTATGATATCAAACTTAAATACACATTTAAATAACAAAAGCAGATACTGCATATGCAGTATCTGCTTTTGTTATTATGATAATTTAAGCGATGAATCTTTTAATAGAGTCAGGCTCGCTTCCCTTCGGAATAGAAGATGTCATAACTATGTTAACACCTGTCTTAGCAACAAGTCTCTCAAGTTCGAGAACAGTTCTTTCGAGTCCGGGAAGATCATTACCGGTAATCTTTAGAGCAGAATCAACAAATATGTGAGTAATATCGTGGTTGCTCGCAATAAGTCCGGCAATAAAGCCGAAAAGCGCGGGAGCACTATCAACCAAGTATTCGTCTGTGTTGATAAGCCTTGCATTGTAGTCAATATCAAAACGGAGCTTAATTCCCTTTTCAACACATACTACACTGCCATTTGAAGTTTTGAGTGCTTCATTAACTTCGTCCAGAAGCATTCTGGTTTTTCCGGTTCCGGGGACACCTGTGATAAGTTTGATCATTTTTTTCCTCCAAAATTTATTTAATCTAATCTTTCCTCAAGTTTCTTTTTCATTTCCTCAAATCCCGGCTTCCCAAGCAATGCATACATATTATTTTTATATGCTTCAACACCGGGCTGATTAAATGGGTTAACTCCAAGCAAGTAACCTGAAATTGCACACGCAAGCTCAAAGAAATATATCATAGCGCCGAGGTTGCGCTCGTCACGCTTATCTATCTCGATAACGATATTCGGAACACCGCCGTCAACGTGTGCCAAAAGTGTTCCTTGCATAGCCTTTTGATTTACATAATAAACACTCTTTCCCGAAAGAAAACCGAGCCCATCGATATTAGCTTCATCATCGGGAATGACGACCTCTGTATCGGGAGCCTTAAGTGCAATTACCGTCTCAAATTGGTTGCGCAATCCATCTTGGATATATTGTCCTAAAGAATGGAGGTCGGTCGAGAAGATAACAGACGAAGGATATATCCCCTTTTGATCCTTACCTTCACTTTCACCGTAAAGCTGTTTCCACCACTCGCAGAACATCTGCAGATACTGCTCATATCCTACAAGAATTTCGGTTACACGTCCTTTACGATAAAGGATATTACGAATCGCCGCATAGCGATAGCAATCATTGTTTTTAAGTATGGGACTCTTATAAAGTTCTACGGCTTCTGCTGCACCACTCATAAGTGCATCAATATCTATTCCGGCAACTGCAATTGGAAGAAGTCCGACAGGAGTTAAAACCGAAAAGCGCCCACCGACATCATCAGGAACAATAAATGTAGTATAACCCATACTATCGGCAAACTGCTTAAGATTTCCCTTTTCACGATCTGTAGTAATATAAATTCTCTCTTTGGAGCCATCTATACCGTATCGTTCTTCCAAAAGATTACGGAATATTCTAAATGCTATTGCCGGCTCTGTAGTTTTACCGGATTTAGATATAACATTTATACAAACACGTTTTCCTTCACAAATTTTCAACAATTCAGATATAGCTAAAGAACTTATATTATTTCCTGCAAAATATATTTCCGGCATATCGCTGCCAACGCGATTATACATATTTGATTTAACAAATTCAATAACCGCTCGCGCCCCGAGATAAGAACCGCCTATGCCTATAACGATAAAAACATCACAAATATCTCTGATTTTTTTTGCTGTCTCTTTTATTTTTTCAAATTCAGCACGATCATAATCATTAGGAAGATTTAACCATCCAAGATAATCACTTCCGGCACCAGTACCTTCACGAAGCGTCTTGTCTGCTGCGCTTACCATAACTTGGAGATTATCTAATTCATCTTCATTGATAAATCCAGATAAATATTTTTCATTAAGTCTAACCATAAAACCTATCCTTATAATTGCAAAAATTATCTTTACTATATTGTACTACATTTTTTAAATGATTTCAACACTTTTTTTGAATTATCCTACTAAAAAACAATAAAATAATCTGCAAAATATCTGCCAAAAGCCTATTTTCTCAATTTTTTCTATCGTGACTATATCTGATTCACCTATTATTTCACCATTACAAAGATATTTTATTCTTCCTACACATTCTCCTGTATCCACAGGAGCTGAAAGCTTATCATTTATTTCGATAATTTTCTCAATTTTTTCGTTATTACCTTTATCAACGATACAACTGAATTTTTTCGAAACCACCCCAACGCTATTTTTAACACCTCCTATAACATTAATATTTCCTTCACTGATTTCGTCAACGGAATAAACCGAATAGTTTGCAAACCCCCAATCAAGCAATTTTGTGGCAGCGGCATTTCTTATGTCACGCGTTTCCGCACCCATAATAACACATATAAGATGCATTCCATCACGCATAGCTGTTGCACTCATACAAAACTTAGCTTTTGATGTAGATCCTGTTTTAAGTCCTGTCGCACCGTTATAAAATCTAACCAAACGATTGGTATTAGTAAGTCCAAATGATCCGTTTCTGATAGTATCCATCCATATAGAGCTATATTCCAATATTTTAGGATATTTTATAAGTTCACGAGACATTATAGCTATGTCCCTGGATGAAGTTAAATGATTTTCTGCCGTATCATCAAGACCGTTCGTATTTTCAAAATTAGTATGTTTCATACCAAGATCTTTTGCACGTTTATTCATTTGATCTACAAATGCTTCTTCGCTTCCTGATATTGCTTCAGCTAACATTACTGCCGCATCATTAGCTGATGCTATTACAACACATTTTATAAGCTCTTCAACTTTCATTTGTTCTCCTTCTTCCAAATATACTTGAGAGCCCCCCATTGATGCTGCATTGGCACTGCAAGTTAACGTATCATTAAGATTTATACTGCCTTGTTCTATCGCCTCCATTACAAGCAATAACGTCATAATTTTAGTTACGGATGCCGGGGGCATTGCGTCATCTGCGTTCATTTCAAATAGAACTTTCCCCGTCTCTGAAGTCGGATCGT
>JAZURO010000023.1:0-2592 GCA_045606265.1 Eubacteriales bacterium
AAGGAATGGCTGGCGAGGTTAGACAATGCGCGTTAGGGATAGGCTGGGTGATGCAAGTTAAGGTGCGTTTTGGCGTGGCTGGCAAGGCAATGTATGGTTGGTTTGTGTCCGGCGTGTCGTGGAAGGTTTAGGCGTGGAAAGGCTGGCATGGTTGCGTAAGTCAAGGCATGTTAAGCTTTGGTTGGTTTAGGAGTGGTTTGGAACGGCAGACTATAAAAGGAGGTATTCTATGGTCTACAAATGGAAAGACGCGGCACGGTTGAAAACCGATGCCCAAACAGCAGGTGAAATCTGCGAAAAGTTGGAGAAAAACGGCGGTTTGACAGCCAAGCGATTGGTGGACGAAAGCCGACCCAAAGATGCACCGCTTCACAAAGAATTTGAGTGGAACGATGCAACGGCGGCAGAAGCATACAGAGAAGAACAGGCACGGTATATCATCCGTTCTTTGATCGTGCAGCCCGAAGCAACAAAAAACGAGGTTGTCCGTGCTTTCTTCCCAATGGCTGAACACAAAGTGTTTGAAAGTCTGCCCGTTATTCTGTCTGATGCCAAAAAGACGGACGCATTGCTTGACATGGCTATGCGTGAACTAAAGGCATTTGAACTGAAATACTCCACCCTATCACAGCTTGCACCCGTTTTTGAAGCCATAAAAGCCATCGAAAAGTAAACAAAATATAGTCAAAAGTCGCACTTGTACTTTCTTGTACGGGTGCGGCTTTTTTGTTATGCTTTCCTCATAAAAGGAGGCGATTTTTTGACCATCGAAGAATACATCAAGAGTAAAGAAACATTCCGTTTGATGCCATTTGTCACAATTTATACGGCAATCTGTGAATTGCTGAACGATGGATATATCGAGCAATCAGCATTTGAGAAAGGCGGTGGCGAAAATGTGGCAACACATAAACCCCAACCCGAAAAACAAGTCTGTTGGGGATTGTACAGTGCGGGCGATTTCCACAGCAACAGATAACGGCTGGATGGAAACATATCTTGACCTTTGCCTTTTCGGTCTTCTTATGGCAGATATGCCATCCGCCAACAGCGTGACCACAGCCTATCTTCGGAACAAGGGTTTTCGCCGTCGCACAATTCCCGATGATTGCCCCGATTGCTACACAATAGAGGATTTCTGCAAAGACCATCCGAAAGGCGTTTATGTTATAGGCACAGGCAGTCACTTGACCACGGTTATTGACGGAACTTTGTTTGACAGTTGGAACTCCCTTGCAGAAACACCCGTTTACTACTTTGAAAGGAATGAGGAATAATGGCATACTATGCACCTTTTTATAGACCGTCCTATTATGACCAAATGCAAAACAACCCCGGCATGAACCAGTTTAACCAGCAGTATCAGCAACAGATGGTTCAGCAAATGCAGCCAACGCCAATGCAGACACAGCCTACCAATGATTTTCTGTGGGTGCTGAACGAAAACGAGGCGACTTCCTACCCCGTTGCACCGAACAACACGGTCACGCTGTGGGATAAAAACCTGCCCACCATCTATATCAAGTCCGTAAACGCGCAGGGCGTTCCCTCAATGCGAGTGCTTGACTTTGTGGAGCGTACCTCTGCAAACCCCACACCGCCCGTAGGAATGGCTTTTAATTCACCCAATAACTTTGTCACCCTTGATACCTTTAACGCCTTAAAAGGCGATGTAGAGGCTCTGAGAGGCAAGCTGGACGAATTGAAGCCAAAGAATGCACCAAAAACCAAAAAGACGGAGGTAGAAAGCGATGAGTAATCCCCTTTATGGACAGTTTGGCGGTCAGCAGACCAACCCTATGCAACAGTTAGTCGCAGACGCAAGGCGGCTGAAACAGACAATGCAGAACCCCCGTGCAGAAGTTGAGCGACTTTTGCAAAGTGGGCAGATGTCGCAGGCGCAATTTAATCAATTTTCCCAAATCGCCCAGCAGATTGTTGGAAGCGGTGCATTTAAGTGATGTTTGAGCCAGTCCGGAATGGCTTTGACATAAAATAAATACTTTTGTAAAGGAGAAAACACAATGTCTATTGGAGTTTCCGAACTCAGCGCAGCAGATGTAGCTGCTGTGGTGGGCAATAACAGAAATGACGGCTACGGCAACGGCAATGGTATGTTCGGCAATGACTGGGCGTGGATTATCATTCTTCTGCTGTTTGGCTATGGTCGCAACGGCTTTGGCGGCGGTCAGGGCGGCTTTGGTGGCGGCGGTAATTATTGTTACGGCTCTGCTTGTGCCACACAGGCTGACCTCGCTGCCGGCTTCAACAACTCTGCCGTTCTGTCCAGCCTGAACGACATTAAACTGGGTCAGGCACAGGCCATCAACTACAACAACCAGGGATTTTCCGGTCTGAATACCGCAATCCTTCAGGGTTTCCACGGTGTTGACAATGCCGTGTGTACCCTCGGCTATCAGGCTGCACAGCACGCAAGCGATCTGTCCGCACAGTTGGCACAGTGCTGCTGCGACACCCGCTATGCAATCGGTGAGGTAAATACCGGCATCGAGCGCAACGGTTGGCAGATTTCCAAGCAGATCAGCGATTGCTGCTGCGACCTGGAAAAGATGAATATGCAGAACCGCTTTG
>JAZURO010000024.1:0-8576 GCA_045606265.1 Eubacteriales bacterium
ATAATCGTCAAAAGAAAATGGGATATAACGCCGCCCAGGAACTTCTTGATAATTTGGGACTCCAAAACGATATGTAATAATTTTATGTCAAAGGGGTGCGAAAAAATAATTCTTGGGTGTACCGAATTATCTCTTATAAATAAAAAATTTTCCCTTTTAGGTTCAATATTTATGGATGCCCTCGATGTTCTTGCAGCCTGTACAATTTCGGTATGCCAAAAAGAAGTATGCGGATTCAATGACGAGCTTTTGAAATACGCTTCTGACGTAAAATTATACTGAAAGGCACAATTATGAAGTTAAAAAAATTACTTTTAAAAGCAGGATATCAGTCAATTCAAAATCCGGAAAAAAATCATACAATAAGACATATCTGTTGTGATTCCAGAATGGCTCACGAAAATTCTGTGTTTGTATGCATAAAAGGTGCTGTAACAGACGGTCATTTGTATGCAGGAGCAGCTTATATGCGAGGATGTCGTGCGTTTGTCGCGGAAAAAACAATAGATGTTCCAGTGGATGCGTCCATTACTATCGTTGATAATTCACGTCGTGCTCTTGCAGTCCTTTCAGATATACTCTACCTTCATCCTTCCGAAAAAGTTAAGGTGATAGGAATTACCGGAACGAAAGGAAAAACATCAACTGCAATGATGATATATGAAGTTCTGAATAAATGCGGCGTACCCGCAGGATACATCGGCACTAACGGAATACATTACGCTCAAACTCATCAAATGGCTGTTAATACTACTCCGGAATCTTGTGATATCCAATACCATTTGTATTTTATGGCGCGACAAAATATAAAATATTTGATACTGGAAGTTTCTTCTCAAGCACTTTACCTTGAGCGTATTTATGGTATAGAATTTGATACTTGTATTTTTACTAACTTAACACCTGACCATATAGGAGCGAATGAACACCCGACATTTGAGCACTATAAGTCATGCAAAGCAGAACTTTTTTCAAAATATAAACTTAAACACGCAATAGCTAACGCAGATGATCCGTATATGCTTGATATTATGTCCGATTGTAGTGTTGAATATGATACTTTCGGAACAAGCTACACAGCCCATCACCAAGCGCAAAATATATCCTTATTAAACGCTTCAAATTCTTTTGGTGTGACGTTTGAGTATATTTGCGATGATCTTAAGTTTCCGGTAAAACTTAATTGTCCAGGGAATTTCAGTGTCCAAAACGCTCTCGCCGCAATAGCAGTATGCAGAAACATAGTAACAGATACTAAAAAAATAATATCTATTTTAAATACATATTATGTTCCTGGAAGATTTGAAGTTGTTCCTGCTCTTCCCTACGCAACAACTATAATTGATTACGCCCATAACGGGACAAGCCTCAAAGCCATACTTGAAACACTACGCTCTTATAATCCCAAACGACTTATTTGTCTTTTTGGTTCTGTGGGCGGAAGAACACAAATGCGTCGCGCAGAGCTTGGAAAAATCGCTTCTTCCTTATGTGACTTCTGCATTATCACCGCAGACAATCCGGATCGTGAAGACCCTGAGCTTATAAATCTTGAAATTGCACGAGCATTTAATGATGACTCCTGTGACTATATTTGCATTGCAGACAGGAAAGAAGCTATTTTTTATGCTGTAAAAATGCTCAAACCGGGAGATATTCTTCTTTTAGCGGGAAAAGGACACGAAAATTTTCAATATATCCGAGGAGAGAAAATTCCTTTCTGCGAAAGAGAAATTTTATTTGAAGCAGCAAAAAACATTCTTGAACTTAATGCAGTAAATTAAATTTAAACTATATACTTGAATTTTTTCTTGATATGTGATAATATTATTAAAGTATAATTTTTCGGAGGAGTTTATGCGTTTACAAGAATCAGGAGAAATGTATCTTGAAACCATTTTCTTGTTATCCCAAAAACGATCTGCTGTTCGCGCCATCGATGTTGGAGAATATATGGGATACTCAAAACCTTCTGTAAGCCGTGCTATGGGTATTTTAAAAAATGGCGGACTCATTACAGTTGATCGCGACGGATTAATATCATTGACCCTTGAAGGACGTGAAAAAGCTCAAAAAATATATGACCGCCACACTATACTTACAACTTTTTTAGTAAAATTAGGAGTCAATGAAGATATTGCTACCGAAGATGCTTGTAAAATCGAGCACGCTATTAGTGATGAATCAATAGAAGCAATCAAAAAATTTATTAATTAAAAACATCGCCTTGGAAACTGTAACCAAGGCGATGTTTTTAATTTTTTATTTTAAGTATCCTGGAACTATTAACAAGAACTGCAAAAGCGCCGCAATTATGTAAAACAGAACCTGCAAGCGCACTTATAATACCAAACGCCGACAGCCCTATCATCAAGCAACTTAGCAAAATGGAAATAATAAGGTTTTGATATACGATGCCCCGAGTTTTTCTTGCTAATTTTATAGCAAACGGAATATTCATAAGATTGTTATTCATCAATGCAATATCCGCAGATTGTATAGCCAGATCTGATCCCATTGCTCCCATTGCAATGCCAACATCTGCTTCGCGCAAAGCTAAAGCATCATTTATTCCATCTCCAACAGCAAGTACTCGTTTATCATTACGAATCATACGAAGGTGTTCAAGCTTATCTTGCGGAAGCAATTGATAATACAGGGTGTCTATACCAACCTGATTGCAAATATCCTTTGCCGCACTTTCACGGTCACCCGTTAACATAACAACTTGATCCACACCTAACGCACGAAGTTCCAAAATACTCTGCTCTGCGTCACTTCTTACTGTATCATTAAAGCAAAGACAACCTAACAATTGCCCATCAAATATTACATAACTAACACTTCCATTCACATCAGGAACAAAAGTATTGGGTATATCAACTCCAATTTCCGATAACCAATGAAAATTCCCCAAATACACTATATGCTCATCAGAATCTTTTCCTTCCATTCCTTTACCAGAAATTTCTTTGACAATATAATTTTTGTTATAATCATATCCAAGCTTATCAACAGCTCTACATACAGCTCGCGAGGCTGGGTGGTTGGATGCATAAGCTACTGAAGCTGCCACGGAAAGTATAATCTCGTCATCACAGTCTTCAAAAGGTATCACATCTGTCAGCGATAGATCTCCATATGTAACCGTACCTGTTTTATCAAAAACAACGCTTTCTATTTCTGTAAGCTCTTCCAAAAATTTTGAATTCTTTATCAATATACCGCGTTTAGTGGCAACAGAAAGCGAAGCAATCATAGGTGCGGAACTAACAAGCATTTGACCGCAAGGACAAGAAACAACCAAAATAGCAATGGCTTTATTTATATCTGCACTTATGAGCGCTACTGCCGCAGCAACAGCCAAAACAAATGGGATATAATATTTCATAAAACGATCGATAAGTCTTGATTCAGGTACGGCTATTCCTTCTGATTTTTCCAACAAATCAAGAATTTTGGAAAATGATGTGTCAACATATTCTTTTTGTACTTCAACAATTATTTTGCCGTCAATATTTACCGTTCCGGCATATACCAGATCTCCTATACCTACATGGGCAGGCTGCGGCTCACCTGTGAGGGATTTTTGATCTATATTTGTTTCCCCTTCAATGACTATGCCATCAATAGGTATTCCGCTTCCGGGCTTTACCAATATTTTTTGTCCGATCTTTAAGCTTTGGACTTCAACTATTGTTTCTTCCCCATTTTCATAAATAATTGCAGTCGTCTGCTGCATACGGCGCAAGCCGTCAATGACATCTCGTCCTCCCATAATACTTCTTTCTTCAAGAATATGTGCAATATTCAATATTAATGGAATAAGAACAGCCAATATTAAATCGCGAGAAAAGAAGCAGGATATTATCGCAATGGATACTAATATCTCCATAGCATTTGTAAGATTTTTCGTTATAATTCCCTTTACTGCAGTGATAAATATAGGAATTCCTTCTATAAGGAATCCTATTGTATAAAGAATAGCCGGTACAGTCTCATTTGTAGGAAATATCATAGAATATATTAATCCAACAACAAGACACGATATAGCTGCTGTCCCGCTTATTATTTCCTTAAAAAGTCTTTTTTTTCCGGTTTGTGTTAAATTATCACGTGACAAGGCTTTTAACGTATTGCCTGCCATATTATTTATATTTTCCATAATCACCTCAAAGATCAATCTATAATGATCTTCGTTTCACCATCTTGAACAACACGAACTTTTCCTATCTTTGAAATTGCTTCTGAAACCTTAGTATTATAAATTCTGACTCTAACAAGTTCCGGATTAACAGAATATTCGTCAATAGAACCCCAAAATTCGGCAAGATCACTATTCGCTGTGGCAATTGCACTTGAATATTCCGCATTTGCTTCGGAAATGCGCGAGTTTGCTTCAGCTTCAGCTTTCGGAATAAGGTTTTCCCGATATTGGTATGCTTGTTCAAGATGCGTAGCAGCCTGAACGGTAGCAGAATTAACCAAATCATATATTTCACGTACTTCATTAGGCATACTTACAGAAGTAAGTTCAATCGTACCTATCGTAATACCCGTTTCAGCCGAATTTAGTTTTCTCTGTGCCAATTTTATAACCTCTTGACCGTATGTATCCTTACCTGAGGTAAGCAATTCATCCACTGAGATATATGCCGCACATTCAAGCATAGCGCTACTGACAAAAGAATTTATTATTCCATCAACGTCTTTTACTTTAAGCGCATATGCAATCGGATCCGATATAACATATTTAACAGATGCACTTACTACTGCAATATTTTGGTCGCCTGTTATAAGATATCCGTTATTACGAAGAGTAGTCATAGTACCCGAAGTATAATGCGTCGTTACTGTTTGCTCCATCACACTACCGGTAGGAACCATAATAACTTCATCAATAATATATGGAAATGCAAATAAAAGTCCAGGCTCGTGAACTTGTTCTTCATAATTATCGCCGACAAGTTTTCCAAAACGAAGTATCAAAGCTACATTCCCACTATCTACCACCCTCACTCCGGAAAAACATATAAATATAATTACTACCGCAACCAATACTAAAAAATATTTTGTAACAGTAGTCAATATGTCAGCAAAAACTGCGTTCTTTTTCATTTCATATCTCCTCCATCGGAAACAGAAGACGTTTCTATAAGCGCATATATAGCGTCTGTCAATACCTTACGCTCATCGTCCGACAGATTTGAAAGAATATAATTTAAATCTTCAATTATCGTTTGTTCACCTTCATCGGTAATATAATCACTGTATTCCGTGAGAATATTAAATGGATATTCATTTGCTTTAACAACAAGAACAGTACTTTCTCCTACCGACGATACAACCGTATCAAGCTCTTTCAAAAAACGATAAAGTTCTATATTTGCCGACTGTGCCTCAGCGTAAATTTTAAACACTTCGGTTTCAGTATTGGCTTTTATCTCTGCTGCTTTGGTCACTCCATCAGCAATTATTTCAGCCGCCTCTGCATCAGCATCTGCCGTAATTTTATTTGCTTCTTTTTGGGCATTTGCTAAAATAGTGTCTATATCCTTTTGTCTGTCTGCCTTCATTTGATCAAACACACTTTGCAAATTAGTATCCGGAAGAGATATCCTTAAAATTCTAACATCCTTGATATTTATTCCGTAGTTTTTCAAACAATTATCGCGCACGCGAACAAAGATATCATTCTGAATTTCATCAGTCTTAATAGTTTCTTGTTCAAGCGAAACAAGATTAGA
The DNA here is from genome assembly GCA_045606265.1 of Eubacteriales bacterium. Lineage (GTDB taxonomy): Bacteria > Bacillota > Clostridia > Oscillospirales > CAG-272 > RGIG4608. Next base: position 5,748 of record JAZURO010000024.1, read on the forward strand.
TAAATTATAAGCCCCCATAACGCTGTTGGTTGCACTAAATACCTGGTCTTTAATATAAGAATCAACCTTTCCCTGCGTGCCCACACTATTATGATAAAGAACCGGGTCTTCTATCTTCCATATAACGTATGACTGTAAAATAATATTTCTTTTATCTTTGGTCGTGGTTTCAAGATAATTTGATTCAAGGTTTTGAATTCTGTTATCATAAGTCATTACCGTTTCAAACGGCCATGGTAATCGAAAATAAAGACCTGCATCGGTAATTTCTTCTCTAACTGCACCAAAGCGAAGAATAACAGCACACTCACCCTCACGAATCTCACAGGTAAACCCAAAATAAACTAACACTACAACAAGAAGTACCGCTATAAAACATTTTAATATTATGTATGTTACAGATGTTTTTTCCTTAAACAAAACACTATCTGATACATTTATCTTCTCTTTATTTTTCATAGTATCCTCCTTGATCAATTAAGCACGGCACTTCTAAAACTACCGAAATAAATGTTAGAACTGTCTACGCCTTCTCCAACAATAACAAGTTTAGATGAACCATACGCATTACCGATAGCATTCATATATTTATAATATCTATATGAATTGCCATATGTATTATCAGCATTTAAAGAAGCTACAAATTCTGCAACATCAGCCTTAGCAGTTGCCACGCGAGAATAATTATCGGCTTTCGCTTGGGAGATTGCAGTATCTTTATGTTTTTCAGCCCCAGCAATCTTTACTGCAGCTTCTGCTTCGGCATCGAGAATATATTTTTCTGCCGTAATCTCTGCACTGACTATATCTTGATATATTGATGCAACGTCTGTTGGCGGATGAATGCTTTCAAGCACAACACCAACCACTTCAATTCCCATATTATATTCATCTGTTCGTTTTATCAGTTCTTTATGGAGTGTCTCGGCAAAAGCATTTCTGTCTATAGATAACATCGTTTCCAAATCGGAGTTTATTGTTTTATCGGTTACTATCTCATAAGCCTTTACTTCCAATAATTTTTCGGGAGATGAGCTACATTTCAAATACTCAATAATATCACTAATATTATACTCTAATCTTATATTTATCGAAACAAGTTCGTTTCCGCTTCCCAACAAAAGTTTATATTCATTTGCTCCGTGTATTCCGGTCCAAATATTATCGGTATTTTCCACCGAATTATAACCAATGGTAATTTTATTTACCGTCTCGGTATCCATTATCTCAACTTTATCAATGGGCCAAGGTAATGTCATATGAAGACCGGGGGAAAGCGATTCGTTCTGTAATACACCAAATCTATACACCGCCGCAGATTGATAAGATTCAACTTGAACGATTCCGGTGAATAACCATAAAACGATTGCCGATACAACAACCATATAAGGCATAATAGTTTTTATAAGTTTAATGCTCCAAAGTGTTCTCATTGTAATTCCGGTGTTTTTTTCAAGATACGCCAAAATTCCGAGATCTTTAGATGCTCCGTGTGCAAAAGGAATCGGAATCGTTATAATTGGTTCGGTAAAAATCTCCTTCTTTATGAGTACTGATATAAACGATATTATAGTAAACACCGATGAATAACTAAATATTACCATCAATATATACACCAACCATTTTTGAACATCATAAAAACCGAGTAATTTTATAACCGAAGCAATCATTACAAAAATCAAAGCTAAACGAAGTATTACAACAGTCGATCTAAGATTGCCGATAATAGCTTTTATAACTTCATTCTGCACCAAAGAGTGTACAAAATATTTTTCTATCGCCACCAATACGATAAAAGATACAAGCAATATTACTACAAATAAATAATTAAGAGTGTATATAGACGTAATTCTAGAAGCATACATCCAAAATACTAATTGTACCGCAAGCTCTATAATCGCAAAAAGTATAGAAATACAATACACTTTTGCGCGGCTATAAAATATGATAATTTTTTTGTATATCTCAACAGCTTTTTTGATAATTATCTTAAAAAAAGTTTTTGTTGCAATCAAAAATCCTCGTTTGTTTTCATCGTGAGTAGCATCATCGTCGACGCTTTCATTACTGCATTCAGGTTTAAAATTTGGTGCTTCACTACTTATAACAAGAAAAAGAAAATTTATCAATACAGAAGGAATTATTAAAAGTGCTGTTAAAAGAAAAGATATGTATTTTGTAATTGAATAAAACGCTATAAGAAGAAACGCAATGACTATCAAAATAAAAATAGCCGTTAATGCTGTAAGTGTGCCTTTGCGTTTAGTTCGATCTTTCATTTATTTCTCCTAAAAACAATTTAAATTAAAGCATCAGTTATCGGTTTCATATATTTTTATTGCATCGTTTAAAATATAATTGGTTCCATCAAGTTCCAATTGCTTAAAATCGGATTCACTACCCTCATAAAAAACCAATGTAATTGAATAACATTCACTAAAAGCGTATTCCCCTACTTTTTCAAGCGCTTTCGGCAAGGAGAAGCTTCTGACTCTAAGGCATGTCTTAAAAGCATTATTTCCAATTTCTTTAACAGAAGAACCGATACGGACGTTAGTAATATAGTTGCAATAATTAAATGCATATTCCCCTATTCTTTGAACCTTATCAGGAATGTCAACATATGTAAGTGCCAAACAATTTTCAAAGGCATATCCGTCTATCAGCACTGTGTTATCACCCAATTTTACATATCTGAGAGATTCGCTATATGCAAAAGCATATCTGCCAACGGTAAGAACATTATCACCCATCTCAACGTAAACTATATCGTTATTCATACCAAATGCACAAGAAAGATGCTTTACATTATCAGGTACAATAACATAC
>JAZURO010000025.1:0-4264 GCA_045606265.1 Eubacteriales bacterium
GTCCGAAAAGGGCGAATTTGAGGTATTTATCGGTAAGGATTCCACCTGTGCACCCTTTGCAAAATTCAACCTTGTTTAATAATAGAAATGGCAGAGAGAATGAGACGTACTCTTAAGGACAGTTTTTGAAATTCAATAGAATACGTTACCTACCAACAGGAAAAGGACGAAGAATTGGTAAAATTCCTCGTCCTTTTTTCTTGGCAAGCACTGCTTCTGTGGAGACAGAAGCTGTTTTTAGTTATGAGTTATAAGGCTCGCTTGTGTTCACCGTTATGAGTTTGCTTTGCAAACGTTATGATATGATCGCCTTGTTACTTCAAACTGTGCCGAAGGCACATCATAACTTGGCGTAGCCAATCATAACTCTAAACTCGCCGCAGCGATCATAGTTGCGTAGTGTCCTTAAGGACACTACGCTAACTCTCTGCCATTTTTTATTTTGAAATTTCCGATAAAAGGTACATAGAAATGCCGACGCAGGGCATATCGTATTCCGAGCTTACGCTATACACGTCAATGGAATGATATCCTACTCCCACGGCACCGGGAATAAAGGGAGTGGAGGGGAAAAACTGACCGTAGGAGTGATGCTGAGGGTTATTATATCCTATGGCACGAATGTGGCTGGAGTCAAGCACGTTTGCTCCAAGCAAGGAGTCGGCAACGGACTGAGCGTATCCCATATATCGCTTATTACCAAGCAATTTTGAGCCGTGGGCAAGGAAAATGCCCATATAGCAGGCGTAGCTTGGCTCAAAAACCTCCTCCTTGGAGTAATATACGCCGTCGAATTTTACAAGAGCTCTCTTTGACTCTCTGCGGGTTTTATTCTCGTGGCCGTCCACCACGTCAAGATCCTCGTCCGAGTATATTTTTTGGATGCTTCTCCACACGGATTTATCGGCAAACTCGCACACCTTATCAAGGGCAAGGGTAAGCTTTTCTTTTAAATCGTACACGTCCCCTAAAAGCTCATAAGCATCGCAAAGGGACAAAAGTCCGCCCATCAGCCAACAGTAGCTGCAGGACGCAGAAACCGTCTTTTTATTATTATCCTTTCTTGTAAGGATATATCCGTCAAGGCTTTCAAGTACACGAGGTAAGGCTTTTTTAACCGCATCAAGGTATTTTTGTTTCCCTGTAGCGTGATAAAGGTCTTTAGATGCTACTATCTTATATGCAAGGTCGGAGGTTGAGTCCTTTCTGCATTGCTCGTAGAAGAAGTCGGGGTCCATTCCCATAGGATATTTGTCCGGATGCTTATATACACCCTCCGCTCTCTTATCACTCATCATATAATCATAGGAAAGGAGCGCTTTTTCAAGGCATTTTTTTGCAAAAAGTACGTCCCTGTTTTTAAAATACATATATCCAAGGGCAAGAATAGAGGTCACGTTCCATTGTGCGGAGGATGGCGCGGCAGATTTGTAGAACTCACGTCCCTCCCATCCAAAAGGAGCATTTAAGGTGTTATACATTGCACCGTTTTCCTGTATGGTTTTTATAAAATACTCGAGTGCCCAACGCGCCTCATCAGCCACCAAAATTTTGCCCCACTCTGTTTCATCCTTCATAGCAAAACGAAGCATAGCAAGAACGCCAATGGACACTCCCCCGGGAGATTTTCTAAGGTCGCAGGATTGGTGGTAACCGCCGCTAAGATCCACCCTCTCTCCCGTTTCCTTAATATATCCGTCGTCAAGGTGGCAAGCTCCGTTCCATCCAAGGGGATGACCGCAGCGCTGATATTTAAAATATTCAAGCATTATTCTTTGACAAATATCGTAGACACCGTCGCAAATTACAAACTGTCGGCTTTTGTATCCGCCTGCAAGTATAAAATAATCTCCGTTTTTTGTCACGGTGGAAAAATCTCCCACGTAATAGGTGATCCCATCCTCTAAAACGGCTGTCATTTTACCCTCAAAGACCTTGATCTCACGTACGTCATCTATTAAAAATACAGAAAAATCATCGCTTCCCGTTTGGTTTTCCACAAGAACAAAGCGTTTTTGACTCTCTTTTAAAAATCCTCTGTGATTTATTCTTATGGCATTTTGAAATTCGGGCTTTGTCATAATATCCTGCTCCTTTGCGCTGATAAAACTCTGATTTCAGTATATCAGTTGCGTATGGCAAAGTCAATATGGCGGATTAAAATTCATTACTTCAAACAGTTGCTATTTTAGGAAATTAAAATCGAACTAAAAAAGCAACTTAAAAAATAGTGGCTTTAGTTTTTGCTTTAAAAGAATATTTATCCGCTACTTTTTTGAGTAGCGGATATAGTATTAAAGTGTCAAACTATTTAATAGATATATTTTCAATGGAATAATACAAAATAGCTTTACTTTTAATTTTCACAAATGGTATAAGACAAAGAAAAATTTCCTATTTTACAAAAATCATACCGCAGTTTTGTAAATTTACGCGATTGATGCCCTTATGCAATACGCCACTCTCATAGCACTCTCCGAAAATATTGTTAAGCTCATATTTTCTGTCCTTATTGACTTCTACAAAGATACCGTCATCGCCAGTGGAATTGAAAATAAAGGCATTTTCATCGTTCTCAACAGTCACGGGACGGGAATGGTATATAACGGTAACGCTGTCATTATCCTTTTTTGATTTTGCCACTGTATAGTTAGCATCCACTCCCCATAGCTCAAGTTCACCGTCAAGTAGGACTTCTTGATGACTACGCCAAAATGAAAGGAAGTATTTAAGAATTTTCTTGTGCTCATTGGTTATATTGTCAAAGCGAACCGAAATTTGTGGAACTGTAAACATAATAGCGAGTAATTGATACATAACACCTTCATTCGTATCGTTCTTACTCCACATAAGCATATCGCTATGTACAGGTGTTTTTCCTGAGGTTAAGCGCAGGTTAAGTGAGCCTACTCGGTTAAAAATAGCATCGTTTGGACAATCGGCTACACGCAAGAAATTACAGTATTGAGTAAGCACAGGACCAATGTAGGATTGACGGAATTCTATCATAATTTCGGGATTGATTTTCTTAAGCTCCGTTGTTGCCTCATTAAGTAGAAGCTGTAAAGCCACATTGACGGATGGAGTATCCATTTTATCGTATTCCTTGGAGCTTTCATCATTTATAATGAAGCGGTCAATAAAGTCCAGCTTCAACCCGTCCCAATTATATTTTTTTACATAGTTGCAATATGTATTAATCAAAAATCTGCGAACTTCGGGAAATCTCGGATCAAGAACACTCGCAAAAACTCCGGGACGGTCACATAGAAATCTATCCTTAAAACGCTTGTGATTTTTACTGTCGAAGCCTACAAATGGCACTGAAAACCATACCATAAATTTCATTCCAAGCTTATGGATTTCATCAACAAGTGCTTGCATATCAGGGATTTTCTTTTCGCAAATTTCCCAGTCGCCGCAGGTTTTGGCAAATGCGTCACTTTCAGACTCCGTGTACCAACCGGCATCTACAATTACCGTTTCCATACCTAATTCTTTGGCAATTTTACATTCATAAATAATTTCCTCAGAAGCTAATTTTGTGTGAAAACTGTACCAACAGGAGTAAAGAGGTAAGCGGGCACTCTCTGGAACGCAAGCACATTTATAGCCAAGAGATGTCCACCATTCCTTAGTGTCTATTACAGATTTATAAAATGGAATATCTCTGCGGTCAATTCTGATAACAATCTCATATTCCTTCATTTTAGAACATAGTTTTGTAAATAAATTAATCTTAAAGCGAAGGCAACCGTTTTCCTCAACAACCCCCGTCATAATTTCCGCAGGAACAGTTGGGTCAGACAAAGCAACGGTTATCCTATTTTTGTTTGCTTTGTTATAAACGCAAATAAGAGGCATACCACTTGATACCTCGCTATCGTTTGTACGCATTCCCCATTCGGGAGTTAGATTATGCTGCTGAAAGGATTTTGAAGACCAAAAGCCATACATATCAACCTGATCCTCTTCCCAAATTATAGAATATATACTGGGATTTGTAGGCTCGGTAAATTCAATTTTAAGCTTATATTCGCAAATTTCTCCATTCTTTATTTTGATAAGTTCTTCGTTAGCAATCTTATTTTCAGTTTCTATTTTTAACTTGCCTAACATAGCGTAGCTGCTCCTTTTTTACGAAAAATTCTATACCGCAATTGTACCATAAACCTATAAAAAAAGCAACCAAAATATCAATTTTTCAAAAGTCACTTGAATTGCTTTAAAATGCTTTATATTAGAAATTTGAACACCACAAAGA
>JAZURO010000026.1:0-7799 GCA_045606265.1 Eubacteriales bacterium
CGACTTATAGATCTGGGGCGACTGAGGAAGAGCATAGAAGCTTCCTTTATGAATTCTTGACGGAACGATATAGTCACGCGCACCCTCGGGTGTAGGCTTGATCATCATAGGCGTTTCGATCTCAAAGAATCCATTTTCATAATAATACTCTCTTGCGATACGAGCAATATCGTGGCGCATCTTGATATTTCTCTGAAGCTCGGGACGACGAAGATCAACATAACGATATTTAAGAGCTGTTTCGTCCTTAACCTTCTTATTATCATTCACTTCAAAAGGAGGTGTCTGAGCAACGGAAAGGATCTTAAACTCCTTAACGTAAACCTCAAGCATTCCCGTGGGGAGATTAGGATTGATAGCTCCCTCTCCTCTGTATCTTACTGTACCGTGAGCGCAAACTACGTATTCTGCACGGCAGGAGAACGCCTTGTCAAAAATCTCTCTGTCAGTTGTGTCGTCAAATGCGAGCTGAACGATACCCGTTCTGTCACGAAGGTCGATAAATATGAGTGCGCCAAGGTCTCTTTGTCTCTGAACCCAACCCATAACGCAAACGTCCTTGCCAATATATTCTTCAGTCAAATGTGCGCAATAGCACGTTCTTTTGTCATTAGCACTTAAAAATTCTGCCATAATGTCTTCCTTTCTTATCTTATAGATAGAGCAAAATTTATCACCTTACATTATAGAACAGTTTTTGCAAATTGTCAATATTTATTAAGTATTTATTGCGCAAATTTTGATTTATAGAGATAATAAAAATGTTTGAATAAATTTCTCGCATAACTGTTAAATTGGGGTTTATAAGGGAATTAGCATAAACCCAAGCGATTGTTTTGCTCCGCTTTTTTAAAAGCGGAAGCCCAGCGGCTTGAGCGAAAAAACGGCATTTTTCTTTTTGCAAAGCTTTTTCTTTTGTGCCTCTTGTAGCAAAAGAAAAAGCGTCTAACAAATCTTGACAGCGAAGCCGTTTAGCCGCTTTTCTTTGGCTAAATAGCCGCAAAGAAAAGCTAACAAAAGAAACGGCGATTCGCCTGCGCGGCGAGCGGCACCTTTAAAAAGGTGGACGAAACAATCGCGCAAAGTAAGTGCGAACATAGTGTGCGATAAATTAAAATTCGCACAAAAAATTCTTCCCCCCACGAGATTACTCTCGTGGGGGGAAAAGACAATTTTACACTTTTTTGTGCAAAAAAGGCGATTAATTAATCCATCAATTCGTACAAGTAATATGTAGCCGTATCTTGAGGATTGTACTTGCAATACAATGCTTTGTCATGGAATCCGTATGTCTTTACCTTTGAAGGATCATTTTCATCATATTGGCTTGTAATCATCTTTGTAGCATTGTGTCCCTTTTCTGTAATTGTGTAATCCTCAATACCACCCGCGTTTTGATTGCATTCATAAATATATACCTTGCAACCTGTGTATTCTACATCCAAGTCGCCATCCAAATTAGCCATCGTCATAAATCCGAATACCAATCCGCTTCTGCCACCTACTGTTCCTACTGTAACATTAGTTAAAACAACATCAGTTGTTTTAGCAGTACCATAGAACATACCGATAAGAGAACCAACACTTCTGTGTCCTACTACGTTACTGTCCTTAATTTCTATGTTTTCAAATGTAGCTGTTGATGTTGTATGTGTTTCACCAACAAGAAGCGCAACATTACCCGCATAGGTGTTCTTTACGTTGAGGTTAGCTAAAACAACGTTCTTAATCGTAACGCTACTATTTGCTCCAACCTTACCTATCAATGCGCTTGCTGTATAGAGCTTGTTAACATTATCGCTGTTCTGTGTTGAATGATTCAATCCCTGATTGGAGGTCATATTCTTCATAGTGTATTTAGCATCGCCTGCACTCTGAATTGTAATGGACTTACCTGCGGGAATTTCTGCTACTGCAACGTATGCACCCATAAAGTCAATATCAGCGGTCAATTCAATTACAACCTTATCGCTTGCCCAGTTGTTGCCGTTAAGCTGTTCTGCAATGTAGGCATACTGAGCCGCAGAACCAACAGAGTATTTTGCAACACCGTCTGTTACTACGGGATCAACAGAATCTACAACAATTTCCATACTCAAAGAGAACCAATCGTGGTTTGCCGCTTTGGTTTCATTCTCATGTTCTTTAGGGAAGATTACCTTTCCTGTTTCATCATCAACATAGAGAATTTGATTGTACTGCTTGTCATAGTAGAAGGATCTGCCTTCATACAAAGGTTTGTATCCATCAAGTTCAAAGCCGGATTCCTCAAAGTAATCATAAACGTCCAAAATCGAACTGATTGGTTCAACAATGGTAATTGCTGTAAGGTGAGTGTTAATTTGTGTAACCGCTTGAATATCAGCAGATTCGTTTGCTTTCTTTGTGAAGCTTGTGTAACCGATGATAGCAACTGTCGCGAGGATAGCTACGATAGCGATAACAACAAGCAATTCAACAAGGGTAAAACCCTTTCTTGTCTTTTTCATTTTGTTTTTCTCCTTTAATGAAAAATAAATTGATTTTTTACTTCGAATTCGGGTTTTAGCCCACAGGGCGAAGTGCTCCCTGCTGCCTTAAATTTGCCGCGTTTTCAAAATTTCTTTTGGGGATGCGACCACCCCTTGCCTTATTGATTGCTTTAGAAAAGTTCGCACTTTATGACAAAGTGCGAACTTATTTCTAATAGATAATAAAAAAATGAACAAAAAAAGACAATAAAAGCCGAAAAAAATAGATTATTATGTAAATTATTTATAAATTTTCATTTTTTAGTTGACAAATTGATTTAATAGGTATATAATTTATTATAGGAAAGTACACACTTTGTCATAAAGTGTGTACTTTTTCTGCGTTTTTTAGGGTTTTTATTTTATTTGTAAATAAAAAAGCTCCCCTTCTCTGAAGTGAACCCAAAATGGTTCGCTTCATCTCAAGAGAGCTTTAATTATTCATTTAGTTATCTCGTCAAACGCTTCATAAAGTCTTTCACTCATAGCTTTGACTTTTTCTTCGCTAACTTTCAATACTTGTCTATCATAGGTGAGGAGTCCGTTTGTTTCGTCCTCTACGTCGCTGACCTGCGTATATACGAGTGCGCAAAGTCCCTCTGATGTGATATGTGGTATCACCTGATCATCATAGAGAGAAATAAACTTATCTTCAAAATCTTCCATACCGTTATTTGAGCTATATCCATAGGTATTGTCAAGATTGAAGGAATGCTCAGGCAGTTTGCAGGAATATCCGCCGAACTCAGAGAGAACGAGAGGTCTGTTCTTTCTTGCTTTGAGCTTTAATTTTCTCATATAAATATGCTCCGAATGAACGTCGCTGTGCTTTTCCCAGAACCAGCCCGACGTCGCATCATAAATTCGTGTCGGATCGTATTTTTTGAGCGCAAGATAATTCTCGTCGGCATCAAACTGTCCCCAGCCCTCATTAAATATCGTATAATAGATAACGGACGGATGATTATAGAGCAAATCGATAGTTGCTCTTGAATCTTTTTCAAATGCTTCTCTGCGCACTTGGGATGCCTTGTGGGTAATTCCCCTCTTGAATCCGACGGTTGGAAGCGCAGTATCAACAAAAAAGCTGTAATCACCGCTGTTAACCATATCCTGAAATACGAGCATACCATATTTATCGCAATAATAGTAGAAAATCTGAGGTTCAATCTTAATGTGCTTGCGGAGCATATTGAATCCAAGCTTTTTCATTGAAAGAATATCAAATTCAAAGCCGCTTGGAGTGGCGGGAAGATAGATTCCGTCGCTGAAATATCCTTGATCTAAAAGTCCGTGGCACAAAATCGGCTCACCGTTAAGACAAATGAAGGATTTTTCACCCCTATCCTCAATGCTAACCGTTCTGAGAGCAAAATATGATTCAATTTTGTCCTCTCCGTAAGCGAGTGTAAACTCATACAAATGGGGATTGTCAGGTGTCCAGTTTATTGGATTTTCAACCTCGATATCAATGGAATTACCCGAAAATCTATACTCTTTTTCGCCAAGAGAAAGCACCTTTTCGCCATCTTTCGCATCAATATCGATATGAACGGATTTAAGCGACGGAGTAACTCTTATTCCCTTTATATAATCATTTGGAACGCTCTCGCACCAAACACTCTGCCAAATACCCGAGATAGGGGTGTACCACATTCCGCCTCGGTCTTTTCTTTGTTTTCCGTAAGCGTATTCGTGGTCAAGTGTATCAATAACTATTACTTCAATTTCATTTTTTCCATCAACGATACGGTTGGTAATATCAAAGCTGAACGGTAAATAGCCACCCGTATGACTGCCAATAATTTCACCGTTTATTTTGACGGTACATATCTGGTCAACTGCGCCAAAATGGAGAATAATTCTGCCACGGTTAAAATCGGGAGCGAACTCCACCTCTTTTTTATAAACGTAAGCTTCCTCGTCACTCTTTTCACGTTTGACTCCCGAAAGACGTGTTTCGGGTGTGAAAGGAACGTTGATTTTGCCTATAAATTCTGTCTTTTCACCAACTTGTGTGAAAAGCTCCCACTCACCGTTAAGGCAAAGATAGGAATCTCTCTTAAAGCTTGGGCGGGGATATTCGTTCCAGCTTGAAGAATTGTCATTTTCAAAGGGAGTTATTAAATTCTTATTCAAAATAACCTGTTTTTTAGCCATTTTGTTTTTCCTCAGCTTTGGTTAATTTATTGGAACAAAGTGCCATCAACGTTATAGCGATAGTCGCCGCAACAAATGCACCGATAAATATGTTTTGGTTGGGAATGAATGATTTTGTTCCGTCAGCATTTATAATCTGTTGAGCATCCTCCAATATCCAAGCGCCGATAGCAGGGCCTATTACACCGGGTACAAGTACCTGTGAGAAGATACGAACACCCTGGAACATTCCCGCCTTACCTACGGGAGTGAGGTCTCTTATTTTCGCCCCAAACACCGCCATTGTTGCAAGGTAACCACTCATCATAAGAAGTGAGCCGATAAACACAAGCGCCGTGTTTGTAAAGAAACAAAGCACCAAATATCCAAGACAAAGCCAGATAAATGAAATCTCATAAGAGAACAAAAAACCCTTCTTATCATAAACCTTGCCCCAAAATGCAGTAACCACAGATGCAATAACGATTGCAGGTGCCATTATGAATACGTAATCGGCCATTCCAAGCGATTTTTCATAATAGAGAATCAAATAGGGCATAAATATCTGAATTGAAATATTGAAAACTATAAAGCAAGCAAGGTAAATATAGAGCGATACGTTTTGCTTTATAGTCGAGGGCAAAAATCCGTGAATAATGTTGCGGAGATATCCCGTTTCGGAGGGCCTGATCTTGGGATCTTCAATAATAAAGAAGCCGATAACACCTATTGCAAGCACTGCAAGACCGATAATTGTAAAAACTGTTGGCCAATATGCGTCATTTCCCTCTTTGGGAATGAACATAAATCCACCGAACACCACCAAGATCGCAACCAAAGGCATCATTGAGTTGATTCCCTCAGCGCTTCCTCTGTTAGTATCGTCGGTTGAGTCGGTGAGCCACGCATTGAACGCAGCATCATTCGCTGACGAACCGAAAAACGTCATAATACAGTCAAGAATGATAACAAGCGTTACACCGACTGTTGAAACAGCAACCGTTGCAGGAACTATTGGTGCAATTACATCGGCACGGATAAAGGCAAATCCGAGTATTGAAATACCCCAAAGAATATATCCGCCGCAGATAAAGAGCTTTCTTTTACCTATTCTATCAGAAAGCGCGCCAATAAAAATAGTTGTGAGTGTTGCGGCAATAGCGCTTGCGGCAACCATAGTAGAAATATCCTCGGCACTTGCTCTGAAAGTGTCATAAATGAACACGTTGAGATACATATTTTCGACAACCCAAGCCACCTGTCCAATAAGACTGAACAGTGTCAAAGCTATCCAAAACTTTTTGCTGAGCTTAGTTTTCATATTAACCTCCAATATTTTAGTATATAAATATATTATCACATCAAGGAGTAATTGTCAACTTAAAAAGAGTTGGAAAACAAAATCTATTAATTGACAAAACTCAATTTTTATGATAAAATTTATATATAAAAAACTGTTTTTGATTGGAGGATAAGCCCGTGGAGCTGAAAGAAGTACTCTTGAAGCGAAGAAGCATTCGTAAATTCACAAATCAGAAAATTGAAAAGGAGATTATTGAAGAATTGCTTATTGCGGCTATGTCAGGTCCCAGCGCCTGTAATCGCTGCCCTTGGGAATTCTACGTAATTACCGATAAAGATAAGCTCCTTGAACTGAAAGGTGCATCCCGTTTCACAAAAATGGATGCTCCCCTTGCTATCGTTGTATGCGGAAATCTTTCAAGAGCTTTGCCCGTACAATTAAGCTCTTATTGGATTCAGGATTGCTCGGCAGCAACCGAAAATATATTGCTCAGAGCGACGGATCTTGGTCTTGGCACCGTTTGGTGCGGTATTCATCCCCAAAAAAGAGCCGAAAAACGTGTTTCGGAGATTTTAGACCTTAATTCAAAATGGATTCCCCTTAATATTATTTGGATCGGTTATCCCGCAGAAAATCCCGAAGAACGTACCCAATATGACTCAAAAAGAGTACATTATTTATAAAAACAAAAGGAGAAAATGCTATGTCAAAAAAACACGTTTCTAAAATTCTCATCCTCGCACTTGTTCTCACACTTTCCCTTTCGGTTTGCAGCTGTTCCGTAATTCGTGACGTTTCAAGAGTTCCCGAATTTACAGAAGAATTAATGTCTGTATCAAGTATTGGCAGCTTTGAGGAAGCTCTTGCGAAAATTGAAGAGCTTGTTCACCCCTCTTCCCCATTAAATGAAAAGTCCATAATTGATATTGCCAAAGAAGACGATGCTCTTCAAGGGCTCGATTTGGATCTGTTGGCAAAAGAGGGCTATTCTATTGGAAAAATCTCCGATCTCGAATTGAAGTTCAACGATAAAGAGCTTGGCGGTAACGTATATGAAACATACGTTGACGTAACATTTGGCAGCTATAAATTCATTGTTTCCGTAAGAATTCTCAGTGATGACAATGATATAGGTATTTATGATTTTGATATTTCAAGATAATTAATAAACTAAAAAACACGGTTCAATTTGAACCGTGTTTTTTATGTGAATTTACAAGATAAATACCAAATCGTCTCCATCCATTTCATCCGATTTCTCAAATCCAAGTGAAATATATAAAGACTGCGCCTTTTTGTTGGATTCCTCCGTGGACAGTATAATCTTTTTTTCGGGATTGGCTGATTTCAAAATATTTATAGCTAACTGCGCTGCACATTTGCCATATCCCATTCCTTGATGCCTCTTATCAATAAAATAGCTCCAAGAATACGCATCTGAGTCGCCCAACCACTTACACAGATTTATGAAACCTATGGGATCGTTTTTCTCATTATATATAATGCAGGGATAATTGTCTTCCCTATACAAATACGCTCTGCCAATAGAAAACCAGAACGGGTTAACAAGCTCTTTTTGCTCGTCTGTCAATTGACAGTCATATCCCGCATATATCAAATCGGATTGCGTCGTTATGGGCTTAATGATAACGTGACCGTTGTTCCAAAATTTATTATCTAAACTTTCCAAATTGCTGCGTAATGACATATTTTTACCTCTGACTTGCTGTATTAATGATATTATATCATAAATGCAGTAAAAAGTAAACAATCTATTAGTTAAATGGAGTAAACAATAATCAAAATTCATCTGTTTGATTTTTTGTAGCTCAATCTAAGCAAAGACC
>JAZURO010000027.1:0-7857 GCA_045606265.1 Eubacteriales bacterium
ATTTGTTAACGTTATGCTTCCGCATGCAATGGGTTTAATTGGCACGCTGTGGATTATGTCCTTTATTGGTCAGTGGAATGATTATGCTGGTGCTTATATTTTCCTAGGGTATCAACCAGAATATGCGACTATCGCAACAGGCATTCAAAAATTGACAGAAAAAGTTGAAGAGTCTGGTGGGGCATTGAATGGTAATTATCCGGCTTTATATGCTTCAATTGTTTTGACGGTTATTCCGATGGTTGTTTTATTTTTGGCCTTCCAAAAACAAATTATGAAGTTGAGCCTTGGCGGCGGTATTAAAGAGTAAAAAATAAATTAATATAAACTAAAAAGGAGAAAAAATTATGAAAAAGAAATTTTTATCTATTACGTTAGCTTCAGCTATGGCATTAACAAGTATGAGTTTAGTCGCTTGTAATTCCAATGGTGGAAATAGTGGGGATAATGCATCTCAAACATTAAAGATCCTGGCTTATGATGGTGGTTATGGCACGGAATGGCTTGATACTTTTGCAAAGGAGTTTATTGCAACAAAGCCCGGTTATACTTATACAATAAATACAACTAGTGAGGCTGCATATACCTCAATAATCAGCACGTCGAAAGGTTGTCCCGATTTGATCATCGCTAACGGTCTTATGGCAACAGATATTAGTAATGGATTTATTGAACCAGTATCTGATGTTTATTCGACACTTGCACAGAGTGGAATTACTGTCAAAGAGGAAGTAGAGGGTCAGTTTACAAGAGCTGGAAGATTTGGTGGCAAGGAAGAACAATGGGCAATGCCTTGGACTGCTATTCCGCTTTCTATTGCTGTAAATGAAAAATTGCTTAAAGAAGTTGTACACACAACAACAGGTGAAACGGGCAATTGTGTTCAAGATGGCAAGTGGGTAAGTGTTCCGACTACTATTGCTGAATTTGCTACGTGTCTTGCAGACATTACAGCTCAAAAGGTAACGGAGAGTGACCCTGCAGCATTTGGTTGGTCGAAGGAAGGTGCGTTGTGGTTTGAATCCATGATATACACGTGGTGGGCTCAAAAAACAGGTATTGATACTTTCTATGATTTTTGGAACTTCTCTGTAGATTCGACGGATGGTCCTGAATCGTATAGACAAGAAGGTATTAAATTTGCGTTCCAAACCCTTAAAGATTTGTTTACAAAAGATGGTAAGTTTATAAATAACTACGGCGACCTTGTTTCTTTGGATATGAGAGATTGTCAGCGTGAGTTTGCTAAAGGGAAAATGGTTTTCTGCTTGACTGGTGACTTTTTTGCGAACGAATATAAAGAGGAATTAAGCAGTTCGGGCAATGTAAATCATATTAAGTTTATGCAAGTTCCTGCAGTTGATGCTGATGCTTATGAAAATGAAAATTATACATATATCACTTCAACCTCGGCGATGTTTGTTCCAGCAAAAGGCGCTAATAAGCAAATTGCAAAAGATTTCTTGGTATATATCAGTCAAAAAGAGCAATTAGTTAGCTTTACTGATATGACAGGTGGTATAAGACCTTATGAAATTAATGGTGAAACCATCGATGTTAGAAAAGAATTGTCAAATAAAGAATGGACACCTTTCCAAGAAACAATGCTTTCTTTGTATTATGATTGCGATGATGTTTTATCGTCATACCCCAGAAACGCAGATGAAGTTTCTTTGATATATTTATATGAAGGGATTAACCATTTGACAGGTGATTATGCAGGCATTATGGAACGTTTAAAGACAATGTCTGTTGATAAAGTTGTTGCTGATGAAAGCTATGCTGAATCCTTGTATTATTTGGCTAAGCAAAGTTGGAAAAATTATAGTGATTATAATCTTAACTAATAAAAAATAATTTTAGGGTAAACAAAAATGACAAACACAGTTAAAACCGGATCCAAATTGAAATTTTATTTATTTATAATTTCAATGCTTGCAATATCGTTTGTGCACTTTGCATTATTTTGGGTATATGTTAATTTTGATACGATAAGACTTACTTTTTATAAATTTAATAGAGTTTATCAAGAATATACGTGGTGCGGGTTGGAGAATTATAAAAATCTATTTGAAGGATTGTTTTTAAAAGACTACGCTGGACAAGTAAATCCGGATTTGCTGATGTTTAAAAATACATTTAAGGCAATAATCATTAATTTGATATTATTACCAATGGCAATTCTTACGGCTTATGCTTTTTACAAAAAGGTCTATGCGGAAACAACCTTTAGGGTTATATTTTATCTTCCGTCAATCATATCAGTTGTTGTTCAAGTTACAGCATTCCTTGCAATGTTTAAAGACTATAATTTGCAAGCTTCTGCAGGATTTGGGGAGCATCAATACGGCCCTTATGCAAAGTTTTTCTCTCTCCTTGGATATGAACCAAACTGGTTGGATAAAACAACTGACTCACAAACATTATGGCCATTGATTTACGCTTTTTGTATTATAGCAGGTCTTGGGACTAATGTTATTTTAATGAGTAGTGCAATGTTAAGAATTCCTTCCTCAATAGCGGAGGCGGCTGAACTTGATGGTTGTGGCTTCTATAGGGAATTATTTGTGATTACAATCCCCTTAATTATGCCGACAATAACAACTTGGATGACAGCGCTTTTAACGAGTGTGTTTGGCTTTATGATGCAACCTATGTTAATTGCTTCTGATTTAGGGCAAAGGGCGGCAGATACAATTCCATGGAGAATCTTTAGGATAACGGCGGGCAATGATCCTGCTACTATTCCTGCTGGCGCAACGCTTGGCCTTACTCTTTCGTTGATGGTTATGCCTATTGTTATATTTATGAGATGGTTGTTTAATAAATTAACACCTGAAGTTTCTTTTTAAGGAGATACTGATGAAAACAAGAAGAATTAGTTTAATAACATTCTTAACCCTGATGATGGCATGCTTTTGCATTGCCATTTTTGGGCTTAAGGTTAACAAAGCCAATGCTGCTGTAGTTGAAAGTGTTGGATATAAAGATACTTTTGACTCAAGCGAATATACTTTGTCTGACTCTTTCAAGAAAATTGGAAACGCAAAACTTAAAGAAGATTATACAGCATTAAGAATTAAAACGGACTCCTATGAATGGGGTGCGCATATCGTTAATAATCAATTTAAGATGAACTATGATGACATAAATGTTGGCGATTCTTATGTGCTTGAATTGACTGTTAATGTTTTTGATGCCGGTAGTTGGTTTAGTTTGTCTTTTGGTACAATTGACCCATTATATGAATTTCCACATGCTTCAGGTGCCTTTATTTTTATGAATAATTTTACGGAATTATTTGTACAACAATCAAATGGCGCATTGAATACTTCAGGCAAAAATTGTGATGTTAACTTGTTTGGTGGTGAGCCTAAAGATGTTACAGTTATATTCACAAAAACTGAGGAATCACATATATATGACTTAAAATTAAATAATAGATCTTTAGGTGAAGTATATATTTTTGATGGTTATTTTGGGTTTAATTCTTGTACGACAAGTTTTGATGTTACAAGATTCGAAATTTCCACTTTAAAAGGGGAAACAAAAACTTTAATATTCGATGATGATTTTACTTCGTCATCGATCTTGTATTCGTCAATGGGTTCCTCTGATGCTGCTTGGAATGCAAGTGTTCATTGGGACAAGAATTCTGCTTTAATTGGTTATATTTCTAAGCTTGATTTAAGGGAAGATGGAAGCGGAATTATTTATGTCAATCCATTTACGAAATCAACCAATGAAGACTTGGATGTTATATATGAGCTTTCGGCAGATTTTTATACAGAAGAAATGGAAAATGCTGATTGTGGATTTATAATCGGTGCAGATGAAGATGGAAATGGTGGTGTTTTTGCCGGCATAACCAATGATGGTTTTTCTTGCTATTTGAAGGTTGGTTCTGAGCTTAAAGAGATGAATTCCGTTAATACGATGCACTTAACGCTTTCGGTTTATGCGGATGGTAGAATTGTATTAAGTGATGGTACGATCCATGTAGAAGCATATAGCGAAAAGGTGGAAGGATATTTCGGTATAAAAACGGTTGCCGAAAACGGTGTTGGTGCAGTTGTGGATGAGTTTGCTTATAATGTTTATTCATATATCGACAGGAAAAACGATGATGTAAAAACAAATTTTAACGACACGACAACAAAAATCATGTTTAACGAAGAGGTGCCTGACTTCTATCTTCCGTCAAAATATTGGCATTTAGGCACAGGTGTAAAACTTCCGTTGTATACCTCAAAAACGAAGGATGATGGTTATTTGAAACTTTCAAATGCATCCGAGTTCACTTGCTTTGGAGGTAAGACGAAATATACCGACTTTATCGTTCGCTTTGACGTAAAGATGACGGATAACATACAATCAGGTAATCTGATCGGTATTCAGTTTGCTAAAAAACAATTGTCTGAAAGTAGCACCAACTCAACGTTTATTGCGTTTCAATGCATTAATTTAAATGGCAATTACACAACGTGCTATCTTTCCAATAAATGCGTAAGCACCAGAGGTGACAATAATGGCATAATAGAAAATCTTGACAATATCTTCATTGCTGATAAAGTATATAATTTTATGTTTATTGTCAAAGATGGCACAGCGACAATGCATGTTAAAGCAGAGGATGAGGATGAAAGCGTTTTGGCAATTCCAAGAGCTACATTCACAAATCTTGACACAGATGGATATGTTGCTATGTTTGCGAACGGTGGAATATATTTAACACTTGATAATTATTCGGTTACAAATCTTGATTATCATTATTTTGATAACACTTATACAAGTGGTGAAGATAATGCACTTCAAACGATTAGATATGATTTTTCAACCATTACAGACGTTTCTGCTTTTACTGAAACCCCGACAATAAAAAACAAAAAATTGAAGATTTCTAATGAAAGCGAACTTGAAACCAAAGATAAGGTTGGTTCAAGTATCATTAGATTTAATATTGCTAAATTGGATGAAGATTTATCATTTAATCATGGCGATATAAAAATAACAATGGATAGACTTGATAATAGTGTCAAGGTGTTCATTTGTGGTGTTGAAAAGAAAAAGATTGAACTTCCAAATGGTTTTGAATTTGATAATTCATTTATAGAAATCGAAGAAATTAATAATAAATTAGTTGTTTCTTATGTTTCAGGTAATGGACATTTAATGGCACTTAATAATAATTCTTTCGAAATTGAATTAGATAAAACCATTGCAAGAAATTCCATATCCTTCACAACTGAAAGTGATTTTGGCGCTTATTTAGGTTCTCTTTCAGTATTTAACCTTGATAGTAATGTTCAAATTTCAACTGGTGAATATACTCTGGAAGATGTAAGAAAGGTTAGAGATCCTATACAGGGTGATGATTGGGGTAAAAACAATAATAACAACTCAACAACGGACAAGGCTGGATGTAGTGGTCAAATTTCAAATATAGCTATTATTTGTCCGATATTGATGAGTCTTACAAGCGTATTGATTATTAAAAGAAAAAAGGAGACAAGCTAAACATGAAAAGAATTAAAAAGGCACTTTCGTTTTTGTTTGTTTTTGTTATGACTTTATCGGTTGGATTGACGGGATGTAAATCCCAAAATACATCAAGCGACCAAGAAGAATATACATTTAACCGTGATTATCTCTTTGGTATGTGTGACCCGTCTGGTTCTTTGGGCGGCGGCGTTGATAAAGCAATTACGAACGAGTGGCTTGGCGATGTTTCAGATGTTATGGGCATAAAGTCCTTTAGACTTTGGGTAAGCCTTGATGGTAATCTCGGTGGCTTATTTAATGTTGACATAGAGAATAATCTTACATTTAATCAAGCATATCTTGCTAAGGTTCATGATTTTGTAGATAATCTTAAAAGAGGGGGCGTTGAAAACTTCCTGTTCTTGCCAACTTGTTTTATTTATCCTTATGGTAGTGCTTGTACTGGGTTTGATGTTCCCGATCCAAATGATAATGAAGATGAATATTTAGGCTTTTTGCAAATTATGGCTAAAGCTTACGCAATGATGTCACGAGAATTTCCTGAAATTAAAAATTGGGAAACGGGTAATGAACCTGATTTACATGGTTCGGGTCTGCACAAGCCTGGCTATACACCTGGCGCAAGTACCGTGGTAAACAACAATTACATTTATAACAACGAGGAACTTGCTTATATTATTGCCGATATGAGTTGGTATATCAGACGCGCTCTTAAAGAAGTCAATGAAGAAAATAGAGTTGCCCTTCCAGGTCTTTCGTTGGCTTATGATGCGGATGGTGAGTTCTTTGAGGCGATTTATACGGGGATTGAATCTAAGAAACTTCCATTTGGTACAGAAAAGAGTGATATTGACCCGGATAATTATTTTGACATTCTCGATTGGCACCCTTATTGTGATGGGAATGCAACTTCAACGCCGATAACTGATGAAAGATGGGAAGAATGGAAAGAGCTTGCAATTTCGTATCATGATATTGCAGCTAGACATGGTGATGCTGATAAACCGGCATATTTCTCTGAATTTGGTTGGACAGATAGAGGGGAAACAGATGTTTTTGATGCTATTGCTGTAAACTATGAAAAAGGATTAACGATAATCCGTGATGAAATGCCGTGGGTAGAAGTTGTTTTCTGCTTTAGAGTCACAAATCTTGTTCATCAAAAAGCAAGTGATTTTGGAACAGAAGAAAACTTTGGGCTCTTCTATAGTCCGGATGATAGTTTATATCCTGGAAGAGCAAAACCTGCCGCAAAAGCGATAACTAATTTCTTTAATGTTAGCGGAAGTGAGCATTTTAAGGATTTTGATTGGCTTGAAGAAAAATATAGTAATAAATGATTAGAAGTTATTGTATATAATGAGGTGAAAAAATGAAAGCTTTAAGTAAAAAGATAGTTATTTCTATTTTGTCGATATTGACTTTTGTTTGCGGTGTTGCTTGTTTTTCAATGTTAAATATAAAAAAGACAAGCATTGCCAACGCTGAGGCCTATTCTGATGTTGTAGAGATTGCACCTAATGGATATGTAGATTTGTGGGAAAAGCTTGATCTTGGTGCGGAGTTAGGTCAATATATTTTGGAATTCGACTCAAACTCTACGGACGATTTTACTCTTGGCATTACTGTGAACACTGGAAATACGAGATTATTTACCATTAAAAAATCAGTAGCATTAGGCAATGGATTAACCGTTACCGATAATGGTGATGGCTGGAATCATTATGTTTATGATTATTCTACATTGATGGCAAATTATGGAAATGATACTAGCTACTATAATCCAACCTTAGCCGATTTTTATATGACGGGCTTAAGAAATTATGGCGCTGCTAATACTTTAACTATTGCCAACGTTGAATTTTATAAAAATATTACATATATTACACTTGACGCAATTGGGCATGGTGGTTGGAATAATGTGGATAATTCATTTAATGGCGCCGTTCCTGAAGGTGTAACGTGGACATTATTAAACTTCAGTTTGCCTAATGATGACTTTACTCCACACGCAACTAATTTGATTACCGATGCAAATAGTTTGTCTTTAGGTGTTAAATTAAACGGCAAAACATTCTATGAATTGTATCAAGAAAATAATCAATTTGCAATAAATGCATTATTAGGTTATTTTACACTCCAAATTCCCAAAACGTATTTAGTTGGTGTGAATGGATATGATGTGCCTACGGTAGAAATAGCGGAAGGTACGCCATTCAAAGGTCAATATTTACCGCAAGTTAAAATGGTGTTGATCAATGAAACTTGGCAAGAACCCGCTAAATATGATGACTTGGCATTTACGGGCTTCTTGGGTGACGATTTTAATAATAAAGATTTTGGGACTCCTTCTGT
>JAZURO010000028.1:0-5910 GCA_045606265.1 Eubacteriales bacterium
GTCGAGTGGGCGGAGAAGGATGCCCAAAAGGAATCAAAGGCGGCGGGAGCGGATGACAATGGTCTCAAGAGCTTTGAGGCTGACGATTTCTTTCAAGCTGCTATGAAAAAAAGTTATAGGGATTTGAATGGAGGAAGCGAATAATGAGGATTTGGCACTATGAATTGCTGCCATATCTGCCTGACCTTCAGTTTCGAGGTCAGCTTCGTGAGCTTGTGGCGATAATGCGCGATTGGAGAGATAAGGGCAAGACAAACCATCTGCTGATCAATCGGGTAATGGAATATGACAAGGCAGAACTGACAGAATATTTTTTTGTTTATGAAAATGAATACAACAGAAGATATACGAATAAATTAAATATTAAATACAATCGAGAGTTTGTTAATTTTGCGGGTAGACGAATGAGGCAAGTATATATTTACACCGGTTGGCACGATAAAGAATATCTTCGTGTTTGTATGGCGAACCTTTACGAAAAGCATTTTTTTGGCATCGGCAAGTCCCGTATAACCGATGAAGAATGGGAACGGCTCTGTGAGGGATATAAAACCATCACGGGCGAAGATTATGAGATTTAATCGTAAAAAATGAAATGGAGGCAGAGGAATAATGAAATGCAGAGAATGTGGAGCAGATATGTATTTGGATGATAAGGACTACAATTTCAAGGGCAATTATGACAATTACTGGAATTGCGAAAAGTGTCAAACATCCTGCATCGAACAAGTACGATTTGGAAAGCCGTTCAAGGAAATTTGGCACTCCGAGAATGATGGAGTAAAAGATTACACGATAAGACGATAAGGAGGTCTAAATTTATGTATATTCCCGAATTTGTATGCGGTGTATTGTTCACCATTGTTGCAGAGCTTTTGTTTGTGGTTCTGTATGCGATTTTTGGTAGGAAGGATAAAAACAAAAATGGGCGTTGAACTGATAAGAAAAGCTGTGTGTGATAGGTGTGGGTGTGAGTGTTCACACGTTGAAGAAAAAATCTTGCACGAAGATGTTTGTGAACAGTACGATGTAAAAATCAAACAGTTCGAGACAATAGCATTTCATTATACAGAAATGAGTTTAAGAGGATGTGACAGCCGGTTTGGTGATAATACTGAAACAACATTTATTCTTTGTGGAAAATGTGTTTCCGAATTGGGCGAATGGCTCAAAAGCAAAGGAATTGAGGAATAAAAATGATAGTAAAACTAATAGAAAAACCGAGTGAAGCTGATTGGCTTGCGGTAAAGCGGAGAGCGTTGGTCACGGTTGGTAAGGATGCAAAGACACCGCCTACCGAGGAATGGAAACACCGCATTTTGGAGGCACGGCACTCACCGATACGCCGTCTGCATTTCGCCTTTTCTTTTGAGGCTATTCCATATTGGGTGGCGATGCATCTCCGCACTCACGTTCACGATTGCCCGAACGGTGATGAATTTATCCCGTATGTGAAGAGTCAGCGAGATGATCGACAAAATGAATATCCGAGAGGAAAAGCTCCGCAAGATCAGCCCGTCAATTTGATAATAGATATGAGCGCGGAACAGTTGATGACTTTAGCAAATAAACGTCTTTGTATGACAGTCGCTCCCGAAACGCGAAAGATCGTCAAGGCTATGTGTGCGCTCGTTGAAGTGGAGTGTCCCGAGTTCAAGGGTCTGCTTGTTCCGATGTGCCAATATCACGGTGGAGTGTGTCACGAGATGTCCCCGTGCGGTGCTCTTGACAATTCAAAAGAAAAGTGATATAATATATTCAAGCACTATAATGTGCTTGATATAGGGGTGTCACCAAGCGGTAAGGTAGCAGAATTTGACTCTGCCATTCGTGTGTTCGATTCACACCACCCCCGCCAAGGCGATTGGGATAGTCGCTTTTAATCTTTTCATTTCTCCTTTCTTGATGGCGGCTCGGAATAGACGAGAATGTGCCGAGCAAGTTTTTTATCCATTTTTTCTTGCTCGGCGCGAATTTTTAATGAAAATGTATGCACTATTTTTCTGTTTGGAGGTGAGGCTGGATGGCAAAACGAGGACAGCCAAAGCGGTTTGAGAGTGCGGAACAAATGATTGCCCTTTGGTCTGACTTCTGCAACGAGATCGTACAGAATGAGTTTAATTCAGTACCTACACAATCGGCTTTTTGCAGATGGCTGTCACAGCACTATAAGGACACCGACAGAAAGACGATTTACAATAGTTTGAATAAATACTTCCCCAGTATAAAAAAGGAATTTGAGCAACTGCAAAGCGATGTGATTATGCAGGGCGGTATGATGGGCAAGTACAACCCCACAATGTCCATTTTTGACTTAAAAAACTGGTGCGGATGGAGCGACAGCGGACGGGTTGTTACTGGTCGCTATGACGAGGAAAAGGCAGAGGACGCACTTTCCAAGGCATTGAGGGAAGAAGCGGAGAGGATGCAGAATGGCGAATTACAGGAATAGTCGATTTTGCGAGAATTTGAATATTGCCCAATTTGAAACAGAGGGGCAGTATAATATTCCAGTATTAGAACCGTATGTTTATGAGCCTTGCGAGTTTGTTGGTTTCAACTATGCGAGATCAGCAAAGAATAAGGGCGACAAGGGTTTGCATTTCTTTGTGGATGATTACCAGTTTGAGCGACTATGGAGAGAGCCAAACGCATATATTGATTTGATCGGTCAATTCCATTCCATTATGACCCCGGACTTTAGCCTATATACCGATTACCCTAAAGCATTGCAGATATACAACCACTACCGCAAGCATTGGCTGGGTGCATTGTGGCAAAGTTTGGGATACAAGGTTATTCCAACTATTGCATGGAGCGATAAAGACAGCTTTTCTTGGTGCTTTGATGGCGCACCGAAAGGAGCGACAGTTGCCGTTTCAAGTGTAAGCACTCAGCGGAGTGAGGAGACAAGGAAATTGTTTCTTGACGGATGGAATGAAATGTTACGGCGGTTAGAGCCGAAAACGGTCATATTCCACGGTGAAATACCAAAAGAATGTAATGCAAACATTATACGGATTAAATCGTTTCAAGAAAAATTTAGGGAGGTAAAAACGGACTATGGGTGGTAGAGGCAGTTCAAGCGGAATAGGAAGTAGAAGCGGTGGAGGTAAACCAAAATATTTCGGAGAAACAGAAAAAGCAGTTTCTTTGAAAATTTCTGTTACTGATTATGACCTTGAAACAACAAGGACAAGAACCGTTTGGGTGCCAAAATCGCAACTTGCATCTGATGGTAGACCGTCAGAGTGGATTACAGAGCAAAAAGCGCAAGAATTTTATTCCTATAGAAGAGCGTCCAGCCAATATGAGGCGACATGGAGTGATGCGTCTGGCAAAACTTTCAGTGCATCAAAATCCGCAAGGGAAATTGAAAGTGCATCTCGAAGGGCAAAAGTGTTTGAGGCCGGAAGACAGTCTTATAATGCGTTAATTGCGGAAGCAAGGTCACTTGGCATTAAGGGCATAAGGGTTGGAATGAAACGGTCAACGATTGAAGAAAAAATCAGAAAAACGAAAAATAGATGAGGCAACAAGCAATTACACACCGATTTTTATGTAGGAGGCAAACTATGGTTTTATGTAAAGATTGCGAATTTCCTTGCTGTGATTTTTGTATTTACGCCAATCAAGGAAAGATGATTAAAAACGGGAAAGAAATTACAACTGGGCCGATTGGGTGCAATCTTCACAAAGACGAAGAACACCAAAGAATTGCGATTGGTTGTGGATATTGTGAAGATTACCATTGCTTTAATGCAAAGGAGGTTGTAATTGACCGTGGATAACGCACAGGATTTGCTTATTGAATGGCAAAATAGACTTGGCTTGCAGGATTGGAGAATTAAACTTGTTCCAAATTGCAAACCCGAAGAAATGGAACTGGAAGGATGCGCCGGGTGTACAGATTGGTCTGAAAGCATTAAAACAGCAAGGATTGAAATTCTTGACCCGCAATACTATGGAGAAAGAATTGTTCCATTTGATTTTGAAAAAACACTTGTACACGAACTGCTTCACTTAAAAACTTGCCTTGTCAGCGATATGGTGGATGAATTTCAAGTGAGATATATGCACCAAATGATTGATGATTTTGCAAGGGCTTTTGTTGATGCAAAACGATATAAGGGAGCGTGATTGACATTCTCACATATAACGACCTTTTGGAAATTGGCGAAAACGAGCGGGACAGAATGGAGTTTGTGCTTTCGGCAATCCGTGAGCACAAGGCAAGCAAGGATTATGCGATTGCTGCCGATGCGGAACTGTACTACAAGCACCAAAACCCCACGATTATGCGGTTTCAAAAATTCGTGCATAATCAGTTCGGGCAGAAGGTACCCGACATTTGGAGCGCAAACAATAAGATTGCATCGAACTGGTACAACTATTTCACCACGCAGGCGGTGTCCTATCTGCTGGGTAATGGCGTAACCTTCAAGACCGAGGCGAACAAGAAGAAGCTTGGCAAGGACTTCGACAAGCGTGTGCAGGATTGTGCCACGGCTGCAAAGAACGGCGGTATCGGTTTCGGCTTTTGGAACTACGACCATTTGGAAGTATTCAAGCTGACCGAGTTTGTGCCTCTGTATGATGAGGATGACGGCGGCTTGAAGGCTGGTGTTCGTTTCTGGCAGATTGACGACCAAAAGCCTCTCCGTGCCACTCTGTACGAACTGGACGGTTACACGGACTACATCAAGCGCAAGGATGAAGATGTGCAAGTATTGCACGAAAAGAAGAAATACATCCAGAGCGTTACCAAAGCTGAAATTGGCGACCCGATTTATGATGGCGATAATTACCCTGGCTTCCCCGTTGTGCCGCTGTGGAATGTCAACAGGCAGAGCGACCTTGTAGGCAATCAAGGCACGATTGATGCTTACGATTTGATGGTGTCCGGCTTGATTAACAATGTCAGCGATGGCGAGTTCATTTACTGGATTTTGAAGAATTGCGGCGGTATGAATGAGGTTGACGATGCAAAGTTTATCGAACAGTTGAAGTTGACCCACACCGCCCACGCTGACGGTGACGACGGCGCATCCGTTGAGGCTCATAATGTGTCCGTGGAGTTTGAGGCAACCGCAGAAGCCCTCGACAGACTCACAGAGCAGTTATACACGGACTTTATGGCAATTAAAGTACAAGATGTGTCTGCCGGTTCTGTAACCGCCACGCAAATCCAGGCGGCTTACGAGCCTATCAATCAGAAAACAGACCAGTTTGAATATCAAGTGACCGAGTTTATCAACGGCATTTTGGAACTGGCTGGCATCGAGGACGAGCCGACTTATACCCGTTCACAGATGAGCAATCAAACTGAAACGCTGGAGATGGTGCTACAATCTGCTGAATACCTTGATGATGAGTATGTCACCACCAAGATTTTGACCCTGCTTGGCGATGCAGACAAGGCGCAGGAAGTGCTAAAACGAAAGGATGCAGAAGCGGCTGACCGATACGCCTTGACGGGCGCAGAGGGCGAAGAAACCACGACGGGCGATGACGGGGGGGCAACTGATGTTGCCACCGGCGCAGAAGCTGTGAAAACCGCAAATTAAAAACAATGAAAGCGAGGATGAATAATGGCACTTGAACCTATTACAAGAAAAGAAATGTTTATGTCAAAAGCGGCAGGGCATGGAACGGTAGACCTTGAACCCGTCACCAGAGAGGAAATGTTCCTCTCCGAAATCGAAGAAGCGGTGAAGTCTGGTGGCGCAACACCAGACGCAATAAAAGATGCTGTAAACGCTTATCTGGACGAAAACCCTGTACAGGCTTATACGCTGCCTGTTGCGTCGGAGAACAATCTTGGCGGCGTGAAACCTGTTTCCGCCACCTCCGACATGACCCAGCCCGTGGGCGTGACCGATGAGGGGCGGCTGGTTACGGCGGGGGGAG
>JAZURO010000029.1:0-4161 GCA_045606265.1 Eubacteriales bacterium
TCGCCAGGTCAAAGGTGAGTTGGACGATGGAGAAATAATAGATGCTGCGGCAATATCTAATGCCGCAAAAGCCCTTGATTCCGTTGGCATTTCAGTATTGAACGATGCTAAAGAACTAAAGAGCTTCACGGAGATAATGGGCGAACTCAACGAAAAGTGGGACACCCTGAACACAAAAGAAAAGGCATACCTTCAAAACGCCCTTGCCGGAAACCGCCGTGGTAACGTTCTGTTCTCCTTAATGGACAACTACGATGTATACCAAAGGCAGTTGGAGCAGTTCGATGAGGCAAGCGGTACGGCATTACAGAAGAACGAGGTGTATCTTGATAGCTGGCAAGCTAAGTCAAACGAATTAAAAACGGCATGGACGGATGTTGTGTCCACCCTGACGATGGCGGGTGGGCCGTTACAGAATATCATCACATACACAACGAATGCTCTGAATAAACTTAATGATTTTCTGAAAAAGCAGAATGAAATAAATAAGAATTATGACCGTTATGCTGCCGCAAAAGCAATAACCGGAAGTGACGGATCAGAAGTCGGCTGGCTTGATGCTTGGTTTGATTGGATGAGACCTCGTGGGAAAAAGTCATGGAACAGGCAGGAAACAGGCGGAGATATTTCAAGCGTTCTAAATAATTTCGTTGAAAAACAAAAAGAACTCGCCAACGCTTCCATAGAAGTAATCAAAGTCTATGAGGGCGAAGCCGAAGCCGTAGACGCACTTTCCGAAGCGTTCAGCAAAGCAAACGCCAACATTAAAGATGCCGCAGACAAAATGAAGGACGAGAAAGATTCGTCCATAAAGTCAGCAGCGGACATCTACAAGGCGATGCAGGAAGCCGCTGAAAAGGGATACTACGGTTCTAACGCATATAAAGCCGGAGCGCAGTTGTTCTTCGGTACATCCGATAAAGATGCAATCGGAAAAATAGCGCAAGAATCCCTTGATACATACTTTGGCGCGATAGCGCAGGGAGATTACTCTAATGCCGCTGCCGCATTGTGGGGGAACTTTGCGAACGCTTCCGGCGAGATTGTGGATGAAGCAACAGGACAAGTAATTGCATCCATGACAGACCTTGGGGACGCCTACCAATGGGCTTTCAACAAGGGAAATCAGAGCATAGACGAGTTCCTACAATCCATGCAAAATTCTACGGGAATCGGAGCCGACTTCTGGGCTTCCATGATTCGATCTCTGGGTATGTACTCAGACGAGATGGACGATTGGATGGCGGAGAACACGGAACTGCCGGAGCCTGAATTAAAGGTTCAGACAGACTCCGCGCAATCGGAAGTGCAAACCGCCGTTGACAACATCAATTCGATGCTTGACGGCATAAAGGATAAGACTGTCAGAGTAACCATCATACAAGAGATTGATGGCATGAGTGTAAAGAATGCCCAAAGCTACGCATATGCTAAAAGCAAGGGCGTAAGCATGACGGAATACTACAAGTCAAGAGGTTACGCTGGTGGAAAGCATGACAGCTACAGCGGCCCTGCCCTTGTCAATGACGAGTTCCCGGCAAACGGCTCCAAGCCGGAACTTATCATAAGCAAATCGCAGGGGAGAGCGTACATTGCAAACGGAGGCAGACCAGCACTTGTCAACCTTCGCTCTGACGATGTGGTGCTTACCGCAAGCGAAACGAAATCGGCTCTTGGCATTCCTGGGTTTGCTGTCGGAAAAGGTCTTCGTGGAATAGACACGCATACCGTGTATATGGTCGGGCCTGATGGCGAAGTTGCTACTAATAAGATTATTACCACATCCCCAAAGAACCCATACGGCGCAAGCGGAAGCGGCGGAAGTGGGGGAGGCGGAGGCGGCGGAGCTGCTGCCGTTGATCCATCAGATAGTTGGGCTACACTGAAAAAACTGGTCGATTACCTACTGGACAAGGGCAACGATGACCTGAAAGAGAAGCTGAAGGTTTTGGATGACCAGTTGGCGGAACTCGAAGCCGAGAGGAAAGCACAGGAAGAATCCAACAAACTGCAAGAGAAACAGCTTGCGGTCGATAATGCCCTTCTCGATCTAAACAAAGCCCAAGTCGAAAGGACCGTCCGCTACTACAACGAAGAAACGCAACAGTGGGAATGGATGGCGGATCAGAAAGCCGTGCAGGATGCACAGGAAGCCTACGAAAAGGCTCTGAAAGACCTGAACGATTACTTGTCCGACCAAGACTACGAGGAGCGTAAGGCGGCTATCCAAGCGCAGAAGGAAGACCTACAGGCGCAGTTCGATGCGTACAAGGACAGTTGGGACGCTATCGTTGATGCTATCGAGGCTCCAAGCGGTGATATCAAGGCGCTTCTTGCAGACCTCAGAGGCACAGGCACTTCTACCATGAAGGGACAGGCAGGGGGCATTGCGGCCCTTCTGAACGCTCTGAGGGGCGGATTTGTCGGTTCCGGCTACAACTTCGGCTTGTCGAATATCAACGCAAACACAAGCGGAAGCACAACAACATCAAGAACTACGTTTGACAGCGGCGGTATCGCCTTTGGAAGCGGATTGATGCGAAAGGGCGGTGTTGGCCCGGAGGCTGTCATCGGCCCGGACATCACCAGCGCCATCCTAAATCCCGTAAGGAACGCCAATTTTGCTACGTTTGCCGATTCCGTGCGTATGCTCATGGGTGCTTCCGATTCGATTGTAGCCAAGCGTGACTCGTTCGTTACCAACAATAACGGCGGAAACATCTATGTGAACGGAATTAAGGTAGGGTCTGACATGATGCAGAAACCGTTTGCTGAAGTCATGCGCACGATTTCCCTGCATGTAAACGAAGCGGTATAAGAGGAGTAAAAAGACATGCTATTTCAACCTTCCAACATATTTCCTTCCACATTTTCAGGCATCGGTGCTGGAACTGTCGATGTAACTCAGGACTTAAATGTGTCGTGGCAAGTCAACGGCGATACACCGATGACGGCGTATCAGATCAAGATTTACCAGAACGATTCCGGCAGTACACTCATGTACGATTCCGGCTCCGTGTCTGTTTCTCCCGTGTTTGAACCGCACGATAAGTACGGCAACGCCACATACTTCACGGCCATTATCTCCGCCGCAGCCTTGTCTACGGCAGGAATCGTGAACGGCTACCAGTACGGATACAAGATGCTGATAACGCAGTGGTGGGGCGTGAGCGATTATGTGGAGCAGACATCCGCCTCCGTTTTCATCACGAGAAGCACACCCACTTTGGCGATCAACACGATAACCACGCCAGTCGCTTCCAACTCTCTCACGATTACGGCAAACTACTCCCAGGCGCAGGGCGATCCCATTTCCACCGTGGAATGGGTCTTCGCCCTGGCTGGGTCTGAAAGCACACCGATTCGGAAAACTGGTGCAATCAGCACACAGGTTCTTTCCTTCGACGCTGACGGCTTGATTACCGGGAACACCTACTCCATCATGTGCAAAGTGGTTACTTCCACGGGAATGGAGGCTTCTACTGGCTTCGTGCAGTTCCCGGTTTCCTATTCTTCTTCGTCCCTTGGGATTAATTACCAGTTGGCACAGCTAAAGAACTCGTCTGCCGTGTACCTTTCCTGGGACAATTTAGGAAGCAACATCCTTTCGTACCCCTATACAGATACTACGAAGACTACGAACGGCATAACATTTACGGTTAATGGTGAGGGCGATGTGGTTGTCACGGGTACGGCAACAGCCGATGCGTATTTCACCATTGCGCAAGGGACTCTCTCGCAGTTAGGAATCACGGCAGGGCAGAAGTTTATCGTAACATCCGGCTACAGCGGCGCAAGAATCGCAGTGACGGAAACAAACAGCTCAAATGTGGTTGTTTCCACGATTACCGGGAATGACCCCCTGCAATACATAGCAACTTCCACAACGAACACCCTGAAATTCAGCATCGTAATTCCTTCGGGGGCTTCCTTTGGGACGAGCCAGCAGTTACAGCCGATGATCGCCATCGAAGATAAGATTGTCGCTCTAAACGATGTTTCCGTCACCATGCAGCCCATCCAAGACCTCCACGGCTACGCAAACCCGTGGCCTGCGGGGGGCGGGGTGAATTTAGTAGACCCTAACACGACTATATATAAGAGGTATTTGCGTAATGCTGGCGGCGGCTCTTATTTTTGGACATACTCGGGCGATTCGGC
>JAZURO010000030.1:0-18182 GCA_045606265.1 Eubacteriales bacterium
GTTCGCAAATTCGGCGAAAGGACGTTCTGCGCTTGCGTGAGAACTCCTCGACGAATTTAGCTCGCTTGCGAGCCTTCCCGAGCGTGGTCGTCTTTTTTGGTACTCTCACTCGTTAACGAGCTCATCTCCGAAACGAGAGTTTCGGAAAAGGGTTCGCAAATTCGGCGAAAGGACGTTCTGCGCTTGCGTGAGAACTCCTCGACGAATTTAGCTCGCTTGCGAGCCTTCCCGAGCGTGGTCGTCTTTTTTGGCATTTCAATTTGCAAGCGAGCATTTACGTATAGACTTTGTTAGCTTTTGGTTTGTA
Source organism: Eubacteriales bacterium (assembly GCA_045606265.1). Classification (GTDB taxonomy): domain Bacteria; phylum Bacillota; class Clostridia; order Oscillospirales; family CAG-272; genus RGIG4608. The sequence continues at coordinate 308 of JAZURO010000030.1, forward strand.
CGTATATATTTTACTGCATATATGAAGGCAACAGTTCCGCTTGGAAGATACGGTCACGAGGGTGAGCTTAACTCTGGGCTATATTCCTTGGTGCTGAGGAATCCTCTTATGTTACAGGTATTATTCTTCCTGTTGACGGCGGATACACAGCAATCTAACAAATGTAAAAGGTATAATCTATCTTGGATTATACCTTTTTTGTTCGGCTTTTATGGAGTAAAAACTTGGGTCTGTTAGTATATAAGCAGCAAAAAGGCAGCCGCAAATCAGCGGCTGCCTGAATTTGTAATTTGATGATATTTCTGTGGCTTTTTTGAAGTCTAACTACTAATTCTAATGGCAGTTATGGTTATTTGATTTCTCCTACAAGATAACCTACATAGCCGTTATTGGCAGTACCGCTATCTTCGGTAGCAAGTGTTGTTCCTGCCTTTACAATTCCGTCGTTTGTGCAGTTTGTGAGAGTCGCTATTGCAAATTTTTCACCTGCAATGCCGCCGCATCTTTGTGATGTGGCTGTTACTTCACCGTGGTTAGAACAGTTAATATACGTAACGTTTTGCCAAGAACCGCCCACGATACCGCCGACAAGCTCTCTTGCAGTAACCTGACCGTAATTTGAGCAATTCGTTATCGTAACGTTGGGAGAAGCTATATATCCAATAATTCCGCCAACTTGGTTGTTACCGGCTGTTATAGTCATATAGGAGGTAATATTTTCGATCTTAGCACCTGTTTTTGCATAGGCCGCAAGCGAGCCGATTACACCCTTTTCACTGGTAATGCTGCCACGAAGTGTAAGATCGTGAACGTATCCACCGATAGCACTGAACAAGCCCTTTGCCCAGGTATCGCCCGTATATGTACCTACAAACGTGATTGTTTTGCCGTTTCCGTCAAAGTTAGCATTAAAGCTGTTTGCAGCATCGGGAGTTACCCATCCGTTTGACGCGGATGCACAAATCGGAGTCCAGGAGTCAGTTCCAAGATCAATATCATTTGTGAGCTTGTAATAGATGTTTTTGTCACCGTAATTTTGTCCTGCGGTAAGCTCTGCGAGCTTTCGCAAATCATCAGCATTCTGAATGAGGAAGGGATCGTCTTTGGTGCCTGTTCCCTCAAAAGACTTATCAAAAATGTCTGCAATATCTTCGGGCAAATATTGGGATTCGGTAACCTTAAATGGAGATGCCATTGCATTTGCATAGCTCTCTTTACAAACAAGGATCATTTCATTTGTCATTGGAGCATCAAATCCACTGTCGGAGGGTTTCCAGGTGATTTTTGACATATCTCTTCCCGTAAGTGTGCCTACAAGTCCCATAGCTGCGATATATCTACCTGCATCAAGTGACAAATGGTCGTATTGATCTCGTGTAAGATTATCACCGAGGAAAGAGGTTCTTGCATTCTGAATAGCGGTACCGTTGGGGATGATTGCTACAAAATCCTTGTTCGTAACGTTAAGTTGAATACAGGATTGGATGAATTTATACATTGTCATCTGGTCGTAATTATATGCTGAAAAACCTGAATTTGTTGTGTCCTGCGCATAAGCCCAGGTCATATGCCACACGAACTTAACATCAGGATTGGCGTTGGGGTTGGATACCTCGTCGGTAGCAATATCATAAACGTAATCCATAAGATTCTGAAGGTTTGCAAATGATTTTTGCACACCACTACTTGCACTTCCTTGCTGGAAGGTGATGAAGTCCCAATCAGCATATTTTATTGCCTGTTCCATTGTCCAGTTAGTATAAGTGCTGCCATCGAACCAGCCCTCACGTTCAAGACCGAAGCGATAAGCAGCGGCATTGGACTGCGCGTTTTGCCAATGTCTATCTATTGTACAACCGCCGATATAAATATCAGCAATAAGTATATTTTCTGCGGGAATTCCTGAATTTCTGGCGATTTCGTACGCATAGTTGATTGTATCATCTGCAAATGAGTTGCCAATCATCAGCACTTTGAGTTTGTTCGCCTGTGCTACCGTAACGTTATAGGATTCTTCAATATCTGTATCTTTAACGGATACGGTTGCCTGATATGTACCTACTTTCATAGAGTCATACTCCTCACTCACTACCGAGTATTCTTCTTTGCCCAGAACTCTTTCACTTCCGTCTGAGAGCTTGGCGCTGACAATCAAGTCGCTTGATGAGAATCTCTCACCAAAGGCGAATTCTGTTTTTGCACCGCCCAGCGTGATGCTCACTATTGATGCCTCAGTTACGTCCGGCGGGGTAGTTTGAGTGGTGTTCGTTGTCGAAGTGGTTGTTGTGGTTTCATCCTGTGGACCTGAAATAAAGCTGCAAGATGAAATGATGAGTGCCAAAGTCAAAACCAGCACTGCTACTAATAGAGCTTTTGTGTTTTTCATAATTTGCCTTTCCGCAGAACGCATTAAAAAGCGCCTGCATTACTTGTATTTTTACTATGATAAAAATAATTAAAAACGTAAAATTGTATTTCTATTGCGAAAACACATTTACGTTGTTCTTCCTTTTTTAACTATCGGATTGTTCAAAAGCTTGTCACGCTTATATTCCATAGGCGTTTTACCCTTTATTTTTTTGAAACTCTTGGACATATACTTAACGTCGGAAAATCCGAGATGAGCTGCAATTTGAGAGAGGGAATAGTCAGTTGTTACAAGCATTGAAGCAACCTGCGATATTTTTTGATTTGCGCAGTATGCAAGCGGCGTCTGATTGTACTCTTTTTTGAAGGATCTTTCAATATGCGCCTTGCTTATATATAGATGCTTACTGATGTCATCCAAGGTTATTTTTTCGGTTATGTGAGCATCAATATAATTCTTAATCATTTCGGGCACTCTGCTTGTTGTGGGAGTGCTGTAATAGGGGGCAGGAAACACCTGCTGAAACATTTCAAGAACGGATACCGCAAGCTTATCGTAGTTTATCGGGCCTTCTCTGTTAAGCAGGTTGATGATGTGAGTCATCAAGCTGTTCAAATTGCATTTTTTGATGTAAACACTATCATTCAGATGATAATTTGATACAAGACAGTCCACAAAGCTGCCCTTCAAAACGATAAAAATCTTTTCGTACGGATCGTCGGGATCAGCATAATAGATATGATATCGAAGCTTATTCAAAAAATAAAAATCCCCACCGGTTACAGTATATTTTTCCTCCGGCGTTTCGATATATCCCTTGCCCTTTACTACGTATTCGAAAACATAGTAGTCGTAAGGGAACTGCTTTGAAACATTGTGAATTATTCTGTAAGTGGGATTTGGATGAGTTATACCAGCCATAATTACGTCAAGATAGTCATTTGAGGGTACATTATCAACAACTATTTCCTCTCCCCATTTACTAGTGTGCATATTCTCCCCCTCCTTTCCTGTGTATTACAACCACATTATATCATATTCCAAACGTTTTGTAAATACCCAAAATTGAAATAATTGTATAAAATACACAAAAAAATGTTATTCGATTATACAAAATAGAGAAAATAAAGCAAAAATGAGAATATTTTGCACCCATTTGTATAATCAAATAGGTTTTTAAGACGAGTGTTATGTGTTAAAATGTATATGTATAAATATATAGTAAGAAAGTTTGTCTTTTCAGATTGCTTTCTAAAATATTTATTAATCAACCTGTGTTGTACTCACAGCGAAAAAATAACAAAAAGGAGAAATTAATAATCAAGAGTACAAGTTGATTATTAGCCACAATTATGAACAAATTGATCAGAACAGTAGCATTAAGTCTTTTGGTATGCATCTTTTGCTTGACTGCAATGGGCTGCTTCTTGGAGGATATTATTCCTACTGAAGAACCTAAACCCTCTGCAACCGAACCTTCTGCAACAGGACCCTCTGCAACCAGACCAACAGATTCAAAGAATGTAATTGAATCATTGACAGCAACAGAAGCTTCAACAACATTGAAGGTTGGAGAATCACTTTTGTTGACAAACTTCTATGAAATCAAGGGAACAGGTGCTCTCAGTGCAGCTCAAAGAGCTTGTACATACGAATCAAGCAATCCCGATATCGTAAAGATCAGCGCAAAGAGAGCCGAGGCAGTAGCTCCCGGTACTGCAACAATTACTGTTACTTCAAATGCTGACAAGACAAAATCCTGCACATTTGATATCGTAGTTAGCAGAGTATTTATCGACAGAGAATTGTCTATGATTCCTTCTGAGGATGATTTCTCCAACGAATGGAACGATGAAACACAGACAGGTTCATTCAGAACAAGCTCCGGCTTGACAAACTTCTACTACATTGCTGACATCTATTCAACACAGTGGTACGTTGAAACTGAGATTACACTTCACGAGGTTCTTTGGGACGACAGATGGCCCAAGATTGGTATTGTAGCAGCCGGTGAAAACTCTGAAGGCATTAACACAATGGTTGCTTTCTTCCTTAACGCATCCATTGGCCTGAACGACTCTTATGATGAGAGTGGCAATTTGGTTAAGGGTCAGGATAACAACGAGTGGAACGAATTTGGTGTATGTGAAGTATCCAGAGGCGACCACTGGGCTTGGGAACCCGGCATTACAAACTCCTTGGCAAGACATCACGACTATGCTTGGAACACAGGTGATTCCAAAATCACATTCGAAACAAAATTCAAATTGGGCGTTGCACGTGACGGCGCAAACTTCCACGTTTACGTAAACGGTAATTATATGGGCTCATTCCAGTTGAGCGATTCTATGGATATCCTCTATGAAAACGGCGCACCTATTGCCAGCCACGTTGGTTTCTATGATTTCAGCTGTGATGCAACTTTCTCAAATTACTACGCTACATCAGATGCAGCTGAGGTTGCAAAGAAGATTCCCGCAGCTCCTGTTTACTGCGAATTTTTGGAAGACTAATCCGTGGAAAAAACTAAATTCGATAGAAATATTTTCAAAAGATCGTTACCCGCCAAAACGAGCAAGCGATTTGTTTGTTGGGTAATTGATCTTATACTGGTAGCTTTGTTGGCTGAGGTAATATTTCTGGGAGCTTTTCAGATTACCCAAAGCACCTCAGCTTACAAGGATGCCCAAAAAACAATAAATGACGAAATCGACTATTATGAAGAGCTGACAAAAGAAACGCATATTGTTGAATACGTTGACGGAGAAAGAGTTACGACTGACGTTGTGGTAATCAAAAATCTGTACAGAGCGATTTGCCTGTCCTATGAGGTCTTCGGAAACAATCAGCAATCCAACTTTCAGTTTGACGCCGATCATGACGTTATGATTAACGGTGTACACTCGATAGAGAATGACAACGTGGCATATTTTTACTGCCGATATCTGAAAAATGATCCGAGCATAAAAATAGAAGCCGAGGAAGATTTGTTTGAAATATATAAGAGAGCATTTGGCGAAAATGCGACGTTTATGTTTTCATTCAATAAGGACGTGAGTGAATTACCCGTTTTGAACACACAGGTTGCGTACTATTTATTCTATTACCTGTTTATCAATTCTTCCGATACCATCGGACAAACGGGAGCAACTTATTACGAGACCTATTACAACGGTTATTCAAGTATGCTTGAAGAGGCAGAGAATATGATTTTGCAAAGCGAGCCCTATTATTCGACTCACTATATCGAATATATGGAAGCGTTCAGCGCTGAGGCGAGATATACCAATATCACGTTGGTGATTTCAATTTTCATTTCCTGCCTGATTGTATTCTTGATTCCGAAGTATTTGTTCAAAAATGAAAGAAGTATTTCATATAAGCTGTTTGGATTAGGTGTAATCAACCTTAACGGCGAGGCAAACAAATGGTACGTTCCTTTGATTAAGACCGTTGTTCATTGCTTCGAATGTATTCCAATTGCGTTCATTTTGTATCTTTTCCCGCCGTTTAACGGTGGATTTGAAGCTATGTTCGTACCGGTAAATGCTCAGCAGAAGCTATCCTTGGCTTGGGTAATAATTATCGTTATGATCATCAGCGGAATTTCAAGTGCCTTTGGATTATTCACAGGCAAAAAGCAAAATTTGTTAAATATTATTTTCCGTGACGTTGTAGTTGATACTCACAATCTTGAAGAGGAAGACTCCGACGAAAAGAATCGGGGAAGATCTTATTGAAAGAAAGGAAGATTTATTATGAAATCTAAGTTATTTATCAGGATCATAAGTATTCTTATGGTTCTCGCATTAACAACCGGATTTATCGGTTGCGGCGGCGGTAACAACAATGACCAGACGCCGGGAGATGAACCACCCAGTGTTGACAGCATAGTTGATGACCTTCCAAGAGACGAAAACGGTGTGTTTGACGTATCCTATTTGGAAAATGTTAAACTCAATATGTGGAGCGTTATCGGTCAGCCCGACCAGGATAAACTCTTGGAGCTTGTTAAGGAATTTAACAAGGAATACGCAGGTATGATCGAAATCAACGTTACTTCCGTTGGTCACTACGATTACTATAACTCATTGGACAGCACATATGCAAATGACTGGGCAAATTTCCCCGATATGTGCTTGATGCATAACGAAAAGAATATTGAATATGCACTTAAAGGTTACTTCTATCCCCTTGATGATCTTATCAACACAGCGGGAGTTGACCTCGACTTTGCAAATGCTTATGACAATATCGAAAAAACAACGATTTATAACGGAAAGCATTACGGTATCCCGATCGACGCACACGGATATTTGACACAGATCAGACAGGATATCATTAAGAAAAACGGCTTGGGATTTGATAATAACACACGTTTTATTCCTCAGAGCTATGAGGAATATCAGACGTTGCTTGAAGGTCTCAGAAGATTGGCAGATTCCGGCGAATTGTGGGTTAGAAACATTAACTTGGAGCAGGATCACTCCTGGTATCAGTTAAAGACAGGTAACCCCGCAATAAAGGATGCCGCTTCACAGGCAACTGTTCAGAACTTCTATCCCGCATTCTTCCATTCACAGGAAAGTGATAACTTGACAGCATTGTACGTAAACGGCGGTTCTCTTGTTGATGCAAACGGCAACGTTTCATTCCATCAGAACGCAGGTCTCAGACAGTACGTTACAGACTTGGTTAACCGTTACAACCAGAGATTGTACGGTGATGCAGGTCAGAAAGAGTCTGCATTCCCCAAAGGACAGATAGTAATGTTCTCAGAAGGTCCTTGGATGGTAGCTAATACATATGATGTTTGGTGGAACAACAAACAGTTGTCCACAGCCGGTAAGCTTGGTGTAACTGAGGAAGATGCTAATGATCCCATCTACCAGAATCCTTATGCAGTAGCTCGTCCTTACTATATGGCGGCTGAAGGCGCTCCCGCTGAAACAGCAGGAAAATGGTACGGAAACGGACACGTTATCACAGTAACCAAGAAGGTTACAAGTATGCAAAAAGCAGCAGCAGCTTTGATCTTTGCTGAATGGTTGACACAGCAGCAGGACGAAGAAGGCAATTACAATTTGACAGAATGGTGTAAAGCAGGTCACCTTCCCGCTTGGAAGAACGTTTATGAATCAGAGTCCTATCAGACAGCTGCTTCCAAGAGCATCACTTTGCAGGCAATGGGCGATCCCGCAGATATTATTGCACTTGAAAGCTCACAGTACGCTACAACATTGATCGGCGGTTTGACAACTGCGGTAGGTGACGTACAGGCACAGCTTTTGTCAGTTGACGGATGTACAGTTAACAAAGCTATTCAAACTCTTATTGATACTGCTAACTCAACGCAGGAAGCACTCAATTTGTTAAACATGGGAATTAAGTAGGAATTAATTTATGGAAAAGACTATTGTTTTAGAAGAATATGCTAAACAAAGGTCTAAACGAATAGGAGCAATCAAAAAATACGGTATAACCGCAATATTCCTGTTACCGTATTTAGCGGCATTTATCGTATTTTTTGTATTGCCTCTGTTTTACGGAATCTATATCTCACTGACGAACTTTCAATATGGAAAACCGGGCGTAGAGCAATTCAACGACTTTATGTGGTTCAGAATGCTTTTTGATAAATCATTTATGCCCGGTGTTTTCAATAGCTTCTGGCTTTCGTTTGTACATACCATTATGTTTTCAGTGATAATGGTTCCCATCGCAATTCTATTGCCTTTGGCTTTAGCTATATTAGTAAACAGAAAACCCCCGGGATATAAATTGTTCAGAGCATTGATATATATGCCTTCAATCGTTCCCTTGACGGCTGCGGGTACTATTTTCACATTGCTGTTTATGTCAAAATCGCAACACGGTGTGTTGGCTGAATTTTTTGGACTTGACACAATGTGGTTTATAGATACGTGGTTCAGCTTCAATCTGCTTGGTCAAGAGGTTGAAATCGCATATGCTTGGATACCGATCTTCTTCATGTGTTTGTGGGGAGGTTGGGGAGGCAACTTCATTATTTTGAATGCAGGACTTCAAAACGTGCCGAAGCATTTGTATGAAGCTGCTGATATGGACGGTTGCTCGTCCTTCCGTAAGATCATGAACGTAACTGTTCCCGGAATTAAACCTCAATTGGTTTTGTGTATGTTCACAACGATATTGGGTTATCTTGGATTATACGGGCAAAACTACGTATTATCGGGTGGCGGCCCGTCAATAGCTGCGATAGCAAGTATGCCGGCAGGCGGCAAGACCTCAACTCTGATGTACTTTATTCAGGATATAGTAGCCAACGACCTGACCTTCAAGTCAAAGCTGTATGGTTTGGGTGCTGCCGCGAGCTTGGTATTTGCGCTGTTTGCAGGTATTATTTCAGGTATCCAGATGTATATTACTCGCGACAAGAAAACCGGTACAAAAATTTCGGAGGCATATAACAAATGGCACGCAATCAAATAACAATAGAACAATATATAGGCTTTCGTAAAAAGAAAGAGTTTACAGGAAAAAGACAAGTTAATATTGGAAAGATAATATCATTTGCATTCTTGCTCGTGTTTTGTATAGTTTGGATATCACCTTTTGTTATTATGTTTTTTGGCTCACTCAGAGGATATACGGACACAATGCTTTATCCCAAGGAGCTTTTTTATCCACACAGTGGTTATACGTTAGAAAACTATGAAATGCTCTTGTTTGGTAAGCTTCCTGAGGGAATAGGCCAGGCAAACACAGTTCAGGACTACAAAATAGGAACCTGGTTCTTAAACAGCTGTTTCAGTGCTATTGGCGGAACCTTGTTGTATTTGTTTGTGGCATCACTTGCTGCATATGCCTTTACGTTCATAGATTTCAAGCATCGTAACAAATTGTTTGCGATCATAGTTGCGTCAATGATTATACCCGGCGCAGCTACATCCGTAGGTAATCAGTCAATGGTATATTCAATGGGTCTTAACAGATCGTTATTGGCTCTTATTATCCCCGGTCTTGGCGGTGTATATGGAATGTATTTGATCAAAACATTCTTTGAATCCATACCCAAAGACCTGATTGAATCAGCAAAGATGGACGGATACAGCAACTTTAAGATTTTTTATAAAATCGTGTTGCCGCTTGGTAAAACCGTCCTGTTCGTTCAAGGCCTTTTCGGATTTATGGGCGGTTGGAACGACTTGATCTGGCCACAGATGCTATACGGAGCAAAGGATACCAATTTGTGGACGTTGCAGGTTGGTATGGCATACATCATAAATAACTCTAAGAGCAGTAACTTGATAGGAACGGCGCTTGCAGGCGGTGTAATTTGTTTGTTGCCCGTGCTTGTTATGTACATAATTGCTCAGGATAAGATTATTGAAGGTATGTCAAGCAGCGGAATTAAGATGTAATAAGGAGTGGACTGAATGATTAATACAGAGAATAGGCCTATTGACGGCGGAATGGCAGTTCCGACTAATAAGGCCGGAAAAATATTAAAGAACAGTGGATATAAAATATCAAACAATGAAGTTGATGCTTTTGTATCTTTGAAGGATATTAACAAGATATATCCAAACGGAATACAGGCAGTATATGATTTCAACATTGATATATCCGAAAATGACTTTATCGTTTTAGTTGGTCCCTCCGGCTGCGGTAAATCCACAACTCTTCGTATGATTGCAGGACTTGAAGATATAACAAGCGGTTATTTGTATATCGATAAGGTTCTTTCCAACTATACAAGCAGTAAAGATCGTGATATTTCAATGGTATTTCAGAACTATGCACTGTATCCGCAAATGACAGTTTTTGATAATATTGCATTTCCTCTTCGTGCCCGCAGATTCAAAAGGGCTAAGGAAGCAACAGTTATCAAGGCTTGGAGCCAGGTTGTTGACGTTATAGACAACCGCATGCACGAGCTTGTTAATGCGGTAAAAGCCGCAAGTAACAAATCATTGAATTACGGAACGGTGATTGAATATATCGCCACCAGAATGAAAATATGTGACGAAGCAGCAAAAATTTTGCGCAAATATGAAGTTAACTACATAGTCGATCTGAACAAGAGGGTTAACGGTGTTACTCTTTACGAAGAGCTCAAACGCACTGCTGCTTTGAAAATTGCCGAAGAATCCAAAAAGCTTGCCGAAAAGGGATACGGAGTGGATGGAGAATACCGTTTGATCAAAGACGGACAGATTCAATATCACTACGTAAAGATGAGCAAGGAAGAAATCCGAGCAAGAGTATTTGAGGCGGCATCAATTTTGGATCTTGGCCCGTATCTTGACAGAAGACCGAAGGAATTGTCGGGCGGTCAGATGCAGCGTGTTGCACTCGGACGTGCAATCGTAAGAAATGCTAAGCTCTTCCTTATGGACGAACCTCTCTCAAACCTTGATGCAAAGCTCAGAGTTCAGATGAGAAGTGAGATCGTAAGAATTCACGAGCAAATCGGCGCAACAACAATCTACGTAACTCACGACCAGACGGAAGCTATGACAATGGCTACAAAGATCGTGGTTATGAGCAAGGGCTGGGTACAGCAAATAGGAACACCGCAGGAGATATATTGCAATCCTAACAATATATTCGTTGCAACGTTTATCGGCTCACCCGCTATGAATATTTTTGACGTTGAATATGACAACGGAAAGATCATTTTCTCTAACGGATATGAGGTTGCTTTGTCAGAAGAATACGTTCAAAGACACAATGCTTATTATGAAGCTAAAATCGACAAGCTGAGAAGAATGCTTGTTACAGATGACTTTAAGAAGATGCACGCATTGAAGGTTCTTGATAAAGTTCTTTATGACGATAACGGCTTGATTGAGATGCCCGCATTGATGAAAGCTCTTAACGAAGTGACTGAAATTACTGCAGGAATGCCTTGCGGTGAAGAGATTCAAAGACTTATTGCTTTGTTCTTGGCTGAGAATGAAAATAATATGTACAAAGTTGACAAAAAATGGGTGCTTAAAATAAGAGAACCCTTGTTGACCTTTGAAAAGATACCTTCAAGTGACATTGGTATGTTGCATAATGCACAGGTATTCAGCAGAGAAGAGCTTGTGATTGATGATACATTGTATTATCAGAAGCCTTCAAAACGCAAAAAGAAAACAAAATCAAAGGTTAATCTGAATTCTACTGACATAGAATTTGTGAACAATCTTTATGAGGTTGCCGTAAATCTTTTGGCTAAGTGCGAAGGTGCATTGGCAGGCAGACACCCCATAAGACTTGGTATAAGACCTGAGGATATTGTTCTTGATTCGGAATTTGAAGGAAACAAAACAGATAAGTTTGTTGTTAATTCGGATATAGTTGAATTGCTTGGAAGCGAGCTTCTTGTTCACTCAAATTGGGCTGATTCAAAGTTAATTGCCAAGATTTCAACTAACGTATTGATTAAACCCCACACTGACGTTGAATTAGCATTTAATAAAGACAAGATTTTGATCTTTGATGACAACTGCGGAGACAGAATCTGATAGGCGGGAGGTTTATAATGCGCAGAATAGTATCTATATTTATTTTAACAATTATGGTTATTTCAACTTTTACAGGATGCATACCTGAGGAAGAATCCTATCCTCAAAGTGTGGAATCCTCTTTGAAAGAAAACGTAGATTACATCGACCACGCATTAACCTATGACGGAGAGGGCTTGGAATATGATGAAACCAAGTGGTATGTAAATACTCTTGATCAGGTTCCTTTGCCCGACCCTCAGGTTTTTGTCGAGAACGATACGTATTATATCGTTGGAACAAGTGACAGAGACGGTAACGTTATCGACTGTTATTCAACGGAAGATTTTGTTACTTACGAAAGACATTTTGCTATTTACGATCCTTCTAAGTACGATGGCTGGGAAGCGGATAATGCAGCGATCTATGCACCGGAAATCTATTGCTTTGACGGTGTTTACTATATGTATTACAGCGCTAAGGATATAAATGGTATCCGCCGTAACAGCGTTGTAGTGGCTGATAATCCGACAGGCCCGTATAAGCCCTTGAAAAATGACAAGGTAAATGGCTTGGAAACACCGCTTTTCTTGGATAAGAACCAGAATTTCGATGTTTTGGACATCACTGTGTTCGTTGATGACGATGAACAGATGTATATGTATTACAGTGTAGCTTGTAACGAGAATCAGCACATTGTGGGCGTAAAGATGAACAGCCCCTATGAAGCTGATTGGTCAACCTACACAAAGATAGTAGAACCGGGTGCGCTCAATTCTTCAAATTCAATTTTGAAGCCATTGTCGTGGGAGATGTACAGAAGCGGATTGCCCATCGCAGAGGCACCCTTCGTTATCAAATCTAACGGTAAATACTATATGACTTATTCCGTAAATGCTTGTTGGGACAAATACTATAATGTTTGCTATGCAGTGTCTGACTCACCGCTTGGCAACTTTGAAAAGCCCTATCAGACAAACGGACTTTGGACAAATATGTTGCTCGGTTATCCCGGCACAAATATTTCAAACAATACTGTCAGCAATCAGTGGGCAGGATTTGCATCCGGAACGGGACACCATTGTTTCTTTAACGTGGGCGATCAGGTTATGATCGGATACCACGGACATATGGACCGTGACGGTAACGGAAGATATGAAAAGCGTTATTTTGCATTTGATTACGTTCAGTTCGACCAAAACGGAGTTCCTTTCTGTAATGGCCCAACATATTCCGTTCAGCCCCTGCCGCAGTATATAAGTGGCTATAAGAACATTGCACCCTTGGCTGAGGTCAAGTCAGAGAACGTTACAAACGCAGGTGCAATCAATGACAATTATATAGTGGATTGCTATAACTTAAAGGGTGAGGAAGAAAAAGAGGTTACACTCGGCACTGAGTATTCATTTATCGAATTGAAATTTGATAAAGAGTATGAAATAGGCGGAATCGCAATTTACAACAGTGCTTACTATGAAAAAATACTGTTGGAAATCGAATATATCGATTTCGGCAACGGTAACGTAGTTAACTATGCACAGTTTGCCTCAGATCTTTATGTAAATGACAATAAACAATTTGTATTCCCCAACAGTGCCTTCACAGTTGAGTTCCTTAATACGTTCAGAGCAGACCACGTGGTTATTTGCGTTAAGAGTGATAAGCCGGTGGCTCTCAATGAAATAGTAGTACTTGGCAAATAGGAGGCAAATATGAAGAAAATAATTTCAATTTTGTTGATTTGCTTTTTGATGCTGAGCTTTGTTAGCTGTTTTCAGCCCGATCAGCCCGAAGAGTCTCAGGGCCCCGGAACAGAACCGCCCGCACCCGAAAAGGAAAAGGTTCATTTAATGGTTCTTGCGGGACAGTCCGGCGCTCGCGGGAAAGCACTTGTAAACGATCTGAGCGAAGAGGACAGAGAAGTCAATGTTGACGTTGACATTTTAGCTGACGGTTTGCCGATGGGAGATCTTATTGATATTCCCGGCATTGACGATTCCTTGTATATCGAACCTCTTGAACCCGGATACGGTGATTTTCCATCTGAATTTGGTCCCGAGATCGGAATGGGACAAACAATGGCTTCCGCATATCCTAAATTTGATGCGGAGTATAAATCGGTAATCGTTAAGTACACGGCAAGTGGATCAACCTTTACTCATCATTGGTATTCAAGCTCGGCAATCAATGATTCATCAGTTGCTGAATACTTGAATTTGGATCAGGTTAATGAAACAAGCAAGGGCGCACAAACAGGTCCCCTTACCAACAATTTGTATATGCTTGTAGAAAAAGCAATAAACGAATTGACTGAGCTTGGCTATGACGTTGTTATTGACGGATTAGCATTCGTTCACGGTGAGCAGGATGCAAAATTTGATGAAAATATGTTGATTTATGAAAAGGCATTGACATATTTTATCAATGATTTCAGAGCTTATTTCGGTAATGAAGATATGCCCGTTGCAATTACTGAGGCGTTGACAAACAGCGCAAAGTATTCCAATGATTTAAGAGAAATTCAAGCAAACGTTTCTAATAGTTTGAAGAACGTATCCCTTATCAAAACGGGCGACTTGTACACAAATACTTTTGAACCCTGGCACTTCGGAGCGCAGAGCAATAACGTTTTGGGCAACAGAATTGCAGCTGAGTTTATTTCTTATAATGATACAAGAGAAATAAGTGCAATTGAAGAAGAAGTGATTAACGTTCCTCTCGGAGCGAAGGTTGAATTGCCTCATTATGTAAAAGCAAGCTTCACAAATCTTTACACAGGATATGTAAAGGTGGCTGAATACTCAGATTACGATTGCAATGCAGAAGGCGAGCAGGATGTAAAATTCAGGGTTAATACAGCAGACGGACTTAAAGAATATTCACTTAAAATTAACGTAAGCGCTGATGTTGCTTTTGTTGACGGTGATTTGAGCGAATATACAAACGTTAAAGAAAATCTTTTGCCGAACGGACAGGGCAAGATTTACGTAATCAAGGGTGAAAATGGACTCTATATTGCCGCAAGTATCAACGACAGTGAGATATTTACTGACGGTGAAAATTGGAAAAAGGGCGATATGGGACAAAATGGAAATAATGATGATTTCATCATTTATCTCACCGATTCCGACGTAAGCAAGAGAACTACGATTTGTCTTAGCGCCGCAAATCTTTTAAGAGTTTACGGCAAGGGAACAAGTCTTAACAGTGACGATATTACACTTGAATTTGGAAACCTTGTATATAATAAGAAGATTTTCGATTATCAGTATCACGTTACAACAAAAGGACTTGCAAACTGTGATGAGTCGGACGGTATGACACTTGAGCTTTACATCAGCTATGAGGATTTGGGAATTACAAATCCCGATGAAATCAAGATGTGCTTTAATTACAGCAATGTTACGGCAAACGTTGGGGCTCCCGTGGGAACAAGGATCATTATCAATAATTATCTTGTTAACGGAACAGCTACCGATAAGCCGGAAGAAAGCATTGATTCATATTTTTCAATCAATGACTTAATTCAGTGATTATTATGGATAAAAAAGAAAGATACAGCAGATATAAATATCTGACGGGCTTGTCCGCTTGGGAGATTGCGAGCTATCGTGATCCCGAAAACGTGATCATATTGAATGACGGACCAAGCGGGCTGCGCAAGCCCTTGAAAAACGGATTTACCGAGCAGAACGAGGTGATCCAAACGGTATGTATGCCTACACCCAGCGCATTGGCGGCGTCTTTTGATAAAGATGCCTGCTATGAAACGGGTGAGCTTATTGCAAAAGAGTGCCTTCACCACGGGACAAACATTTTGTTAGCTCCCGGCATTAACATTAAGAGATACGTAATGTGCGGCAGAAATTTTGAGTATTTTTCAGAGGATCCGTATCTTACGGGAATTTTGGCTGCACAATATGTAAACGGACTTGAAGATAAAGGCGTTGGTGCTTGTGTTAAGCACTATGCCTGCAACTCTCAGGAGCACGGAAGAACTGTTAACAGCAGCGAGGTTTCATTAAGGGCGCTTAATGAGATATATCTGAGGGGCTTCAAATATACTCTCAAATATTCAGATCCCACCTCAATAATGACCTCGTACAACAAAATAAACGGCGTTTATGTTAACGAATCCGAATATTTGTTACAAAAGAAACTCAGAGGGGAGTTCGGCTTTAACGGACTTATTATGTCGGACTGGTGTGCAGTAAGCGATAAGGGAGTTACGTACAGGACAGGACTTAATATTGAAATGCCATTAGCCAAGATGAGCTATGATTTTATGGACAGGGGCTATGGTAAAACGTTTGATGATGATGATCTTATCAGACTGGACGATCAAATCTATCAAACAACATTGAAATTCAAGAACGCAAAGCAGCTTGAAGAATTGGATCTTGATAAGCTGCACGCTCAGGCGGTAAGCGTTGCTGATAAAACGATCGTTTTGACTAAAAACGACGACGGTTATTTACCGATATGTAAAAAAGATAGAATTCTGGTTTTGGGTTATTTCGCAAACCACGCTCGATTTGTCGGAAAGGGCAGCGGCTGGGTTAACGCCTATAAAGACACTACCTTCCTTGATGTGTTGAATTCAAACGGCATAGAATATGATTTTATCGAATGCTATGATGAAGAAAAAGCAACCGTAACTTCATCGGATTTGCTGAAATATCAAGGCAAATATGATAAGGTGCTGCTGTTTTTAGGTCAATATCAGCACGATGAATCCGAAGGAATTGACAGAAGCACAATCGATCTTCGTCCTCAGCAAATTGAGGTGCTGAGAATGGTTAAAGAGGTGTTTTCAACCTTTGCAACCGTTTTAGTAAGCGGCAGTGTCGTGAATGTTAAGGACGTTTATAATCTGTCAAATTCCATGATGATAACCTATTTGGCGGGAGAAGGACAGTCGGAAGCTATTTTCAACAACTTGTTCGGATATCACAACCCCTGCGGAAGATTACCGGAAACCTGGATTTCTTCCTTGGAGCAGAATCCAATAAATAATGAATATGCAAGACGTGATATTTATCATACCTACTATCACGATGACATTTTTGTGGGTTACAGATATTACGATCTGCAAGAAAACGGATTTATTTTACCTTTTGGATACGGACTCAGTTATTCAAAATTCAGTTATTCTAACTTTTCTTGCTGTGTAAACGGTGAAAAGATTAAGGTATCTTTGGATATAACGAATGAAAGTGATATTGACGGTGATGACGTTATCCAGATTTACGTTGGCAAAAAGAAATCCGATATTTACAGACCCATAAAAGAATTAAAAGCGTTCAGAAAGGTATTCATAAAAGCGAATACAAAGGAACGTGTAACTATTGAGATTGACGTTGACGATATAAAATCTTATCGCAATTCTACGGACTCTTTTGAGCTTGAAAACGGAGAATATGAGATTTATACAGCGCTCAATACAAGATCTATAATTAATGAAGAAAAAATTTCACTTTGCGGTGTTGCATTTGAGAAGGAATTGACTCCCGTGAAGCTGGAAAAAAAGGAAGTTCCCGCAAAATACACATTGGATACGCCTGCGGGTATCTTGTTTGAAAACGACTTGTTTAAGCAGTATGTTAAAGATAACAATTTACCGATAGACGTGGTGGATTTTGAAAAAAGACTGTTTTGGATTGATTCCAAAGCATTAAGAGTTACCATTTGCGATGGTGATATCAATATTACTTATGAGCAAATGGAAGATTTGGTCGATTACTTAAACAAAAATTCTCAAATTGACAGAAGTATCAATTTTGATGAAATTGTGAAAAAGTACAGACCTTGGTAAGGACTTATTAATTAATAACTACATCGGTTCTTGCGTAGTATGATTAAAAATGATCATAAAAATATTAAAAAGGAGAAAAAACTATGAAAAACCTCATTAAAGTATTTGTAGTAATGATGGTAATGATGATGGCGATCACAGTATTAGTAGGATGTGAAATGTTTGATTCAAAGCCCACAACTACAACAGAGAAACCCGAGCCCGAGCAGCCCGTAG
>JAZURO010000031.1:0-15060 GCA_045606265.1 Eubacteriales bacterium
TAAAATAAGTTAATAAAAATAAGAAAAATAGCAGGTTTCATAATTAGCCCTGTCGAATATATATAGTATATCAGGAAGGAAAACCTGTTAAACCAGAGAGGAGCTTGAGATGTACGGTTATAAGTGGGCAGTTAGGAAAGATTTGATTGATGCAATGAATGAACCCATCAACCACACTGAGATTGTGGGCATGGAAGCGGACGAGCTTAGAGATTATTTGAATGATAGGTTTTTCGATGATGATGCAGTTACTGGGAATGGTTCCGGATCATACACCTTCAATAGATACCAGGCGAAGGAAAACGTACTTGGAGACGAACACAGTTTTGAATATTTGGCAGATGCAGAAGCAGAAGGGTATATATCTGAGGAGCAATTAGGTCATTGGATTCTGGAAGCTAATTGGGAGGCAATTGATGTAACTATCAGGTGTTATCTTCTTCCACATGTGATTGATGACTTGATTGAAAAAGAATGGTTCTGATTCAGATCAGCAGGGGACGGCTCCCGTCCCTTGTGATCTGCACCAGATGCAGAAGAAAGAGAGGATTGAACATGAAAAACGGTATGAGGCATTTTGAGCTTAGAAAGGACAACACATATGAAAATGCAGGTGGTGGCTCCTACAAGTGCATCAGGGCTATTGATTCGGACACTTATGAGATGGTTAACATTCATTCAGGATGGACTTTTATGGCTCATGTGATAACTATCTATCGTGATGGATGTATCGAATGGGATTATAGCACACACGGACACTTTGCATAAACGCTGATTCAGATTATCAGGGGAGGGACTCCCTCCCTTGTGATCTGCACCAGATGCAGAAGAAAGAGAGGATTGAACATGAAAACTATCAAGTGTGTTGATGGCGGGATGTATGGTTTCAGACTGGAGAAGCTCGGAAGGGTAAAAAGAATCTTTTGGGACGGGCAGGGGAGAGCATACTATAACCGTGGAAGTATGAGAACGTACCTTGATCAGGTTGAAAGTCTGAGCTATCCGTATTTTTATGAGGATGAGCATGGGAAGTACGGGCACATTTCCGGTTATGAATATATAGGCTCGTTCTCTCCTATATACGTGGAGATTCTGGACGATTGCGAGTCGGTTCAGCTTTGGACTGAAATCTGATTCAGATCAGCAGGGGACGGCTCCCGTCCCTTGTGATCTGCACCAGATGCAGAAGAAAGAGAGGAAATCAAATGGACACTATTAAAGCACAGGAAGGGTACCGAGTCTGTAAATTTCCGCTGTGGGGGAATCTATTTGCTCTGGTTTCATGGCAGTTTTCGGATGAGGAATGTACCCATCTGAGGGCAGTTATGGATGGCGAGAGGCTTGTTATGGTTGCTTGTCTGATCCCCCTGGACGAATACCAGAGGGAAAAGGAGCAAAATGAAATGTTTCATTTCTGCGAGCGCTTCACCACTCAGAAGGGGTATCATTACATTTATTGGCGAGATGAGGAAACCGATACAGACTATATCACAAAGGAGGGCTAATCATGGAAAAGCTGTACAGAATCCTTCCCGAATATTATGATGAATGGGGTGCCACTTCTGACACCTGCGTCATTACGGAATCCGACATGCTGCGCTTGTGTGACGAGTATGGAATCACTGTTGATGAAGCGATGGAACAATTGGAAGAGGAGGATTGAAGAATGAGCTATGAAGGCGTTTTCGACTTTTACCGGGGGCGGATCCTGTCCGCTCCCTCTTATGGTTTCAATGCAGGGCATCAGCTACTTGACCTTATTCTCAGGTGCGCGTATCTTGATGACATGTTGACGCAGGACGAGCTTAGTAGTATTATTAACCTGTGCGATATGGCACACATTAAAATGATGGAGGGACTTTACAATGCAGGATGGAATCAGTAAAACCCGTAAGGGTGACAGGGAGATTATATCAGTCTCCCTGCCTTTGCATGTTTTTGATGCCATGCAGGAGCTTTGCGATCACTACAATATCAATCGCTCCGCTATGATCACCAAGGCTATCGTGTCTTATATCCGGGATTTCGGAATCAAGGTAGGTGAGAAGTGATGGAGAAAGTGACCGTTGACCAAGCTCAGGCAATGATGCGAGATGACATCAAGGCTATGCGCAGGGAATATACCAAAATGAGGGATATTGCTCAGAAGCGTATTCAGCGCATGGGAAAGACGCAATTTCAGGAAACGGAAACTTACAGGCAAAATCGTTTCGGTTTCAAGCGTCTGCGCGACCTTGACCCCAGAGACTTCGCAAAGGCTTATTCAGAGCTTTCCAAATTTGTGACCGCTAAGGGTAGCACAATCAAGGGGCAGACAGAGATAATGCGGAAAACTGCCCTTAGGCTGAACAAGGCTCTGGGTTTTAAGGATAAGGAAATTGATGAAAAAACCGGAATGACATCAGGCGGTATCACTCAGGATAATTACTGGCGAATGATCAAAATTTTGAACAGGGCAAGAAAAGATAAAATCTTTTATGGTTCCGATGATATGAGGGAACTCGCTGATTTGACCCTTGGTTTGACCAAAGAGCAGTTTCAAGACGTTCTGGATAATCTGGACTGGTATCTGACACATACCGAAGATGTTAAACAGAATATTGATCCGGAGACAGGTTATCAGATCGTTGACATGAAGGAATTTAGAGAGAGGATTGGATGGTAACTCAGTATGGTTGTAAAATGTGCGGATTTTCAACCGGAGCAGTATTTTGCCCATCCCCCTTTGCTGAAGAATCGCAGGGGGAATCCTGGGGGCAAAAAGCGTCACTATATCGGCATCACGACAGCCTTTGACATTGAAACGACATTACTGGATGATATTCAGCAAAGTGTCATGTATATCTGGCAATGGCAGTTTGGAGAGGACTACACAGTTATAGGGCGCACTTGGGATGAGTTTCTGGATTTGCAGAAGCGGATTCAGGCTGTTCTTCCTGCGGACAGGTGGCTTGTGTGCTACATACACAATGCGTCATATGAGCATCAGTTTCTGAAGGGTATTTACCATTTTCAGCCGGAAGAAGTTTTCGCAGTAGGTTCCCGGAAAGTGGTTAAATTCGATATGTGGGGCTGTTTTGAATTTAGATGTAGTTACAAGCTGACGAATATGTCCCTGAAGCAGTTTACAGAGAAAATGGGCGTAGAGCATCAGAAGCTATCCGGGGAAGATTTCAACTATTCGGTAAAGCGGTATCCGTGGACTGAATTAAGCCCGGAAGAGCTTGAATACTGCGTGAATGATGTTCGTGGACTGGTAGAAGCGGTAAATGCTCTGATGGCTCGGGACGGTGATACTCTGCAGACCATACCGCTGACATCCACTGGTTATGTGCGTAGAAATGCAAAACGGGCTATGAAAAATGGCTCGGTGCATCACAATTTCGTATATTCGATTTTGCCTGATATTGACACTTATGAGGCACTGAGGGAAGCCTTTCGTGGTGGTAATACTCATAGTAATAGATACTATTCCGGGGATATAATTGAGAACGTACACAGCGCAGATCGCTCCTCATCGTATCCTGCAGTTATATGTAACTGTGAATATCCCATGAGCGTTTTTTCTCCCATTTTGAAGCATAATCTGAATGAGGACTATATAGCCCGTTGTATCACGCTTCGGCATAAGGCCCTCCTGCTCCG
This sequence comes from Eubacteriales bacterium, assembly GCA_045606265.1. GTDB lineage: Bacteria > Bacillota > Clostridia > Oscillospirales > CAG-272 > RGIG4608. The sequence goes on from JAZURO010000031.1 coordinate 3,646, forward strand.
GATTGGCATTCAGAACTTGCGTCTGAAAGACCCTTTCTGGGGCTGTCCGTATCTGAGCAAAGACAAATGCAGAAATATTCGGAATAGTGTAGACACTGAGGATAACGGACGGATTTTGCAAGCTGACTATCTGGAAACGACCATAACCGACATTGATCTGAAAATCATTCTCGAAGAATACGAAGGGAAAATCATTTTTCTGCAAGGATGGTATGCTTCCTATAAAAAGCTCCCTCAGCCGTTGATTGACGAAGTAATTAAGTATTATCAGGATAAGACGAAGCTGAAGGGAGTAGAAGGGCAGGAAGTCTTCTACGATAAGGCAAAAGCACTTCTAAACTCACTTTATGGCATGATGGCTCAAGACCCAGTGAAATTCAAACAGATTTTCAAACAGGTAGGAGACTATGACACAGATGAATCCATCCTGCAGGAGACAGCCAAGAAAGAGGGATGGACAAAAGAGCAATATCTAAGTGCTATCAAAGGAATTAAACAGGAGCTTCTGGGTAAAAGCAATGAAAAGGCATTCCTGGCTTATCAATGGGGCGTCTGGGTGACAGCGCACAGCCGGGATGCACTCGAAAGGGGGATAAGGCTCGTACATGAAACAGAAGGGGCAGACTTCATTTACTGCGATACAGATAGTGTTAAGTATACTGGCAGTGTTGATTGGTCTTCTTATAATAGTGATAGGATTGCTGAGTGCAAGGAATCTGGTGCTATGGCTACTGACCCCTTGGGGAACACCCATTACATGGGGGTTTTTGAAACCGAGGACCTGAAAGACACTGGATATGCCTATCGGTATTTCAAAACTCTGGGGGCTAAAAAGTATGCGTACATTGAGCGAGAAGGTGAAAAAGTACACTGTACTATTGCAGGAGTCAATAAAAAGAAAGGTGGTGCGGAACTCGACGAACATGGTGGCTTATCGGCATTTGAGCCGGGATTTGTCTTTACGGAAGCCGGGGGAACGCAAGCGGTTTATAATGATGCGCCTGAAATTGATCATGTGGACATTGAGGGCAAGCGTCTGCCGATTACTGCTAATGTTGCTATCCTTCCTTCGGAATATACTCTGGGGATCACGGGGGAATATGAGAGGATTCTGAAATTTTCTAAAAATTATCTTTACAATCCATACATTGTGTGATATTATTATTAAGGTTCCTAATCCGGCGAGCGTGGACATTCAGGCGATCGTGTACACCGCACCAACTGAAAATATGCTCCTCTCTCAACCGTGACATGGACTATGCGAAGACCCGGACGGAACCGAAACCCAAACTATATAGGAGGACTCAAACATGGAAATCATCAAGAAGACCGAAGGACTTACCAGTGCTGACCTGTATGCTCTGACCAAGGGAAACGATGTGCGCAAGATGGCTGACGCAAAGGGCGAGATTCTGGACATTCTCAAGTATGTGTTGTACACCGATGAAGATGTCAAGGGCAATCCGATGACCGTTCTGGCTGTGGAGACTGTGGACGGTGCGAAGTACGCCACCAACAGCAAGACCTTTGTCCGCAATTTCAGCGATATTCTCGCAATTTTCGGTGCTGGCAATGAGGAACCTCCGACCCGGTTTGTTGTGGGAAGTGGCATGAGCAAAAGCAACCGTGAATACCTGACCTGCGACATTGCCAAGTGAAAATCTATGATTCATCCGGCTATGTAAACGTTAGAGGGATACTCGATGAAGGGTATCCCTTTAACTTTCTGGTAGGTGGGCGGGGGACTGGAAAAACCTATACAACTTTGAAGGTTGCCAAAGAGGATGGAAGGCGTTTCATGCTTATGAGACGAACCCAGTCACAAGCCGATCTTATCAGTAAGCCGGAATTCAGTGTGTTCAAGCCACTCAATCAGGATTTAGGATGGAATGTAATGGTGAAATCCATCAGCAAATACAATTCGATGTTCTATGAACCACTCGGAGAAGATGCAGAGGGAATCATCGGATATACCTGTGCGCTGTCCACACTGTCCAATATGAGAGGTTTTGACGCATCAGATATTCAGCTTCTTATCTATGACGAGTTTATCCCAGAGAAGCATGAACGACTCCTGAAAAACGAAGCGGATGCGCTGTTCAATGCCTATGAAACGATGAACCGAAACCGTGAGCTAAAGGGTATCGCTCCGATTCAGATGGTCTGTCTTGCGAATGCGAATGATATCACGAATCCGGTGTTTGAATCCCTGAAGCTAATCAGGATCGCAGACAAGATGCAGAAAGGAAATGCGGACAGGTGGACGGATGATCGGAGAGGAATTCAGCTAATCATGCTTCATCGTTCTCCAATCAGCAGGAAAAAGTCAGACACGGTGCTTTATAATCTGACAGATGGATCAGAGTTTGCGAGCATGGCACTGGACAACGATTTTAATGTAGACCGTCAGCATGTACGACCCAGACCGCTGTCTGAATTTAGCCCGATCTGCTCTATCGGAGAGCTGTGTATCTATAGGCACAAATCAGAGAACAGACTTTACGCAACTACCCATTTAAGCGGTATCTTTAATAGGAAATTTTCGCTTTCAGACACAGACCGCTTGCATTACCAGAGGATATACCGCAGTCACTGGGACATGTATATCGCAGGGAAAATAGATTTTGAGGATGTTCTTTCGGAAAAAATGTTCATTAAATACTGGGATGTATAGGAGGATAATATGCTACGAATAGTTGCGGAAATGGATATGGATTTAGAAACGTTTACAAGATTACACATTCCGGATAATAATGTGTGCCCATTTGTAACTGCAGAGGAGTGTGGTAATGAATCTTACTGCAGGGCTTGTAGTTTGAAATATGAAAACCGGATTCCTCGTATTATATCCATTGACAACATAAGCGCAGAAAAGATATAATAACTTTGGTGGGTACTCTGCCCGGTGCATACCTCGGAAGGGTGGGCACGACTCCGCACAGTCACAAAGAGTACCCACCATTTTAATATCCGGGGAGAAGGGAGAGGATCATGCAGGACATCCTTACAATCATTCAGACCGTAGGATTCCCGATTGCCGTGGCGATTGCCATGTTCGTCATGCTCCAGAACGAGCAGAAGGCACACAGGGAAGAAACGGAAAAGCTGAATGAAACCATTACTGATCTGAAAATCACATTCAACGGTGCTATTACAGATCAGGAACGGACTATCACGGAAGCTATCAATAACAATACCCTTGTCATTCAGAAATTGCTCGACAAACTGGAGGAGAAGTAAAATGATTCTGAGCATTCCCGGACCAGATGTGGCAGAACAGGCTAAGACCGGGGGCTATCTGGGAACCCCGTACGAAGAGCTTGACTGTCAGGCATTCGTGGAGCAGGTACTCTACGATCTGAATGTGCGGAAGAAAGACGGAACTCCGTACAACTGGCGTGGTTCTAATTCCATGTGGCGCAACTATGTTAAATGGAAGGGAACCGTTTCTGAGTGCATCAAGAAATTCGGCATGATTCCTCTGGGAGCCTTCCTGTTTGTGGTGAAGAATGACGGGGGAGAAGAAGCCAAGGGCTACCATGACGGAGAAGGGAATGCCCGGCACGTTGGCTTGTATGTGGGCAACGGACAGGCGATGCATTCTCCTGCTCCGGGGAAATGCGTATGCTATGTATCCGACACTCATTTCTCGCATGTTGGTCTGATGGACATGATCGAATATGAGAATATGCAGACTAACATCGGCAGAGCAGAAGCCTTGAAAGCTTTGGAAATATTGACAAAATATATAAAGGGGGATAATATCTAATGGAACTCACCGACATCATGGCACTCGTGAAGGCAGGTTATACTAAAGATGAGATCGCACAGATGGAAAACCCAAACCCCGCAAACTCTGACCCCGTTCCCGTACAACAGCCCGTTGTCCAGACTGAACAGGCACCCGTACAAGTTGCTGAACCCGTTGCCCAACCCGTTGCCCAACCCGTACCCCAACCCGCACAGCAGGAAGCACAGCCGTCTATGGCAGACCTTATGCAATCTATTGCGAAGCTGACATCAGCGGTTCAGGCAAATGCGATTGCCCAGAGCGTGATTCCTGGGGGAGCTACTCCCCAGACCCCGACAGCAGAGGATATGATCGCTGAGATCATCAGACCGACATTCAAGGCGAGGGAGGTATGACATGTTTGACCTTGTTTGTGTGATGAAGGATATTCTGGAAGTGCTGAAGGATATCCTGAAAACCATGAAGACCAATAAAGGAGGAAATGCGAAATGAGTGTGAATACCCTGACTTTTCAGCAGAGCAGTGCGGTACTCAATGATCTTGTTAAACAGGCTACTGGCAGGAGTGCGGTTATCAATACTGAAGCCGACTTTATCTCCGTTGCCCAGACCGCCTTGACTCTGGGAAATGATGTAATTTTCAATACCCTGTCCAATGTGCTGGCGAGAACCATCTTTGCCATCCGTCCCTACTCCGCTACCATGCGGGGACTGGAAAAAGACCTGCCCCAGTGGGGAGCGTACATGAGGAAATTTAACATTGTGGCTTCCGATTGGAAAGATGATGATGCTTATAAGTATCCTGTAACTTTCGATGCGACCCAGACCGGGAACCCAACCGGCAACGGTCTGAGTGTTGACCACTGGATCATCAACAAGCGAGACTTCGTCCAGACGAACTTCCTTGGGCAGTCTGTCTTCTCTGACCACTACACCGTCTTTGAGGATCAGCTTGAAACTGCCTTCCGTTCTTCTGCGGAGTTTGGACAGTTTCTGTCCATGATCACCACTGACATGAGCAACAAGATCGAACTGGCGAAGGAGAACCTGAGCAGGGGACTGGTTGCGAATTTCATTGGCGGTCTGATTGCTGAAAACAATGCTTCCCGGAACATCCACCTGCTGACCGAATACAATGCACTGACCGGACTGTCCCTGACTGCCACCACTGTCTATCAGCCTGAAAACTATGGTGCTTTCATGAAATGGGTATATGCTCGCATTGCTTCTGTGGCTTCCCTTTTCAAGGAGATGTCCACCAGATATCAGACCACCATCAGCGGTAAACCCATCCCCCGGCATACCCCTTACAACAAGCAGAAAATGTACATGCTCGGACAGGATCGGTATCAGCTTGATGCTCGTGTTCTGGCTGATACGTTCCATGACAACTATCTGAAGTATGCCGATGTGGAAACGCTGAACTTCTGGCAGGGCATTGATACCCCTGACAAGATCTTGGTCACTCCTACCTATACCAACACTTCCGGTGTGGCTACCACTGGTAGTGCTGTCAATCAGACTGGCGTATTCGCACTGCTGTTCGATGAGGATGCTATGGGCTGGGCAATGATCCATGAGAAGGTTATCCCCACTCCTGTTAATGCCCGTGGAGAGTACAGGAACATGTGGTATCATATGCGACTCCGGTGCTTCTCTGACAACACTGAAAAGGGTGTTGTGTTCCTGCTCGACTGATTGATAACAGACGAGCTTGGGGATAGTTGGAAACGGCTATCCCCTATTCTTTTAGGAGGGGACAAATATGATTATTGAATTTTATACCACCTTCAGCAAAAGGGTGAACAGTACAAAAAGACCGACAGGTAGTGCTACTAAATCCCTCAACGGATTCCTGAGGGAACCGTGTTCTATCCTGAATCCCCGATTCAAGATTGAGAGATTGACTGCGGACGAGAACCCAGAAGGGCTGTCTTACGCATTTATCCCGAACTTCCAGAGATACTACTTTGTGAATGACTGGACATGGGCAGAAGGACTCTGGGAATGCTCCCTGACCGTGGACACACTGGCAAGTTGGAAGACTTCAATCGGAGAGTGCGAGGAGTATATTCTTCGGCACGATTCCACCACAGATTTTAATGGTGCTATATCAGACACGATGTATCCCGCAACTACTGACTTCTCGATTGAATCAACAGCCTTCCAGAATCCTTTTGTTGAATCATTGTCACAGGGAACCTATATACTCGGTATCATCAACGGTGAAACGGCCGATACAGTAGGTGCCATTAACTATTATGCCATGACTCCCTTGCAATTTGGTGCGCTGAAAGAATATCTTTTCAGTGACGATAACCTGATTCTGATGAATTTTTTGGACGACACGACCGATCCTCCGACCCCAATAGTTACGGACATCTCCATCGAACTGCTTAAAACTATGTATAATCCATATCAGTATATATCCTCTTGCGTCTGGTTCCCTATGCCTATTGAAAACATTCCTGGCACGGCTGTTACTACTATCAAACTTGGTTGGTGGGGCTATCCGCTGTCCGGTAAACTGGTTTCTGTACAGGCTATCACATTAACTGAGTCGGCAACTATGCCCGAACACCCACAGGTATTGCGAGGAAAGTATCTGGACTATGCCCCGTATACAAAAAGGATTCTATTTGGGAAATTTGGTGCGTACCCTATCGATACTTCTTATATGGAAGTTGGTTCTGTAATCATCAATTTCTATTATGTAGACCTGATAACCGGACGGGCTAAAGTGCAGTTTTATGTGGCAGAAACAGCTGGCGGTCTAAATCGGAAGTTGCTCGGAGAAACGGATTTTCTGCTCGGTGTTCCTATTCAGATCGCACAGATCGGTATTGACTATCTGGGTACTACTGTTAATCTGATAGATACCGCTAAACATGCAGCAGGTGGGATAGTCGCCGGTGGTATCCTTGGTGGAGTCGCAGGAAATGCCATTTACGGACAGAATGGCGTGGCAGGTGGTGCTGTGGCAGGTGCTGTGGCAGGTGCTATCCTAAGTGCTGGCGGAAGTGTTTACAATACTATCGAATCAGCTATGCCCCAAATGCGAACTTCGGGAACCAATGGATCATTCATTTCCGCTTATGTAAGCACTGTACTCATTTCACAATTCTTCGTAATCACTGATGAGGATATCACTCATAAAGGCAGACCGCTATATGCCAAACGCTTCATCAAAAACCTGAACGGATTCATTCAGTGTGCAGATGGTGATATCCAATTCCCCTGCATGATTATTGAAAAGAGAATCATAGGAGAACACTTTACGACAGGATTCTTCTGGGAGTGATAACATGGCTTCTATAAATCCAGAGCTATATGACGCTTGGTGGGTGGATCTGAATATTCTATTCCGCACAACAGATGTGCGAGTATACGAACCGGAAGAAGTACAAATAAAAAATATGCAGAACGTGTTCACTTTCTTCCGACAGATGGGATGGACACCGAATGCCATCTCCGGTATGCTTGGTAACATGATGGTGGAATCATCAGTCAACCCGTGGTATTTTCAGAATCATGCGCTCGACTGGAATAACCCAACAGCCATTATGAGCGATCAGTTTGGTATGGGGCTGACTCAATGGACTCCCTGCAGTAAATATTATGGATGGGCAGTAGACAGCAATCTTGATCCCCAGTCTGGTTGGACAATGTGCCAAAGAATAGAATACGAGCGAACCAACAATATACAATGGAGCTTAGACAACTATGGACAGCACACATGGGAAGAATTTGTTACCAGTACAGAAACCCCTGAGATACTCGCAAGGGTTTTCCTATGGGCATATGAAAGACCAGGAGCCTTACCACCCGAACAGGAAGCAGAACGAATTGCACAGAGAGGAGCTAATGCAAGATGGGTATTTCAGCATATAGGTGGTGGACTAACACCTGTAAAAATGTTATTATTGTCAAGGCAGAATAAGCGAAAGGAGATGAAACCGCCATGCCGAAGGATATAGGATGGGGAGTACCCGAAAGTTACGACTATATCAATATGTATAATGCGAGCTTCAGCCCGTCAACTGTCCATGTGAAAAACGTTGCTCTTCAGCGATTTTTCCGCCGATACCTTTTCCAGAAAGCCATTTCAGTTTTTAAGTGGGAACTCCCGAAGACTTGGAATAGAGATTATTTCCTATATGTTCTCTTTGCTTGGGGATATATTGGAGTAGTTGAAACAAACAAATATGGTGTTATCTGTCAGGCAGGTGTTCCCTATGGATATGACATTTACTATCAGCCCACAAACCTGATTATCACGAATCCTCTGCTGAAAGGATCGCTTCAGCCCCGTATCGGAACAGAATGCACTGTGTTCAAGCTCCAGCCCGACTGGGGTGGTATTAATGATTTGGTTAACTACTATGCCGATATGATGGCTCTGTGTGCCGAAACTGCTTCTGTAAACCTGCTGAACTCGCACCTGTCATTCGTATTCCCCGCCAAAGATAAGGCGTCTGCGGAAACCTACAAGAAGCTGTTCGATAAGGTAGCAGGTGGAGAGCCATGTGTAGTTGTTGACAAACAGCTTTTCAAAGAAGACGGGACACAGGTGTGGGAAACATTTCAGCAGAATATCGGACAGAACTATGTGGTGGATAGAGTGCTGTCTGACATGCGGAAGATCGAAGCCATGTTCGACACAGCTATCGGAATCCCAAATGCAAATACCGACAAGCGTGAGCGCCTGATAACAGATGAGGTAAACGCCAACAATATCGAAACCATCACTCGCTGTGAACTCTGGCTTGAACAACTTCAGAAGAGTGCTGACGAAACGAATGCCATGTTTGGCACTTCCGTATCCGTTGACTGGAGACACGACCCCGATAAGATGATTGTGACAAATACTGCGGAAGGAGAGAGCTATTATGGGAAGAGCCGTTAATCTGTCCCCTCTGGGACTCTATAACTGGGATCAGACCATTTTCGATCTGATGCAGATACCGGAAGCATTGAACCGTGATACCCTAATTGACAACCTGCTTGCCGAAACTGCGGAACTGGAAGTGTTATACCCCAACCCTGTAGTCTTCAAGAATCTGCTTGGCGTATGGTCAGCTAAGAATCTGGATGTATGGAATAGACTCTATGCGACCACACAGTACGAGTACAACCCTATCGAAAACTATAACAGGTACGAGGAAGGTAGTGACAGCGGTACTGGTAGAACGACCCACAGCGGTACGGATACCACTACGGAAACGACTACTCATGGCGGTACAGACAGAAGAACAGAAGCAATCACGCATGGTGGATCGGAAACGGAAAACACCACTTCCGATATCGAACAGGGCGGTCAGGATACCGTGACCGGAACCCGGACGAATGGACACTGGATCGCAGGATTCGATTCACAGCCCGTATCTGCAGACGATGATGGTCTTGTCAAACAAACCCGTGATCAGGAAGATGGGACTACTACAACGACTTACGGAAGGACAGAAGAAGGAACAGGGACAAAGACTACCAACTTCGGGAAGACCGAAAACGTACAGGAGACAATGAATCATGGTGAGACAATCGGGAAGACCGGGGGACTCACTCATGGGGAACAGGTGGCTACAACGAATGAGGGAGAACATGAAATGCACGCTCATGGTAACATTGGCGTGACGACTACACAGAAGCTCATCAGGGAACAGAGACAGATTGACCTATTCAATCTTTATGATATAATTATTGAAGATTTCAAGATGCGCTTCTGCATCTTGGTATATTAAGGAGGGATAAGATGAACACAGGTGCCTTTGGGGAAAACTTTCCATACAGCAACTTCCATGATCTGAACATGGACTGGATCATTAAGATTGCGAAAGATTTTCTGGATCAGTATACACATATCCAGGAAACCATTCAGAACGGATTAGATAATATTGATGAACTCACACAGCAGGAACTGGAGACACTTCAGGACAAAGCAACGGAACTGGAAACACTTCTGCAGGAGTGGTATAACACTCACAGCGAAGATATTGCAGAAGAACTTGCGAGTGCTATTGCATCCTTTAATTCCAGTGCAGACCAGAAAACACAGCAGTCTATTGCATCCATTCCTGACGATTATACGACACTTAATAATGCCGTCCATGCAACATTCTATCCCGGACAAAACACAATTACGGATACATCCACATATGCTACAATGGCGGATATTAAAGGCAACACGATTTTTCTGATAGGGCAATCTTCCACGGATCACTTTTCCGACATGCCTGATTCTTCCCTCGCGGGAATGCTAATTACTTTACAGCGTAATCCGTTTAGCAATGTAAAAGATTCGATGACACAGATATTTGCGACATCTAATGGGAAGGTGTATATCAGAACAAAATACGGTGCAAACAACCCGTATGCTTCATGGAATCAAATAAATGAAAATACTGATTCATTCGTAAAAGGGAGCCTGTCATTCCTGACCGATACCACGACATACGAAACATTATCAGCACTCCCCCGTAATAGGGTATTCCTGTTTGGATACTCTGCAAATGATTATCCTACAGACCTGCCAACTACTACTGAAAGGGGAGGACTCATACTAACATTAAACTATAACCAGACAGCAAACGGAACAGTGCAAATGGTTATCCTTGCTAATGGAAAAATGTTTGTTCGGATTATGTGGGCGAACACCTTCACCACATGGAAAGAAATCCTTAATAATGAATATCTGCAAGATATTCTCCATTCCAGTGCCATTATCCTGACAGACACATCTTCCTACTCGACTCTGGCTACGTTACCCTTAAATACTATATACGCATTCGGATACCCGGCAAATGATTATCCTGCTGACCTGCCTAACTCCAATAAACGGGGAGGGATTATCCTCACCCTTAGCTATACCAGATCAACCAATGGAAGCGCACAGCTAATTATATTGGAAGGCGGAGAAACATATATCCGACTCAAGTGGGCAAACTCCTATAGTGCATGGCGTAGAATAGATGAATCAGATAATCCGTATCCTTCCTATAAAATGAATGCGTATCCATCAATAATCTGCTGTGGAGACAGTGTTACGGAAGGTTTTGTAGTTGAAGGAACGCAATCAAATCCGGGAACTGTCTATGAAGTGCTGTCCAATTTCTCATACCCAGCGTCACTTAACAGAATTTATGCCGGATCAACCATAATAAATAAAGGATATTCCGGAGTATCTGCGTATGATTACTATAACTCTATCTATCCTACAATTGACTTTTCCAACTATGACATGGCTATTGTCGAACTCGGACTGAACCAGAATAATCATGGTGGTCTAAATATCGCAGATATCAATACGGAAAACACTAATACATGGTGCTTGAAAAAGATCATTGAAGGTATCAGATCGCAAAATAGCAATATCCAAATTGCGCTTGTCAGATCACAGTATTACCTTGGAAATGCCACAGAAGTTTTCACCACTATTGCTAATACCTATAACGCAATGTTCATTGATTTGCATGATACAAAATATCTTGATCTTACAAATAACAAATATCATGGGTACTTTGATGACAATGGGACACCTACACTGGATCATGCACACTTCACAAAAACAGGATACACAGCAAAAGCATATGTGATCGCAAGATATCTTGGAGATTATCTGCCGTAAACTATGACTAAGCCAGGGGAGGGAAGTCGGATCGTAGCCAT
>JAZURO010000032.1:0-74264 GCA_045606265.1 Eubacteriales bacterium
AAAGATCATCTTGAATTCTTATATTTTCCATAAATATCCTCCAAATTGTTATTATTAGTAAATATTTTTACTTTGAAAAATATTATATCACAATAATTCGCAAAACACAACACAAAAATAAAAATAGAAAAAAATTTACAAATATAACACCCTCATTGAGGGTGCCTTGTTTTGGCGGAGAGAGGGGGATTCGTTCTTGAATTTTTCAAAGTATTTTAATATAATTTTTAGGTTATACTTTGAAAAATTCTTCGGTCACCGTTCTAAAACAACTCACAGGGTTGTTTTTTCACTGCGTTCGAATCCCATTGAATTCTCACACCAAACAAAAGCACCCTCATTGAGGGTGCCTTGTTTTGGCGGAGAGAGGGGGATTCGAACCCCCGTGCGATTTCTCGCAAACTGATTTCGAGTCAGCCCCGTTATGACCACTTCGATATCTCTCCTTATTTTCAACGTTCTTATTATATCACATATTTTGAAAAAATCAAGACTTAATTAAGATTTTTTGTTAATAGATTGACTTTTTATTTTATTTGTTGTATAATTAAACAAAATAAAATTATATAGAAAGAATATTATGAAAATTTTAGCTATAGGAGATATAGTAGGCGAAATAGCCATTGATTATCTTTCCCAACATCTTTCACAGTTCATCAGAGATAACAGAATAGATTATGTTATTGCTAACGGAGAAAACGCAAGCGAGATTAAAGGTTTATCAAAAAATGATGCCGAAAGCATATTTAACTCGGGTGTGGATTTTATAACACTTGGAAATCACGCCTACGGAAAAAAGGATGTTTATTCATATCTTGACAATAATGATCACAAAATTATCAGACCATGTAACTTTCCCACTAAAGCTCCCGGGAGTGGTTACAGTATTGTAAATGTCGATGGATATAAAATCCTTATTATCAATGCACTCGGCAATATGTTTATGACTCCGTTAAATTCTCCTTTTGAGATAATTGATAGAATTCTTGATAGGGAAGCGGGGAACTATGATTTTGCAATTCTTGATATACACGCAGAAGCAACCAGTGAAAAATTAGCTATTGCGCATTATTTTGACAGTAGAATTGCAATCATATTTGGCACGCACACCCATGTTGCTACTGCAGATGAGCAGATTTTGCCCCGAGGTAGCGCCTATATTACGGATATAGGTATGACCGGACCCATAAACAGTATTCTTGGTACCAATATTGAGGTTATTATTAATAAGTTTACTGTGCAAACACCTCAATATTTTACAGTTGCAGATGGACCTGTTAAAGCGCAAGGAGTAATATTTGAAATTGATCCAAACACATCAAAAATTAATACCATCACACGTGTTAACTTTTAGAATTCACCTGAGAAGAAATCTTCTCAGGTTTTTTTCATAGCTGTGCTTATTCTATTGAAAAAATAAACAACAAAATATTAAAAACTATTGATTTATGAAAAAATATGTTATATAATATATTTATCAATATTTATTTTTTAAGGAGATTTACTTATGACACTTGTTATTCTTGCAGCCGGTATGGGTTCCAGATACGGCGGAATGAAACAAATTGATCCAATGAACGAAGACGGTGATTTTATCATAGACTTTTCTATTTATGATGCTATAAAAGCCGGATTTAACAAGGTAGTTTTTATCATAAAAGAAGAAAATCTCAATGATTTTAAGGAAACCATAGGCAACAGAATTAATAAATATATTGACGTTGAATATGCGTTCCAAAGAATGTGTGATGTTCCTCAGTGGTTTGCTGTACCACAAGAACGAACAAAGCCCTGGGGTACAACTCAAGCAATGATGAGTATTGTTGATATAGTTAATGAACCGTTTGCAGTTATCAATTCTGATGACTTTTATGGACGTGAAGCATTTGAAATCATTGCAGATCATCTTAAAAAGATTGAAGGACACACCGGTAAGCCCCAGTTCTGTATGGCTGGTTACAAACTCAAAAACACAGTTACGGAACACGGTGCAGTAAACAGAGGTGTTTGCAATATCAATGAAAAAGGACATCTAGTAAATATAGTTGAAGCCAAAGAAATAGTTCCTGTTGGAAACGGTAAGGCAGAATATCCTGACGGAGATAAAAAAATCACGCTTGACCTCGATACAGTTGTTTCAATGAACTGCTGGGGATTTACTCCTGAGCTTTTCCCATATCTTACCGCTGAGTTTGACAGATTCCTTCATAATATCAAGAATCCTTTGAAGGATGAATCCTATCTCACAGATGTAGTCGATGTTATGATTAAGAGTGATTCTTGTGACGTTGTAGTTTATAATACAAATGCTTGCTGGCTTGGTGTAACTTACGCACAGGATAAACCAGCGGTTGTTGCAGGAATCAAAAAGCTTATTGAAGACGGAGTTTATCCCGAACATCTTTGGAAATAAGGAGGAAAATCCTATGGCAATTTTAGTAACCGGTGGAGCCGGATATATCGGCTCTCATACTGCTCTTGAACTTATTAAATCCGGACACGAAGTAGTTGTTCTTGATAATCTTGTTACAGGATACAGAAAAGCGATACCCGAAAAGGCAAGGTTTTACGAGGGTGATATTCGTGATTTTACTTTCCTTGATAATCTTTTCAAAACTGAAAAAATTGATGCAATAGTTCATTTTGCAGCTTTTTCACTTGTTGGTGAGAGTGTTACCAATCCCCTTAAATATTATGAGAATAATATTTACGGAACGAAAGTTCTTCTTGATGCTATGGTAGCTAACGGAGTTAAGAAAATAGTATTTTCGTCCACTGCTGCAACCTATGGTGAACCTGAGAACATTCCTATTCTTGAAAGCGACAAAACTTGTCCCACAAATCCCTATGGTGAAACTAAATTAGCTATGGAAAAAATGTTCAAATGGACTTGCGAAGCACACGAAATGAATTTTGTATCCCTCAGATATTTCAATGCTTGCGGTGCAGATGAATGCGGAAATATCGGTGAAGCTCATAATCCTGAAAGCCATCTGATACCTCTTATTTTGCAAGTACCCAATGGTCAAAGACCTGCAATTTCAATTTATGGAACTGATTATGATACACCTGATGGAACCTGCATTCGTGACTATATTCACGTTACTGACTTAGCATCTGCGCATATTCTTGCGCTTGAATATCTCCTCAAAGGTGGTAAAAGCGATATTTTCAATCTTGGAAATGGAGTGGGCTATTCTGTCAGAGAGGTTATTGATACCGCAAGAAAGGTTACAGGACATCCCATTCCTGCAATTGAGACTCCTCGCCGTGCGGGTGATCCTGCGCGACTTGTAGCTTCCAGCGAAAAGGCAAAGAGAATCCTTGGTTGGAATCCTACTCACGATTCTCTTGAAGAGATTATTTCAAGTGCTTGGAACTGGCATCAAAATCACCCCAATGGGTATAATGATTAATTAATATCTGAAACGGCAATTCATATTGCCGTTTTGATTTATGAGGAATAAATATGGATACTTTAATTCTAATTAAACCAAGCATTGAATATGCAGATCAAATTAAAGAATACCGTCAAGAATTTATTGACACAGGTGACTCTATGGACGGATGCGGTCCATTACGCCGTTCAGGTGATCCTGAAGAATACATAAAAGCTTGTAAAGAATATGAGAATATCGATACTGTACCAGAAGATAAGGTACAGGCAACACAGTTCTTTTGCGTTAGAAAAAATGATAACAAAATTGTTGGTATGATTCAAGTCAGACATTATTTTAACGAGTATCTTGAAAAATACGCAGGACACATTGGCTATTCTATAATACCAAGCGAAAGGCGTAAAGGTTATGCTAAAGAAATGCTAAAATTGGTACTTCCGTTTTGTCGTGAGATTGGGCTTGGTAAAATACTGATTACCTGTGCTGAAAGTAATATTGGTAGTGAAAAGACTATTCGTGCGAATGGCGGTATTTATGAATCTACAGTACACGAACCCAATTCTGATAGAAATTTGAAAAGATTTTGGATTTATTTATGACAAAACTGATAAAAAATGGATATTCTAAATCTTTAATAAGGCATTTGAGATTGCCAATTGTACTGCCAATGAAAGCATTATGCTTGGAGATAGACTTGATAATGATATAGTACCTGCAAAATCTCTTGGAATGACAACTATATGGATTAAGCAAGGTCCTGCCAAATATCAGAATTCATCATTTGGAAAATTACATATTATATAGGAGAAAATATGAGCATAAATAAAGAATTATTCGGAACTCATCGCGGATTCGATGTTTACAAATACACGTTAACAAACCAAAATGGAATGAGTGTTGTTATCTCCAATTTTGGAGCAACGATAATCAGCATTAATGTACCCGACAAAAACGGGGAAGTCGCAGACGTAATTGGCGGATATGATGACCTTCAATCATATATTGACGCAGACGGATACCAGGGCGCTATTATTGGTCGCGTTGGAAACCGTATATGCAAAGGTAAATTTACCCTTGACGGTGTCAATTACAATATGTTTATCAACAACGGTCCCAACCATCTTCACGGCGGTAACGAAGGCTTTGATAAGAAAATCTGGCAAGTATTGTCTATTAATGACGGTATAGAGCCCTCTATCAAGCTTTTCTTACTTTCTAAGGATGGAGATGAGGGTTATCCCGGAAATCTCTCTGTAACCGTAACATACACACTTGATAATTCCGGGGCACTTACAATCAGATATGAAGCAATTACCGATAAACGAACACTTATTAATCTAACCAATCATACATATTTTAATCTCGGAGGATATAACTCCGGTAAAATCTACGATCACGAGCTTTGGATCGATGCAGACACTTATTTGCCAACTGATGATACACTTATTCCGACGGGCGAAATAAAGAACGTTGAGGGCACTCCGTTCGATTTCAGAATACCAAAAAAGATTGGCAGAGATATTCATTTCCAGGATAACGATCTTATCATTGCAGGGGGATATGATCATTGCTTGAATTTTGTAGGCGGAGAAACTAAACTCCCTAAGCTTCGTGCAAGAGCAATCCACAAGGATACAGGAAGAATCATGGAAATGTATACAAATCAACCGTGTGTACAGTTTTATTCAGGTAATTTCTTAACAAACGAGAAGTTTCCCTTTAAGAACAATTGTTCGCAGAACATTCAGATGGCTTTTTGTCTTGAAACGCAACACATGCCTGATTCTATAAATCACAACAATTTTACTAACGTAGTACTCAATCCCGAAGAGAAATACGATTATACTACAATTTATAAGTTTTATTCAAAATAAATAAAAGCTGAATGCCAATGCATTCAGCTTTTTATTATCTATTCTGTCTGAAAACCTCAAAAGCAAGCACAGTGGCTGCTGATGAAGCAGTCAGGGAGCCCTTGAAGGTTTTGCCATAATCAACTCTGACAATCATATCGGATTTTGCCAAAACCTCAGCAGAAATTCCACGTTTTTCACCACCTACTATAAGTAAAAGCGGCTTTTTAAGCTCTGCATCATAGAGGGATACAGAATCACGAATTCCTGCAGAAACTATCTTATATCCCTTAGACTTAAAAATTTCTATAGCAGATATAATATCACACTCAAAGATGTCAATAAGCTCAGAAGTACCGGCAGAGCCCTTACATATAAGCCCCTCAGCATTGTTGAAACGATAAGAAGGCACAATAATACCGTCAGCACCGGCAGCATAGACTGATCTTACAGCATATGCAAAGTTGAACGGATCTTCAATACCGTCAAGAATCACATAAAATCCATTATCGAAAATTTGTTCGTTTTTGGTTAAAACAGGAATATCAATCTTGGAACAAATAGCAATAATACCACCGTGAGTTTTTCCATTAGACAATTCATCAATAAGGGTGTGAGAAGCACCAACTATCTGAAAGCCAAGCTCACGAGATTTAATCTCCAAAAACTTCAATTCATTATACTTGCTTTTTTTCTTGGACTCATTATAAATAATATGAGTAATTTTTCGTGTAGAATTATTGGATTGAATTGAAGAAATAACAGCGCTTATGCTGGTCATACCTTCAAAAATATCAAAGTTATCTTTATCATAAATAAAATTTTGCATACAATACATCCTTTATAATAATTAAGAAATAAAATGCATAGAATTAATCAGTATAATTAATAGTGAGGAAATTTTATGTATATCTCATCAAATAAGGAACGCTGTGTAATAATAGCATCATATATGCTTGAAAACGAATCGACTGTAAGAGCAGTAGCAAAAAAATTTGGAATCAGCAAAAGTACAGTACATAAAGATGTTACACGAATCTTAAAAAAAATTCATCCGGAATTACATAAAAAAATCCAGGAATTATTGAAAAAAAATAAACAGGAACGACACTTAAGAGGCGGAGAAGCTACCAAACAAAAATTTCTTAAAGAAAAACTTAAAAAGAAATAAATGGCCACCAATACATCTTAAAACCATATCAAAGATCATAATAAGGCATCTTGTATGCCTTTTTTGCTTCCCTCAATTATACAAAATTTGCATTTTGTATAATTGCCTCATATGTGGATAGTACATTGATGTTCCCCTCCGACGACTTATATCCAAAGTCGCATTCCAGGTACCATTTCCTCGTATTCATAATTAATTGGCATACACACATAGGATTTTATACCATACGCAGCCAATTCTTCCTGTGCATCCTCTGCGTAGTATCTGCTGGGAAATATTCCAAGAACAGACGGTCCACTTCCGCACAGGATCGAAGCCTTCACTTCATTATTTTTCATAATTGATTTGATCAATTTTATATTTTCATCGTTTTCATATAAATCTTCAAAAATATTAAACATCAGCGGAAATGCTTCACTACATCTACCTACGCTAAATGCTCCAAACAAATCACCGTAGTTCTTTCCATACACGTAATTCTCAAAGTTATTGTATTTTTCATCTAATTTTCTATATTGAACTGCGGTAGATTCCTTTGTACCACCACAAGCTATAAGTAAATTGTAGGATCTTATTCCGTTCATTGAAAATGTTACGTCTCCCTTGTTCCTGCAAACCTGTGTTCCACCAACTATGCAAAACGGAATGTCAGAACCTACTTCCATACCTATATCACATAATTCTTTTAATGTGAACGGCTTTCCATACAGGAAATTAAGACCTCTCAGTACGGCTGCTGCATCAGCACTGCCGCCAGCCAATCCGGCTGCCATTGGTATATTCTTTTTTATCACTATATCAGCGCTGCCTTTGGGAACAAAATAAAGATGTTCATAGAACTTTTGAGCTGCGATATATGCGATATTCTTTTCTTGAGGAATATCTATATCCGAATTTTCAATCTTTACAGAAAGAACGTTAGTCATATTAAGACTTACTTCGACCTCATCATATAAATCAACAATTTGCATAATTGTCAGTATATCGTGAAAGCCATCCTCCCTTTTATTCATTATATCCAGATATAGATTAACTTTAGCAAAAGCTTTTTCTTTGACAAAGAACATATTTCTCTCCAAACTATATTAATATATATAATAATAACATATTTTTTATGATTTTTCAATAGAAACAATGCAATATCCTCTTGACTTGTTGAGAATTTTTATTTATAATATAAGATAGTGCATTGTTTAGATTTGAAAGAAAGGAGATTATTATGAACAATCAATCTTCTGCAAATAAAAAAATTATTGGTACTGTTATTATTTCTGTAGTTGCTGTATTAGCCTTGTTTCTGTTTATTTTTGGAATAATAAATGGCACAATACCGGAGTTTTTGAATAATTTATGGCAGATTGTTGCACCAATTACAACCGGATTTGTTATAGCATATTTATCCAATAGAATCGTAACTTTTTTTGAGAAAAAAGTTTTCAAATGGATTTCAAATTTCAAGGTAAGAAGATTTATATCTATATTAATCACATTTATATGCATTCTTTTGTTTATATCTTTGATATTGGTAATTCTGATTCCAAGCTTAATCAATACTTTAGCTTCGTTCTGGAATACTTATATTGTAAACTATGAGGATGCCATCAAAGGATGGGTACATTCTTTGAATGATACTATGAGTAGATTCTCTTTCCTTAATTCGGTTAAGCGTTTGAATCCCGAATCTGTGATATCTTGGATAAAATCGACTCTCCCTTGGATCGATGACGTTGCCGATGGTGACATAATGTCTATATTACCCAACGTATCTGATTCAATAACACACAACATATCCGTTATTTTGGAATTCGGTCTTTCCTTTGGTACCTCAGTGGTTACTTTTATAAAGAATTTCGTGCTTGGTATATTTATTGCTTTCTATATGCTAATGGCAAAAGAAAAATGCAAAGCGTATATAAGAAGACTCTTAAACAGTTTTCTCTCTCCCAAAAATGTTCGGTCAGTTGTACGTTTTGGAAAGCTGGTGGATAGATCGTTCGGCGGATTTATTGAAGGTCAGCTACTTGATGCAATAGTGGTAGGAATTATATCTTTTATAGTATTCTTGATTTTTGGTATTCCTGTTCCACATCTTTTAGCTACTATCATAGCTGTTACAAATGTAATACCAATTTTCGGTCCGTTTATCGGTGGTATTCCTGCAGCATTTATCGTGTTATTGGCAGCTCCTGAAAAAACAATTTTATTTGTATTACTGTTATTTGTAATTCAGCAAATCGATGGAAACATTATTTGTCCACACATTATAGGAGACAAGATAAATATCAGCTCTCTTGCTACCATCATAGCAATAATAACAATGGGTGGATTGTACGGTATATTAGGTATGATAATAGGCGTTCCGATTTTCGCAGTTGTTATTCATATTATTAACACATACACTATGAACGCCTTGCGTAAAAAAGGTCTTAAAACTTCTTTGAAGGATTATTATGTAGGTAGTCCCGATAAAATAGAAAGCACCAAATCAAATAAGAAAAAAGACAATCAAAATAATAACAATAATAAAGAGGAAAAATAAAATGGCAAACATATCTTATACAACAAAGGGTACCTGTTCAAGACAAATTGATATAGTACTTGATGATAACGGAATTATCACAGAAGTAAGATTTACCGGTGGTTGCTCCGGTAACACTCAGGGTGTTTCAGCTCTTGTAGTTGGTATGCATATTGACGAGGCAATCAAAAGACTTGAAGGCATAAAATGCGGTCCCAGATCTACTTCCTGTCCCGATCAGTTGGCAACAGCTCTTAAAAACTACAAAAATCAGTAATTACATTATAAATCGAAAGGATATATCATGGAATTATACACAAAAGAATATGAAAAATGGTTGAACTCTTCCCTGCTTTCAGAAGATGAAAAAATGGAGCTTTCAGAAATTGCAAATGATGAAAAAGAAATAAAAGAGCGCTTTTATTCATCTTTGGAATTTGGTACCGCAGGTCTCAGAGGCAAAATGCGCCTTGGTACAAATGCAATGAACCGTTTTACGGTTGCACAGGCAACACAGGGCCTCGCTAATTTGATTATCAAAGAGGGGCGTTCCAAAGACGGTGTTGCTATTGCATACGATTCAAGAAATAATTCTGAATTATTTGCTAAGGTATCTGCTACCGTTTTGGCAGCAAACGGAATCAAGGCATATATATTTGATGAATTGCGTCCAACACCCGAGCTTTCCTTCGCTTTACGTGAATTGAAATGCGTTGCAGGTATAAATATAACCGCTTCTCACAATCCAAAGGAATACAACGGATATAAAGCATATTGGGAGGACGGTGCTCAACTACCGCCGGAACACGCTAAAACAGTGTCCGCAGAAATAGATAAAATCGATATTTTTTCTGATATTAAGTACGTTGATTTTGACAAATCTGTTGAGAACGGTAGCATCGTATTTCTTGATCAGGATATGGATGAAAAATACCTCTCCGCTGTAATGCAGCAGTTAGTTAATCCCGATGCAATAACCAAAGTTGCTGATGACCTTAAAATTGTATATTCACCACTTCACGGAACCGGCTATAGATTGATTCCTGATATTCTTTCTCGTTGCGGAGTTGAACATCTTTACGTAGTTCCTGAACAGATGGAAATTGACGGAAACTTTCCCACTGTTGAAAAACCCAATCCTGAGTATTCAGAAGTATTCGAATTAGGTGTTGAAATAGCAAATAACGTTGGAAGCACGCTTGTTATCGCTACCGACCCCGATGCTGACCGTGTAGGAGTTGTAACCAAAAACAATAACGGTGAATTCGTTACTATTTCCGGCAATCAGATGGGTGCGTTGCTTATTGATTATATCATCACTGCATATGAAGAAACAGGAACAATGCCCAACAATCCATACGCAGTTAAAACAATTGTTTCCACCGAGCTCGTTGCAAAGATTTGTAAAGCCCATAATGTTAAACTACACAATGTCCTTACAGGATTTAAGTTCATTGGTGAGGTGATTAAGAATTACGAGCAATCCGGTGCTGATGCTGCATATCTTTTCGGATTTGAAGAAAGCTACGGATATCTTAAAGGTACTTACGCAAGAGATAAGGATGCCGTTGTTGCAACTATGCTCATATGCGAAATGAATGCCTTTTATCACGCTAAAGGTATGACTCTTTTTGATGCCCTGAATGCATTGTATGAAAAATACGGGTATTATCTTGAAGCTAACCAAGAAATCTATATGCAAGGTATTGACGGCAAAGAGAAGATGGCAAAATTGATGGATACACTCAGAAACAATGCTCCGGAATCAATCGCCAACAACAAAATAATTGAAGTTGGTGATTACCTTAAAGCTACAATCACCAATAAGCTTACTGGCGAGACAGCATCTACCAATCTTCCCTCTTCAAATGTAGTTTCATTCAAAATGGAAAATGATGACGTTATAATTGCTCGTCCTTCAGGTACCGAACCCAAGATTAAATTCTATTATTTGCTTTCAGGTGAAAGCAAGGATGAAATGAATTCAAAGCTTGAAGCTTACAAATCATTTATTAATCAATTTGTATAAATAAATTACTCCGTAGTATTACTACGGAGTTTTTTATATAAATATCCTTGTTACTTGTTTTCCGATTAATGCCTCATCTAATGTATCTTCAATTCGTTCAAAATCTGCTACCAATGAATGAGGTTTGTTTATTGGGTCATCTTGAATCATGGGTGTAAAATATACATTTTTGCGTGATAACAAAGTCCCTATATTCCGTAGATTTGCAGATAAAGCATCATTAGTAGCCAATGCTATGATGAGTGGGCTATTATTTCTGAGATGCGCCTTTGCAGCCATACAAACGGGTGTATCAGTAATACCGTTTGCAATTTTAGACAATGTATTTCCTGTACAGGGAGAAATTATCAGAGCATCTAATTTTATTTTTGGCCCAAGCGGTTCGGCATCAACAATAGAATGAATAATAGTCTTATCACATATTTTTGATATTCTGTTTCTTATAGTTGATGCCTCTCCAAATCGTGTGTTCGTATTGTATGCATTTTCACTCATTATCGGCAATACTTCCATCCCATTATTAACAAGTCTCTCCATAATATCTATTGATTTTGAGATAGTACAAAAAGACCCCGTATAAGCAAAACCTATCCTCATTCAGTCCTCCTAATTTGCAAATGATTCAGTATAGTTTTTCCTATTATTTCTCCCGCACTTTCCGGTGCGTATCTGCCCGGTATTCCCAATTCTCGACAATATTTCAATTGATATTTTTTCACAAGATGCTCATCAATGCCAAACGGATGAGATGCCAAATCTATGATCGCTGTATCAGGATATATATTTTTAGCGAACTCATCATCCATTACCCAAAACGGAATTGTATTGAACAATAAATCGTATTTGTTGTTGACGAGATTCAAATTGCTCTCATTGCCCGAAATTTTGATTTTAACGCCATTGAATCCTATAAGCTTACTCCAAGTAAAGTCTGAATCCTTTCTTGCGCAAACTGTAATTTTGGCGCCCTGTGAATGCAGTAAATACGCAAGTATCTTGCCAATGCGTCCAAATCCAAGTATCGCTATTTCTGATCCGTGAATACTTCTATTCATTCTTTGCTTGGCATAATATATTGCACCCTCTGCAGTCAAAAGAGCATTTTGAATTTGAAAAGACTCGATATCAAAATAATCAATATACTCTTTATTTTGTGCATCTAAATAGTCTCTCAACGAATGATAAAACTGACCTCCAAATATTGTAGTATGGTCATTTATCATTGCAATCAAGTCTGAAATTTTGATTAAACTATTATTAATGTGCTTTTTATCCTTTGATATGGGAATTGGCAAAACAACAATAGATGCATTTTGTATTGAACATATAGTTTTTTCATCAAAATTTATGTCAGAGCAAAACTCAGAATCAATCCCATTCATTTTCAGATATTCACACGCATAATGCTGTCTTAAATCTCCTCCTAAGAACATTGCTTTCATATTTGACCTCCTTACTTTTACTATGAGTATATTTACAAATCAAAATAATGTTACAAAAAAACACGCTCAGCAAAAGCTGAACGTGTTTCTGTTTTAATATTTTACTTAACTATATCAACGAGCTGATCGTATTCTTCAAGACTTGTTTCACCGTTCAAAACACGTTCTCGAGTATGTGTCAAAACGGTTGTCATATCTCTCTCAACAACAGCCGCTACCTTTTCACTGGTAAATCCGTCAGACATAATTATTTCTTTTATTTCCTCATTCAAAACCATAATTTCAAACACACCAACTCTACCAAGATATCCTGTGTTGTTGCAATACAAGCATCCAACGGGTTCATAAATCTCCGCAGGCTCACTCAAATTCAACAATGCCATTTCAGTATGCGTAGTCGTTTTGAGAGCCTTACATTTTGGACAAAGCTTTCTTACAAGTCGCTGAGAAATTGCACCAAGCAAAGAGTCGGCTACAAGGTATTTGGGAATACCCATATTAATAAGTCTGGTAACAACACCGGCCGCATCATTGGTGTGAATTGATGAAAGAACCAGGTGTCCTGTAATAGCAGCTCTTGTTGCAATTTGAGCAGTTTCTTCGTCACGAATCTCACCAATCATTATAATATTGGGGTCCTGACGCAAAAAGCTTCTTAATGCGGCAGCAAAGGTCAAATTAGCCTTAGGGTTTACTTGAACCTGATTTATTCCAACAATTTCGTTTTCGACGGGGTCCTCAACCGTCATAATGTTCGTATCTTCTTTGGACAAATATCTGAGGAAGGTATAAAGCGTTGT
Organism: Eubacteriales bacterium; assembly: GCA_045606265.1. Classification (GTDB taxonomy): domain Bacteria; phylum Bacillota; class Clostridia; order Oscillospirales; family CAG-272; genus RGIG4608. The sequence goes on from JAZURO010000032.1 coordinate 13,212, forward strand.
AGATTTACCGCTTCCCGTAGGTCCTGTAAGCAAAATAATACCGTGAGGTCTGGTAATCATACCTAAAATCAGTTCTTTTTGTTTGTCGGAAAATCCTAATGAAGATATGTCACTTGAAGTGAAGGAACGGCTGTAAATACGAATAACTATTTTTTCACCGTGGATAGTAGGGATTGTTGATACACGGAAGTCATAGTTATTCTTCTCTATTTCAAGACTTATCTTACCGTCCTGAGGCACACGTCTTTCAGCTATATTAAGCTCTGACATAATCTTAAATCTTGCAAGAATCGCAGGATATATCTGGGGAGAAAGCTCATCAATCTTTTGAAGCTTACCGTCAACTCTGAAACGAATAAAGATGGATTTTGCAAAAGGCTCAATATGAATATCACTGGCGCCACGTGTTATTGCATCTATAAGAATAGAGTCACAAAGCTTAATAACAGGTGCATCTATTTGCGAATCTGAATCTGCATCATCCTTCAACGGGTCATTCTTAATATATTCGCTCATTACAGCATTCTGCTGAATTTTGTTGTTTGCGAAATCAAGAATTCTCTTAGTCTGAGAAGGAGTACAAATAACAAATCTTAACTTCTTTCCACCGAAAGACAGCAATTCTCTGAACTCCTCAATTCTGAAAGGATTGGAGCCCAAAACAGTCAATTCGTCATCCTTAAGCTCATAAGGAACACCCTGATATTCAATCAGCAAATCGCGGGGATACTGCTTAACAAATTCAAGATCAATTTCAGAAAGCTGATAAAATCTATACTCATACCCAAGATAATCAGCCAGTACTTGATATATTTTTTCTTCTTCCAATACCTGATCATCTGCAAGTCTTACATACATTGGAGTATTAAGCTCGTCGGCTATCTGACAGTAATCATTAGCAGTCTCAGCATCAATAATAGAATTATCGATAAGATATTGTGAAAAAAGCTTATTAAATATCATATGCCAACCTCCTTATACAGCATTCATCATAGACATCATAGGAACAAGAACTGAGAGTACGACAAGTGCTACAACCGCACCAAGCATAACGATTGCTATTGGTTCTATGGTAGCAACAGCTTTTGCAATACTGTTTTCAACCTGTTCATCGAAATAAGAACCTGTGGATTCAAGTACTTCTTCAATATTACCACTCTTTTCACCGACGTTTATCATTTCAGTGAGCATGGGTGGGAACAATCGAGTAGCTTCTATTGATGAAGCAATTCTTCTTCCACGCTTTACTTCCTCAATGGTATATTCAAATTTTCTTGTAAAAATTTCATTTCCAAGCATCTTTTTAAGATTTTCGAGAATATCAATCATACTCATACCGCTACCCAAAAGAATAACAAAGGCTCTTGAAAATCTTGATGTTATGAGATTCTTTTCGATTTTGGAAATTACAGGTAAATGATACATCATCAAATCTTTAACATATCTTCCCTTTTTGGTTTTGAAAAACATAATGATGCCGAAGATCAATATTGCAAGACCGGGAAGAATAATGAAGATGTAGTCCTGAATAAATTGTGATACACCCATAACGATTTGTGTGATTTTGGGAACGTCGCCACCGAGCTGAGTGATTGTTTCTTCAAACTGAGGCAAAACGAATAAGCAAAGGAAAATAATAACCACAAAAATCATACAAATAAGCAATGTGGGATATACCATGGCGGAAGATGCTTTTTTCTTTATTTTACGGTCATTCTCATAATAGTCAGCCATATTGCTCATAACCTTATCAAGTGTTCCGCTGACTTCACCTATTCCGACCATACTTACAAAAAATCTCGGGAACACCTTGGGATGCTTTGCAAATGCTTCGGAAAGCAGCACTCCCGATTCAACGTCAAGATATACCGCCTGTAAAACGTTTCTGAATGTAACTGTGAATTTTTGCTTATGAAGATTATTCAAGCAATCACTAATTGGTATTCCGGCTTTAAGCATAACCGAGAATTGACGTAAAAACGTAATAACCTCATTAAACTTAACTTTACTACTGATGGCAAAAAACTCATTTTCCTTCTCTTCTTTAACCACCTTATAGCTGAGCATATGTATTTGGTCTTTACGAACTTGAGCTTTTAATGAAAGCTCGTCTGTGGCCTCTCTGATAACCGTCTGTCTTTGACCTGACGAGTTAATAACCTTACATTTATACAAAGGCATTAAGCATTACCTCCCAATATAATTTCATAACTTCATCACCATATATTGCCATAAATCCTATTCCAAGCAATAAATATGGTCCAAATGCAATTTCTGCTTCTCTTTCTGTCTTTGAAACTTTAATTTTGATTATCTCAATTATCGATCCGAGGAAAGTTGCAATAATTATTGAAATCAATAGCGGAAAAGCACCTATCATCAAACCACCGATTCCAACGAGATAAATATCCCCCGAACCAAGAGCATCTTTTTTTAATACAAGCTTTGCAATCAACTTTATTGCGCCAAAAAAACCAAAGCCAAGAACAGCCCCGCCAATGTGTGACCAAATATCAGCATTGAAAAGCATTACACGATATCCGGCGATAAACACGGCCAACACAACGAAAATAATAAGAGTAATATCATAAATATCGTGTGTTTCATAATCTATGGCAGCAATAATCAAGAACAAAAATACAAGCAGCATCAATGATACGAATAATGGCAAGGTCACAAAGCTGTCCCCATATTGAAGATAAGCAAACATAAATCCAAGGCCGCCGAAGATTTCAATCAGAAGTGAGAAAACACCTATTTTTGATTTGCAATTTCTACATTTGCCACCAAGAAATAACCAAGATAAAATGGGAATATTGTCATAAGCTTTAATGGGCTTTTTACAGCTTGGACAATATGAGTCGGGCTTAATGATAGACAGCCCCTTAGGAGATCTGTATGCCACGACGCCTGCAAAGCTTGCAAATATTGCACCAAAAGCAAATGCAAAAACAGAAAAAAGTATCTTAAATGCAAGCATCTACATCAACCTCCTCAAAAGTATCGTTATAAATCACTTGACCGTCAAGTTCCTGCAAATTATTCTTTGCAAAAAACATATATCTCATAATCATTGTAAATGCAGAGGTTACCGTTATAGTCATAACAAACGTAAGAATCAGAACAACTGCAAGTACGTATCCTTTTTGCTTGTTATTTTTCATCAGTTGCCTCCCTTCTGACATTGAAGCTCATTAACATATGCGGTCTGACGATCAACGCTGAATATTGATATAATCAATATATTAGGATCACTTGTGCTTTCTTTACTCTCAACAAGGAAAGAAGCGTCCTGTTCGCTTGAAATTGGTTTGAAATTCTCATCCAAATATCCAACACTCATTTCAGGATTATACTCATTAATTCCAAAATATTCAGCAAACCAAGTGTTTTCATATTTTTCCCAATATGCATCAATATCATAGCACACCATTTCAAGCTTTACATACTCTTCCTGGCGATTAATTACATTTTTCATAGCTATTATAGAGGAAAATAACGTAAGCGAAATAATAGAAAATACAGCTATTGCAACGATTACTTCAACCAACGTTACGCCTTTTTGAGTTTTTTTCATATGCTACTCTATCTTTCGCTCCACGAAAGCTCCTTTCTACAAAACTATTGTTCTTCAACATCCTCGGGCTTGGGAATCAAACCGAATTGTTCCACAAGATCTTGAATAAGAACGAATGCACCTTCTTGACGGAATCCGCTTGCAATTCTGTAAAGACACGAGGTATCTTCAAATCCCTTACGTTTAGTCAATGCACAGGGATAACGTGAGTTAATGTATTTTTTAGGATCCGTCGGCAAATAAAGCAAAACTCTATTGTGGTGTATATCAAGACGTGCATATACCTTGTTTCCGATATAGAATACTGCTGCCTGGTCGGTAATTTTGCACTTCATATCAGTATAGCTCAAAAACTTCTTTGCAAGAGCATCATATCTTGATCTGAGAATAACGTTGCAGGTTGCGTAACGCTTTGCAAAAATCGTGGAATCGTCATCATAATTTTCCCAAATTACGTCAATCTCAACCGTCTCAGGTTCAACAAGCATTGAAACAGAGGGCTCTTCAACAATCTTTGTTGACACTTCTTCAGCTGCAATATCCGAAATTCTCTTAAGACCTATATTGAAATCAATGGATTCGTCAGAATTAATACCGTAGTGAGTTATAGGTCTGCATTGGAATTCAAACTCGTGTTTAGAAGCGATAAGCAAAAATTTATTAACGATAGTTTTTGTGTCCTCGAATTCAAAATCATAACTTGTTATCAAATTATTATCCGATACCAATATCATTGTACAGTTTTTATTGCGAATATAGAAATAAACGTAGTCTCCTTTGTAGCTCAATGATTCGCAGAATGCCATTCCAAAAGGTTTAACCTCATCAATTTCAGAATTAAGCAACTTAGCTATTTTTGCAAATGACTCTATTATTTTTTTGGACAAGTAATAAGTGTTGAACATATAGCCAACACCGAATTTATAGGAGTTATTCGCAGTTTGGAACAAATCCTTATTTACCTTACTCTTCATTTCCTTGTTATAAAGATAAAGCGCTTGCACATAATTCTTTACAGGAAGATTTAATGTAGTACGGTACGTTTCGGTGCATCTTAAAAGAAGCAATATTTCAGGCACCGCCGTTAAGCCGAGCTTATCCATTTCAAATTTTATTCTATCAACGACGGATTCAGTTTGTGTAATGATTCCATCCTCAATCGGATAGTCCTGAAGATCAATGAATATTTCCTTTGATTCAGAATTGTTCTTATTCTGTGGAAAATAGATCTTCAAATAACCGTTTCCAAAATTACAATATTCAAAAACACATTGATTTTGAGCCATTATCTTTTAACCTCCTACTGACCAATGCCTAATATAAATTCAAACTGTCTGCCACTTTCAAATGTCATATAACATTTGATAAAATCAGTGGTTTCTATATTAAAGTAAGTCAACCCGGTGTTCGCAAAAATGATTTCACCGTTCTCCTTGACTAAATCTCCGTCAATAAGATTTATATCAAGGGAATCTTGCATTGTTTTTCTTAAATATTTCTCAATATTCTTTGCCATATCAATTTCTTCTGATTGCTGCATCATTTGATCTGTCATCGTTGTAACAAAGACCATAGCGCCACCTATAAGTGAAAACATTAGAGTCGCAATAAGCATAACCACAAGAACTTCAATTAAAGTAAAACCTTTTTTCTTTTGCAACATAGGATCTCCTTTCTATAAAACTAAATATGGCGAGGAGATGACGCTGTCACCACCTCGCCTGATTCACAATATAATTTATATATTAGTATTATATCACTATAATCATATTTTGTCAATACTTTAATACACACAAAATTATGTGTTTATTGCAAAAATTGTCAAATTTAGTTTGCGTATCTTATTTGTTGCGATACCCCCATTTTATAAGAAATAAGTTTGTCTGAATCAAGATTTTCGTTATGCATTTTTATTGCGTTTATCTGACTATTTTCATAAGTTTTATAGAAGTATTCTCCCGTGTCAGTATTACAGCAGCTTGAATACTGCGTGCGTTCATACTTGTTTCCAACCATAACGGTTCCTTCAATTTGCTCAACTGATGAAAGAATATGGAAAAACTGTGTGATTTCCTCATTTTCTAAGCCGTTTATTCTGGAATTCAGCTTGTTAAATGAGCATCTTACAAATCTCGATACTGAGGAATTGTCCCCGGGCAACCCAAGTGCGCCCATACCCCTACTGTAATTCTCCAATTTCACCTTATCAGAGAACTTATTTATAGGTTCTGCACTTGAAATACCCATATAGTTGTTTAAGTTCATCATCTGATAGTCAAACGGTGGATTATTAGTTAATACTCCAATTGGGTTTGGATAAATTATACTTCCATCTTGTGTATTTTCCCACGTAATACTCTTACTTTTATCAGAAATCATCCAATGCAACTGTGCATTTTGTAAATTATCTGTAAACCTTTTATCAACTATATTAATTTTCTTTATAAGCTCTTCAGATTCATCCACCGACCTACACTTTCCAAGAATATAGGGCAAAATTTCATATGGTGCTAAATTAATTTTATTTGGATCTTCCCTGGCACTAAGATACGCATTGCCAACAAAATTAAGTCCCGCAACACTTAATCCATATTCGTTAGTTCCATCAAAGTATAAGGGATAATTCTCAACAACAAACGCTGTCCCTATAATCGCAAAATGCCTTCGCTCTATTTCTCCCGACTTATATCTGAAAATGTAATTCCTTGGAGTAATTACTATACTTTCCCCATACCGTTTCTCCAAATCCAGGTTTCTGCCAAAATAATGATTATTCCCTTTAATACTTATTGCAGTACACATATAATCACATCCTTTCTATGATGTGATTATTACCACTTTTCAGAATAATAATAAGGGCGGTGCTAAGCACCGCCCTGAAATTACGTTTTTCTATCAAATTGGGTTGAGCATTTAACGCAAGTTATTGTTATCTTGCCCCTGCCCTTTGGTACACGGAGCCACGTTTTACATTTTGGACAACGATAAAATTTATGCGTTTTTCTTTGCTTCCACTTTGCTTTTCTGATATTAATAAATCCAAGATATCTTTTATTCTCCTGAACGCGCTTATATACATTCTTAGAAAAAATTCTGAAATATGCATATATCATCAAAGCCCAACTTACAAGCGAAAGAATATACTTTACAATCCACTGATTCTGAGGCCAGAATCCATAGATCAAAAAGACAATGATAGACGAAATTAGGAATAATTTAGCTAAATCGTCAAATCCGTTTCTTCCGTAAAAAAACTTTCTAATTTTACCTGCAAGTCTAAACAAAAAGTTTCTCACTGTTTTACACTTCCTTTATTCTGTTCTCAATGCAATTACCGGATCTTTTTTAGATGCTGTCTTTGATGGGAACAAGCCAGCAATAAACGTAAGCACCATACTGATTCCCACAAGAATAATTGCGGGTACAGGTTCAAGAACTGCTTGAAGATTTTCAAGACCTGTAAGATTGAGAAGAATAATATTAATTATTACTATCAATCCAAGCGAGCATACGATACCTATTATACCTGCTACAAATCCGACAAACAATGTTTCTGCATTAAATACTCTAGCAATATCTCGTTTTGACGCGCCAATAGCACGAAGAATACCAATTTCCTTAGTTCTTTCAAGAACTGAAATATACGTAATGATACCAATCATAATTGAGGATACAACCAACGAAATTGCTACAAATGCGATCAATACGTAAGAAATAGCATCAATAATTGTAGTTACCGAATTCATAAGCAACGCAACTGTATCGGAATATACTATTTTATCGTCCTCAGGTTGCTGTGCATTATACTCACTTATTATTTCGTTAATACGTTCTTTTGCTTCAAAATCTTTGGGATAAATTGAAATTGAAGTAGGATTATCAATATCCACATATCCAAGCGCCTTGAGGTTCTCCTCGTATGTGTTATCGGTAATTTTATCTTCATTCAATTTATTGATTATCATTTTCATCAATGATTCGGCATTGGTAGGAACATACTGAGTAATAATGTCTTTCAAATACGGCATGTTCAGCTCATCAGCAATATACTCAATAATAAATGTCGTGTCTATACCGGGATATTTTTCAATCAATTCCTTTATTATTGGAAAACTATCCATTGTATAGCCCTCAGAATCGAATCTGATACCGGTAAATACATCCACTTCTTTATTGTTAAGCTGCGCCTTTACAACATCACTATTATTGGTTTTGTAGATGATGTCTTCTTTAAGACCAGACAAATAACCAATTGTACCAATATTACTCATAGCTGTCGAATCACTTGTGGGGCGAACAATACCAACAATTTTAAGATCCATTGCATCATCAATGCGTTGGTTCAAAATTTCGCTATCTCGTTTGTAATCAGGGTTAAGCTTTTTTACATTTCCATCTTCAAAAGTATAATAATCACTGCTCAAAAGAACTTTGAATTGGAAATTGTATATTTCTTCGTATGTGTAATCAGTTGCAGGAATATCAAATTCAACCTTAGTACCGTTAATCTGAGCTTTTATCGCCTCTTCCATATATTCCTGAATCTCGGCAAAATCTCTGATTCCAAGTACATAAAGAGTATAGTCGGAGATCTGATTATTCTGGTCAACAATCAAAACTATCTCATTAATATTTTCAGGATACTTACCGTCAACAAGCTCGTATTCATTCCTTATATGCTCATCCGAACCTACCAACTCGGTCCATCCGGTTGCACTTGCAGCTGGTCCCATCAATGAGGTCATACTCATCATCATATCTTTGGAAGTTCCCGTAACACCCATAGAATCATATATAGCCGTCATACCCTGTGAACTGTTTCTGTAAGTACCGTCTTCCTGCAAAAGATACATATCCCAGCTTGGAGTATATTCATACTTAATATCGGTACAGAGACTTTTCAACTCAGAATTGGACTCAATAAAGCTCTTAAATTTTTTAAGATTATTTGTAGCCACTGAGTTTGTCATCATAGACAACATTTGACCCATAATTTGACTGGAATATACTTTTCCGGGCTCTCTTTCCTGATTAGCCGATTCTGAGGCTTGCATCATTGAGGACATCATAGCGGTTGGATCCATAGCATTTTGCTGAATGATTAATGGATACGAGGACATAGTATCTTCCTCAATAGATTGGATATACGCATTAACACCGGTTGAAACCGACAATATTAGCGCAATACCAATAATACCGATCGAGCCGGCAAATGAAGTTAAGAAAGTTCTTCCCTTCTTTGTCATAAGATTGTTAAAAGAGAGGGATAGAGCAGTCCAGAATGACATTGAAGATTTTTTCTTCTTTTTGATGGATTTGCGCTTTGTCTGCTTTTCTTCAAGCTCTTCTTTTTCCGCAGAATCAAATGGATTTGAATCACCAACAAGATTACCGTCGTGAAGATTAATGATTCTGGTAGAATACTTTTCAGCCAACTCAGGATTATGCGTAACCATAATTACAAGTCTGTCTTTGGCAATTTCTTTCAAAAGATCCATTACCTGAACACTAGTCTCAGAGTCAAGTGCACCCGTAGGTTCATCAGCAAGCAAAATATCGGGATCGTTAATAAGAGCTCTTGCAATAGCAACTCTTTGCATTTGACCACCCGAAAGCTGATTTGGACGTTTGTTCATTTGTGAACGCAAACCAACTTTGTCAAGCGCCTGAACTGCACGTTTTCTTCTTTCGTTTTTGGAAACGCCACTGAGCGTCAACGCAAGCTCAACGTTTGCCAAAACAGATTGATGTGAAATCAAGTTATAACTTTGGAAAATAAATCCAATGGAATGGTTTCTGTAAGTATCCCAATCAGAGTCGCTATAATCTTTTGTAGAGATACCGTTAATGATCAAATCTCCGCTTGTGTAATGATCCAATCCACCCACTATGTTCAACAGGGTAGTTTTACCGCAGCCGGATTGACCAAGTATGGAAACGAATTCACTCTGTCTGAATTTTATGCTGACTCCCTTAAGGGCTTCAACAGCAGACTCGTCTTTTCCGTATGTCTTTTTGATGTTAATAAGCTCTAACATTTTTACACCTACTTTTCCGTTTATATTCTAAGTAAATATTAACCTACAAACCTTAAAAATTCCTTAAATAAATACAATATGTAAAAAATGCTTAATTTTTTTTTGTTTTTTTGTGCCTTAGTAACAAAAATAACAATATATTGATTTTTCTCTTGACAGAAACACAATATATAGTTATAATTAGAATGTCGAATTTTAGTGTTAATTTCAAATTAATAAGTTTAATTAAGAGGAGGTTTTATGAAAATCATTAAAAGAAATGGTTCGGAAGCGATCTTTGATCCTAACAAAATAATCGTAGCCGTAACCAAAGCAAATGAAAGCGTAGTTCCCAGCGCAAGAATGACCGACATTCAGATTAAGAGAATCGCTGAGGACGTTGAAATGGCAGCTCTCCATATGAACCGTTCATTGAACGTTGAAGAGATACAGGATATGGTCGAGGACCAAATTATGAATCAGCGTGCGTTTGACGTTGCAAGAAGATATATTACATACAGATACACTAGAGCTCTCGTCAGAAAATCAAATACTACTGACGAACAGATACTTAGCTTAATAGAATGTAACAATGAAGAAGTAAAACAAGAAAATTCAAACAAGAATCCTACCGTAAACAGCGTACAGCGTGACTATATGGCGGGTGAAGTCAGCAAGGATATCACAAAAAGAATTCTGTTGCCTGCTGACATAGTTGAAGCACATGAAAAAGGAATCATACACTTCCACGATTCCGACTACTTTGCTCAGCACATGCACAACTGTGATCTTGTAAATCTTGAGGATATGCTTCAAAACGGTACCGTAATCAGCGGCACAATGATCGAAAAACCTCACAGCTTTTCTACCGCTTGTAATATTGCTACCCAAATCATCGCACAGGTAGCTTCTTGCCAATACGGTGGTCAAAGTATAAGCCTTACTCACCTTGCACCCTTTGTCGATATTAGCAGACAAAAGATAAGAGTCAAGGTTGAAAATGAGCTTAAAACAATAAATCCCGACGTAACGCTTGAAGATATTGATAGAATAACAGAAGAACGTTTGCTTGAAGAGATAAGAAGCGGCGTTCAGACAATTCAATATCAGGTAGTTACTTTGATGACTACCAACGGACAAGCCCCCTTCGTTACTGTATTTATGTATCTCAACGAAGCAAAAAATGAGCAGGAAAAGAAGGACCTCGCAATTATTATCGAAGAAACTCTTAAACAAAGATATCAGGGAGTTAAAAATGAAAAGGGTGTTTGGGTAACCCCCGCCTTCCCCAAGCTGATATACGTTCTTGAAGAAGACAATATTCACGAGGATAGTCCTTATTATTATCTCACAAAGCTTGCAGCTAAATGCACAGCTAAGAGAATGGTTCCCGACTATATTTCCGAAAAAATAATGCTCCAGAATAAAATCGATAAAAATGGCGATGGACATTGTTATACATGTATGGGATGCAGAAGCTTCTTAACCCCCTATATTGATGAGAACGGACAGCCCAAGTATTACGGTAGATTCAATCAAGGTGTAGTTACTGTTAATCTTGTTGACATTGGTCTTTCCGCAGAGGGTGATATAAATAGATTCTGGCAGATTTTTGATGAAAGAATGGAGCTTTGTCACAGAGCACTCCAATGCCGTCATGAGAGACTTACCGGCACACTTTCTGATGCAGCACCGATTCTTTGGCAACACGGAGCTCTTCTTAGACTCCCCAAAGGTGAAGTGATTGACAAATATCTTCACGGTGGATATTCTACACTTTCTCTCGGCTATGCAGGACTTTGGGAATGCGTTCTTGCTTTGAACGGTAAGAAATTAACCGAACCTGACGGTGAAAAATTGGGGCTTGAGATTATGAAAAAGCTCAATGAATATACTGCTAAGTGGAAGGCTGCTGAATGTATTGATTATTCCCTTTACGGTACTCCCCTTGAGAGCACAACATATAAATTTGCAAAATGCTTGCAAAAACGATTCGGTATTCGCAAGGGTATTACCGATAAAACGTATATAACAAATAGTTACCATATTCACGTAACCGAGGAAATTGACGCCTTCAAGAAGTTGGCTATCGAAGCAAAGTTCCAGGCCCTTTCTCCTGGTGGCGCTATTTCATACGTTGAAGTTCCCAATATGCAAAATAATATAGATGCTGTATTGTCAGTTATGAAATTCATATACGATAATATTATGTATGCCGAGCTTAACACAAAGAGCGACTACTGTCAGCTTTGTGGATTTGATGGCGAAATTGAAGTTGTTGATATTGAAGGCAAGCTCGTATGGCAATGTCCGAACTGTGGCAACACCGATCAGGCTACTATGAACGTTGCAAGACGAACATGTGGATATATTGGCACACAATACTGGAATCAAGGAAGAACGCAAGAAATTAAAGAAAGAGTTCTTCATTTATAAAAAATCACAATCCCTTGCTTACAAAGCAAGGGATTGTTAATCAAAGGTAAAATTATGAATTATGCACTTATTCGTGAAAATGATATAGCTAACGGTCCCGGTGTAAGAACTTCCCTTTTTGTAAGCGGTTGCCGTCATCATTGTAAGGGCTGTTTTAATCCTGAGACTTGGAATTTTAGTTATGGACAGCCATTCACTCAGAATGAAATTGACTACATTATAGAAGCAACTATGCCTTCGTTTGTTGAGGGGCTTACACTTCTTGGAGGTGAACCTTTTGAACCTGAAAACCAAGAAGCTCTTATCGAGCTTTTGAAGCAATTCAAGAAAAAAATACCTAACAAGAAAGTTTGGTGCTACACGGGTTTTAGTTTTGAAAATGAACTGCTACCCAAAATACACAAGAACGAGGAAAACGTTCAGAGATTATTAGAACATATAGACGTGTTGGTGGACGGTAAATTCGTTGAAGAATTAAAAAGCTCTGCATTATTATTCAGAGGGTCCTCTAATCAAAACATAATTGATGTTCCCTCTTCTTTGAAATCGAACAAACTCGTATTGTTAGATGGCAAATGGGAAAGAACCATGGGAAGCGGCAACATATACGACTAAAAAAAGCTCAATCTTACGATTGAGCTTTTTGTATTTATCAGATGAATTTTCTCATTATATCTGTTACGTTTTCAGCGGGCAAAGAAGATGTGAGAATCACATTAACATTACTTCTGAGTGCAAGTGCCTCAACTTCAAGCAAGAATTTTTCAAATGCGGGAACGTCCTCATTACAAATCTTCAAGCAAGAGTCAATAAAGATCTCGGTAACATCGTAGTTACTTGCTAAAATACCTGCCACAAATCCGAAAAGGGATTGAGCATCAGCCACCAAATATTCAACAGTATCTATAAGTCTAACTTGGCTGTTAACGTCATAACGCAATTTGTTACCCTTTTCAATGCAAACTACGCATCCCTTAGTTTCAGACTGCGCCTGATTTACCATTTCAATAAGAGTTTTTGTTTTGCCTGTACCCTTAACGCCAATTATCAATTTCACCATAATAAAATTACCTCCAAGAGTTAATTAAAGCATTTTGCTTCCTTATGTATTAATTATACACTAAGCTTTCAAAAAAAGCAAGTAGTTTTAATAAAAAATTAACTAAAAATATACACAAAATTCTAAAAAATCTTGAAGATTATACATTTCTTGCTTCAAGTTCTTTTCTGCGCTCCTCATATCCAGGTTTTCCAAGCATTGCAAACATATTCTTCTTATATTCTTCAACACCGGGCTGATCAAAAGGATTAACACCAAGAAGGTATCCTGACATTGCGCAAGCAAGCTCAAAGAAGTAGATAAGATAACCAAGTGAGTACGCATTTCTTTCAGCTATCTCTATGTGGATGTTTGGTACGTCACCGTCAATGTGTGCCAGCTGAGTTGCTCTCATAGCTGTTTGCTTAAGATCGTTAATATCGCGTCCTGCAAGGAAGTTTAGACCGTCGATATTCGCCTCATCATAAGGAATTGTAAACGTGCTCTTAGTATCATGAACCGAGAGAACTGTTTCAAACAGCATCTTTTCACCCTGCTGAATATATTGACCGAGTGAATGCAAGTCTGTTGAAAAGATAAGCGAAGATGGGAATATTCCCTTTCCGTCCTTACCCTCACTTTCACCGTAAAGTTGCTTCCACCATTCTTGAAGCGTTGCTGTAAAAGGCTCATAACCAACAAGAATTTCAAGATGCTTTCCTTTGCGGTAAAGAATATTTCTAATAGCTGCATATTTATATGCATCATTTTTTCTAAGATCGGGATCAGAATATGCAAGTCTTGCATCATTTGCGCCCTTCATAAGATTATCAATATCAATACCTGCAACTGCAACAGGAAGAAGTCCAACTGCTGTCAATACTGAGAATCTTCCGCCTACGTCATCGGGGATTACAAATGTTTCGTATCCCTGCTTAGTAGCAAATGATTTAAGCGTTCCGCGTTCTTTATCGGTTGTAACATAAATTCTTCTATTTGCTTCTTCAATGCCATATTTCTTTTCCAAAAAAGCGCGAAGAATTCTAAATGCAACAGCCGGTTCAGTAGTAGTGCCGGATTTAGAAATTACATTTATGCATACGTTCTTATGCTCACAAATATATAGCAATTCGTTAAGATAAGCTGCGCTTATATTACATCCGGCATAATAAATTGAGGGGGTGTTATTCTTAGCTTCATTGTAGTTAATTGCACTAAGAAACTCGATAATAGCTTTTGTTCCAAGATAGGAACCACCTATACCAATTACAATAAACGCATCACAATCATTTTGTATTTTTTTAGCAGCTGCCTTTATTCTTTCAAATTCTTCTTTATCGTAATTTTCAGGAAGATCCATCCATCCAAGGAAATCGCTACCTGCGCCACTTCTTTCTTTAAGCATTTTATCAGCAAGAGTAACCATAGGTGAGATGCAATCATACTCGTGTTCTGCTATAAATTTTTTCAAATATTGGTCATTTAATTTAAGTGTCATAATAAACTTCCCTTCTAAAAATCAACTATTATGTATTGTACTACTTTTTTAGAAAAAAAGCAATACTATTTTCGTTATTTTATAAGGAATTTTGATAAAATTCTAACAAACAATGTCCAAAAATCTATTTTTTCTATGTTTTCACTCGATAAAATAGATGATTTACCTATAATTTTGTTATTTATTCGGTACTCTATTTGACCGACTTCATTTCCCTTATATATAGGCGCTTCTATCTTATTTGGTAGATTTATTGATTTATCTATTTTATTTGCATCTCCTTTTTTTACGACAATCGAAAAATCAGAACTATTGATATGACAATCGTTTTCAATACCATAATTTACCCTTATGGGACTCATATTTTCAGCGCAGTCGCTGTATAATTCATAATTAGCAAATCCCCAGTTCAAAAGTTGAGTTGCTATTGAGTTTCTTACATCACTGCTCGGCGCCCCCATTATTACGCAAATTAAATGCATATTATCTCGTTTAGCAGTTGCACTTACACAAAATTTTGCTTTAGCTGTTGAACCTGTTTTCAGTCCGGTTGCGCCCTTGTAAAATCTGACTAATCTGTTAGTATTGGTTAATCCAAAGCTCCCGCCTCTAATACTATCCATCCACGTTGAGCTATATTTAAGAATGTCTTCATATTTGATTAACTCTCTGGACATTATTGCTATATCCCTTGCACTTGTAACGTGATTAAGTACGGTATCATCAAGTCCGTTAGTATTTTCAAAACACGTGTTATTCATTCCAAGCTCACGGGCTTTTTCGTTCATTTTAAGTACGAATATTTCTTCGGAACCGCTAATATGCTCAGCCAATGCGACCGCTGCATCATTTGCTGAGGATATTACAATACTTTTTATCATATCCTCAACGCTCATTTGCTCACCTTCTTTCAGATAAATCTGTGAGCCGCCCATTGAAGCAGCATAGGCACTTGCGATAACCGTATCACTGTATTTCAAATTACCTTTTTCAATCTCTTCCATAATCAATAACAATGTCATGATTTTAGTAACGGAAGCAGGAGGCAATGCCTCGTCCGCATTATACTCATACAAAACAGTTCCGGTGGTAGCTTCCATCAAAATTGCACTTTTGCAGTCAAATGTCATAACATTTTTGTTGCCTTCTGTACCATATATCGGATAACTTACAAAGGAAAAAACAATAAGAATACATAAAATAATGCACATAGTCTTTTTACATAAAAATAAAAAACTCATATATTTCATCTCCTAAATCTATTTAGTGAAATATATGAGTTATTATGCTTATTTATTCTAATATGATCTATTTTAGTTTTTCAATATACCCTCAATTACCAATGCTCCGTCAGCAACAGCAGTAATGATCTGGTAAACTTCACGTTCTCTGATATCTCCAACTGCATATAAATTTTCAATATTAGTTTTGCAATAATTATCAGTTAATATTTGGCCGTTTGGTGCCTTTTGCAATCCCTCAATCTCAAAAGTCATATTTGCTACTTCACCTACAGCTCCGAATACACCGTGACAGTCAATGTGATAAATATCTTTTCCGTTCAATAAAAGATCAAGTCCCTCAACAAAATCTACTCCCTTAATCTCACTAACGGTTGCATTCAAAACAAACTCAATATTGTCTTTTGCTTTTGCTCTCTCAACAAGATAATTTGCAGCTCTGAAAGTATCTCGTCTATGAATAAGATATACCTTTTGGCAGATTGCAGATAAATAGATCGCTTGCGTTAATGCACTATCTCCGCCACCTATAACGCAAACAGCTTTATTTCTGAAAAAGAAGCCGTCACAGGTTGCACAGTAAGATACACCTGCCCCCGCAAACTTCTCTTCACCTTTGACACCTAAATGTTTGTGTGATCTTCCCATAGCTAAAATCAAATGCTTACATTCAAAAACATCTCTCTTTGTTGATACCTTAAAACCACCGTCAATCTTCTCAACGGATACAACTGCCCTTTTTACAATAGGTATATCCTGCGCTTTAACGTGTTCAGTAAACACGTTGTGCAATTCCAATCCGCTTATTGCATTAAATCCAAGATAGTTTTCAACCTCGGTCGCCTTGGTCAACTGGCAGTCTCCTGCCCCTTTATCAATTATTATTACAGAAAGACCTGCCCTTTTTGCATAAATTGCAGTAGAAAGACCCGCAGGACCTCCTCCAATTATCAATACATCCGTCATATTTATCTCCTTATTCTACATAGTATATTGTTTCGTCAGGAAAGCAATACCCCATAATACGTGCCATTCTCTCCTTGTATTCATCGTCGATTTCAGTATTTATATAGTACTTCAATTCATCAATCTCGATGCTTTTATTAACGTAAATATCCTCTAAAACTTCATTTTTTTGCTTAACAGCAATATATTCCATCATATTATTGGCGGAAATAATGCACGCCACAATAACGATTATAAGTGAGAACAAACCCAGTAGAATAGAAGGAAGTCTTTTGATTCTCTTTTGAGATGATTTATTTGATTTTTTCAACTTCATTTCCTCTCCAAACCATAATTAAAGAATAGTATTCTTTACGTTATTATTATACAACTTAATATGTATTTTTTCAATAGTTAAGAATAAAAAAACTAATATTTTTGTTAATATATTCCAAACAAATCTTATAGCTGTTATAGGGGGGATAAGAATCATTATAGTTAGTTTCCTCAGTATTTTAGATATTATCGCAAGATAAATATAAATACCCAGTATTATAGACGCTGCATAAACACCTCTGAATATTCCTTTATTAGTATAGAAGAGCGTTAGGATCATTAATAGTGAATAAGAAATAACGGAAATACAGTCAATCAAAGATAAAAGTATTGTTTTACGCTTATTTTTTATTCTATTTATTAACAATCTTAGAGTATCAAAAAACCAAGTCAGTATACAAGAACACGCAAATGTCAAGATACCGCTTTGGAACATTTCTATCGGTTGAACCATATACTATTTGAAAATACGTGACAGTAAAGATCTCTTGTCACTTTCAAATAAATCATAATAATTTATCCCATTTATTTTGCCTGTTATCTCCAATTCTCCCTTTTCTACGTTCAACACATTAATGTGGATACTTTCTCCTTCTATACCCAACTCTCCGCAAACTGTTCTTACATTCATACTCTTGTCATCAAAATTTATTATTTCCTTTACACCAGTAATACTCATTTTTTCTCTATAATGTAACGTTAATAAGTGCTCTGACTTTGTCGAAGCGGATCTTGACTCTAACATAAAAAACACCTCCAGCCTTGTTATTGATAAAATATGCTGGGGGTGTTTTATTTATGAATCATTGTAATACTTTATAAAGCAAAGATGCCTCGTCCTTTAATACATGCTCTTTTACGTCTAAAACACATATTTTAAGAGTCCTGTTTCCAAAGGTGATTTCAATAATATCATTTTCTTTAACGTCATACGAAGCTTTTGCAGGTCTTCCATTAACAGTTACGTGGGCATTATCGCAAGCTTCATTTGCAACTGTTCTACGCTTAATTATTCTTGAAACCTTTAAGAATTTATCCAATCTCATATGATACTCCAAAATTAATAAATTATGGGCGGATTACCGCCCATAATCTATATAAATCAAATTAGTTTACTGCATCCTTAAATGCCTTACCAGCTGAGAATGTGGGGTGCTTAGAAGCGGGAATAACAATCTCTTCACCGGTCTTGGGATTTCTGCCTTTTCTTTCTTCACGAGCTTTAACTTCGAATGTACCGAAGCCTACAAGCTGTACTTTTTCTCCATTTTTAAGAGCAGCTACGATAGAATCTGTAACAGCCTTTACAGCAATTTCTGCATCCTTTTTTGTAAGCTTACCAGCAGCTGCAACTGCTTCAACCAATTGAACTTTGTTCATTTTTAAATCCTAACCTTTCATAAATTATGTAGTGAATTTCACTACAATAATATAATAACACAAAACCCTTGATAATGCAAGGGTTTTTGCGATTTTTTTAATAAATTTTTATTTATTTTTCACATAAAAATGAACTATTGTTGTTAATATACAAACAAATTGCCCAAATTTTGTCTAAAATTAACCAAAATACTTTTATTTATATTTTTCAATAAAGGAATTAGTCTTTTTGTACAAGGATTCCTCGGGATCAATATCGCATTTGACCGCCACTGCGCTCAGCAAAAACAATACTTCACCCATCTCAGAAGCGGAAATATTGCCACCGTTATTCTTTACGTTATTTAGCATTTTATTAATATCGTCAATTATTTCAACATTGGTCATTTCTTTGAATTCACCGGATTTTTTAGACACCTTGGAAGCACGCATAAGTGAAGGCGTCATTGGAGGAATCGAGGTAAGCTTATCATACATTGTTTCTCTGCTTTTCTCAATATTCTTGATTGTTTCCCAATTGGTTAACACCTCATCAGCCGTGGATGCAGAAACGTCACCGAAAATATGAGGATGCCTGTGGATCAATTTGGTACAAACATCATTGGCTACGTCATTGATATCGAAATTCCCTGCTTCTCTTTCCATTTGACTGTGAAATACTACTTGAAGCAAAACATCTCCAAGCTCTTCACGCAGCAATTTGGAGTCATTGTTATCTATTGCCTCTATAACCTCATATGTTTCTTCTATGAAATTCTTTCGTATGCTTTCGTGTGTCTGCTCGGCATCCCAAGGACAGCCGTCCTTTCCGCGAAGGATCTCCATTATTAAACACAAATCATTAAAATCGTACTCTTTTTTTGATAATAATTTTTCAACTTTTTCGTTTTTCATTTAATTCTCTTTTCTATCACAAAAGGTGAATTTTTGTTAATAATTTTACTATTACTTTTCCCTTTGGAAACATTAAGATTTCCGACTTATCTATCGCTTTTAACTTAATTATTGCTATAAAATATATTATTGCAACAACAAGAATAACGCCTATTATTAATAATTTTGATGCGTAAATACCTGACAAAAATACATATAGTGCTATTCCCAAGGCAACTGATAAGAATGCGGAAACAAATGGTTTGATAAATATTTTTGATACAGTGCCTATTTCTCCAGAGTTCTTTACAATAAAATATAGATTCAGAGATACTATTACAACCGTTGAAAAAAACGTGCTAATTGGCGCTCCTGCAATATTAATTTCAGGAATACCGATAAGTACAAATGAGGTTGCAATCTTAATGAACAAACCGCAAATCATACTTATTATGGGTTTGTTAACCTGTTTGTATGCTTGTAAAACAGCATTGGTAATCGTTATCATTGATGACAAGAATATCGAAACTCCCAGCAATGACAAAAGAGGTGCCGTATATTCAATTTCTTCGCTTTGCGAGGAAAATAACAAACTTAAAATGGGTTTACTAAAAGCCGATACTCCCAAGCTGGCAGGAATAGATATCAATGCAGTTAACTTCAAAGAGGTTGAAATGGAGGATATTTCTTTTTCCCTGTTTCTTTCTTCTATGGCTCCTGCTAACATAGGCACAAGCGGTAAAGCAACGGCACTGATTAATGTAGACGGTAGATTGTATATAGATACAGCCATTGTACTATATGAGCCATAAATAGCGTTTGCAGTGCTTTGTGAATATCCAATATCACCTAATCTCCCCAATATCATTGTCATATCAATAACCTTATTAAGAGACAAAATCGTAGAGCTGAGAGTTATCGGTATTGCTATAACTAATAATTGCTTCAATATCTTTCCACTTGGTTCAACGGATTTTGATAGCGTATCATCCCTTGGTATTCTGATTCTGTAGAACAGCTTGTATATTCCTAAATAGAGTAAAGAAATTAATACTCCAATAGTAAGGCCTAAAACAGCAAATGAAGCTACATACGGCATTGAATAACCGCTGTTCAGAGCAATTATTGCAAACCCCAATCCAAGTAACAGCTTACCGAGGGCTTCAATTACCTGTGATACAGCCGTGGGAAACATCAGTTGATTTCCTTGAAAATATCCCCTGATTGCACTACTTAAACAAACGAATAAAAGAGTTGGTGAAATAGCAAGAATGGAAAATGCCGCAGCATCATTATTTATCATATGGGCAAATTCTTTATGGAATATGCTCATTAATACAGTCCCTATTAGACCTAAAAGACCTAAGACTATTAAAGAAATCCTGAATATTTTTTTAATATTATTTATTCTTCTTTGTGTGCTGTTTTCGGATATCAATATTGAAATTGCAACAGGTATGCCAGTTGTTGCAATTACAAAAAATAACGAATATATCTCATAAGCAGAGTTAAAATAGCCCATTCCCTCTGCACCGAGATATGCCATCATTGGTATTTTATAAAAAACACCGATAATTTTAACTATAAAGGTAGAAAAAGCGAGAACAGCAACTCCTGAGAAAAACTGTTTTTCGTAGCTTTTATTATCAGTTTTTTTCATTTGCATAGTTCTCGCCTCCATTAAATATTAATCAAAATAATGTTTGCAAATTTCATCAAATTCATATATTGTTTTTTCTATATCAATGGTTGTAAACTCACCGTTTTGATATAAAATATCGCCGTCAACCATTGTAAGCAACACATTTGAAGAGTTTGCGCTATATGAAAGTGTACAATATGTATCAAAGCAAGGCTTGTTATTAATTGCATTTAGATCAATCATAACTATATCTGCACGATTACCAACCTTCAATTTACCGCAGTCCTGTCTACCCTGTGACATAGCTCCGTTAACAGTTGCCAAATCAAGAACTTGCGAAGCTATCGTTGCTTCTGCATCACGGTTGTATCCCTTATGCAATATTGATACCAGTTGATACTCACGCATAATATCAAGGGTATTGTTTGAAGCTGCTCCGTCAGTTCCAAGAGATACGCAAACACCCTTTTCAAGCATTTTTGGAACTCTGGCAATACCGCTTCCGAGCTTCAAATTGCTTGTTGCATTGTGTGAAACAAATGCACCGCAATCACGGATGATATCCATATCGTTATCAGTTACGTAAACACAGTGTGCAAGTGTTGTGGGTGATGCAAGAACTCCTGTATCATAGAAAAATTCAATTGGGGTCTTGCCGTATTTTCGGATACATTCAAGATGCTCATTTTCACTCTCAGACGCATGTATCTGCATTCTCAAATTATTATCCTTAGTATATTCAGCTACCTCTCTTATATACTTCTCCTGATTGGTATATTCAGCGTGGATGGACATATCCATTATCAGTTTTTCATTATTTGCATTTTGATATTGATTGATCCACTCTAGTGATTCTGCAAATCTCCAATCGCCTTTAATAGTAGCATTTTCTCCAAACGATACGAGTGAGCGAGAAAGATTCGCTTTGATACCTGTTTCGATAACCGCCTCTGCAACAGAATTTTCAAACATATACATATCGGAAAATGATACAATACCGTTTTTCAACATTTCGGCAATACCAAGCTTTGATGAAACGTAAACGTTTTCACTATTCAATCTTTCCTCGGCAGGAAATATCTTTTCGTTTAACCAACGCCAAAGAGGAAGATCTTCACCATATCCGCGGAACATGACCATTGGCACGTGGCAATGTGAATTGTAAAAACCGGGAATCAATAAATTACCTTTACCGTCTATTTTTTTGTCATATTCCTGCGGCATATCCCTGCCAATATACGAGATTAGATTTCCATCAGTCAAAAGAAATATATGCTCGTCTGCAAAGCCATATTCCTCAGGAATCCTTACATTTTCAAATAATATCTTCATATAAATTCTCCTGTTTAGTGAGATTCATAAAAGTTTTTAATTTCATTAATTATAGCTGACGTGTTATGATTATCAAGATACTCATATGGGTATTTCGGATTAAAGTGTCTGATAATCTTTGTTGATGCTATATTAGCGGGATAGTATTCCACCAATTTAGTAACAGCTCCCGCACCAACAGACAGAATTGAATGTACTTCTTCCATCATGTATATGTTGTAGAGACCTTCTGTTCCTTCCAAGGCAAATCCTACGTTTTCAAAATTACCGACTGTATTCTTTTGTCTGTACATATAGTAAGGAACATATCCTGCCGCTTGCGCACGAAGCTGTGAATAGTCAACACATTTTCCAACGTCACCACCGCGAATAGAATAAATATTCTGATTCTGAGATAAAATATCTGCTGCCTTCTTAACACAAAACGTATGTACAGTTATATTTTCAGGTTCAAGAGCAATTATCTTATCAAACGTTGATGAAAAATACTTAAAATTATCACCGGGCAATCCTGCAATAAGGTCTGTATTAATGCACTTGATTCCCGAATTTTTGGCTAATTCAAAAGCACGGTAAAATTCTTCAATACTATGGCTTCTTCCAATTGATTTAACAACTTGCTCGTTTAATGATTGGGGATTAACACTGACTCTTGTTATACCATAGCGCTTAGATACAGATAGCTTTTCAGCAGTTATTGTATCCGGACGTCCTCCCTCTAAAGTAAATTCTTCAAGAGAATTAACATCTATTTTGCTATCAATGAGCGAAAGCAATTTTTCAAGCTGCGTTTCGGTCAAAATAGTAGGAGTTCCACCACCAATATATATGGTTTTCAAATTCAATCCCAACTCATTGATCGTGTCAAGCAATACTTCAAGCTCATTACAAAGCTTATCAAGATAAGCAGGTATCAACGAGAGGAGTTTAGGGGTGGTATAAGAAACAAATGAGCAGTATGAGCAACGTGAAGGACAAAAAGGAATTGAGATATACACGCTGCAATCACGAATATCCGGATTTCCCATTATTTTTTGCTCTCTGCGTGCAATATCTGTCGCTAATGCTGCTTTTTTGGGAATAACAAAATAATCGTTATTCAGAATTTTTCTGACCTTTGCCTTAGTATTACCGTTCAAAAGCATCTCCATTGCTACCTTGGATGGTCTGACACCGGTAAGCATTCCCCACGAAGGCCTATAACCGAGCATTTCACTTCCAACAGCAAGAACAACATTACCAGCCGCAATCTTCGCAGTTCTTTGTTTGGTTACGTCAGGAGCATAATCAACAGTTTTTTCCGATTCAGCCACTTTACCGTTGTAAGTTAATGTAGCTTTGGCATAACAACCGGTATCATTGCTCTTAACAAAAACATCCATTACCGGTGTATCTTCATCTATTTCTTGATCCCTTGAAAATTTTTCACCGGGAAAAAATATCATGCATAATGTTTGCACATAAAATGCATTTATATCTCCATTTACCGTTAGTTTCATTAACTTTCTCCTAAATCATTTAAGTAGATTACTATCCATAACTATTGTAACAGGACCATCGTTCAATATGCTAACTTGCATATCTGCCCCGAACACTCCAGTGCCAACGTGTTTAACCTCAGCACGCATTAAATCAACAAAATATTCATAAAGAGGAATAGCAATCGTGGGCTCAGCGGCGCCAAAGTAATCGGGTCTATTCCCTTTTTTATAATTTGCAAGTAAAGTAAATTGAGATACCACAAGCAACTCACCGTCAACATCCTTAATTGACAAATTCATTTTTCCATACTCATCACTGAATATTCTCAATTTAGATATTTTTGCAGCAAGCAATCTTGCATCTTCTTCCGTGTCACCTTTGGCAACACCGAGAAGTATCATCAAACCACAAGAACATTCACCGTGAATATTACCTCCTATTGAAACACTTGCATTCTTAACTCTTTGGATAACAGCAATCATAAAAAACCTCTTAATTCAAAAATCCACGTGAAACGTCATAAATGCCTGGAATTGAACGCAATCTTGATACAATGGAATTATAGTGATCAGTATTCTTGCATCCAACCTTGAGAGTAACGAGTGAACCTCCGGATGAAGTTTGCACGTTAATCTGAAGAATATCTACCCTCATATCTGCCAATGCCACTGAAATATCAGCAAGCATACCAATTCTGTCATCAACTCTGATTTGAAGATTTGCTTCAAACAAGCTGCGTTTTGCACCCGAATCCTCATCCCATGATGCACTTACCCAACGATCATAATAGTCGGGATTATTCTTACCGTTGATAACATTCGGACAATCGCATTTATGAATAGAAATTCCATATCCCTTGGTGATAAATCCAATGACACTGTCTCCCGGCAAGGGATTACAACATTTTGCAAATTTAACACTGCAACCGGTTTCGCCATCAACGATAATTCCACTGTTGGATCTGATCTTTTTGGGCTTTGCCGTAACCATATTCTCTTCAGTGACAACAGGTGGCGGCTCAGCCGGTGAAACCATTTTGGCAACCTCATCAACGATCTTATTGCGCACCTTTGAAATCGGGAGCCCCCCGTATCCAATGGTATTATATAGGTCGTCCGCTGTTGAGAAACCGTTTCTTACAGCCACGTTTTCAACTGCCTCGGTTCGGGTAGCTTCATTAACAACGAATCCCGCTTTTTTGATTTCGCCTTCAATCATTGATCGACCGAGAATAATATTGTCAGCTCTTTTTTCTTTCTTAAACCATTGACGTATTCTATTCTTGGCATCACTTGTCGCAACTATTTTCAGCCAGTCACGGCTCGGTCCCTTTGAAGCAGCTGAGGTAAGAATTTCAACAATTTCACCGTTTTGCAAAACACGGTCAATGGGTACAATCATACCGTTAATTTTAGCACCGATCATCTTATTACCCACGGCGCTGTGAATTGCATAGGCAAAGTCAATTACAGTTGCACCTTGCGGGAGTGCCATGACATCACCTTTGGGAGTAAACACGAAGGTTTCATCACGGAATATATCGATTTTAAGCGCTTGCATAAATTCCTCGGGATCCCTTGTTTCGTCCTCGGTTTCCAAAAGCTTTGAAATCCATTCAAGCTTCTTATCAATCTCTTCCTTGGATTTTTCGCCCGACTTATATTTCCAATGGGCAGCAACACCGTATTCAGCAATATGATGCATTTCCCAAGTTCTTATTTGAACCTCAAAAGGTATTCCGTATTTGCCGATAACCGTGGTATGCAACGAACGGTACATATTGGGTTTGGGTGTGGAAATATAGTCCTTAAACCTACCCGGTACAGAATTAAACATTTCGTGAATAAGACCGAGAGCCGTGTAACAGTCAAGCTCTGAATCCACGATAATTCTGAGTGCATAAAAGTCGAATATCTCATCAAAACTCTTGTTTTGATTATACATCTTTTTGTATATACTGTAAACCGTTTTAATTCGGCCTTCAAGAGTGAATTTAATGTTATTTTCCCTGAGCTTATTATCAACCAATACACGCACGTCCTCAATAAAATGAAGACTCTGACCGTACTTGCGCTCTATATTTATTTTTACCTCATCATAACCAATGGGGTCAATATACTTTAAGCCAAGATTTTCAAGCTCTTGCTTGATCTTTTGCATACCGAGACGGTGAGCTAGAGGCGCATAAACCTGCATTGTTTCAAGAGCTGTAATTCTTCTCTTGGAATCGGGCTTAGCGTCAAGAGTTCTCATATTATGAAGACGATCACAGAGCTTGATAAATATTACTCTTACATCCTTAGACATAGCAAGAAGCATTTTTCTGAGTGTTTCAATATGTGCCTCTTCCTTATCTTCAACTTTCAAAGTAACAATTTTCGTCAATCCGTCAACAAGCATTGACACGTCTTGCCCGAACAGTTTTTCTATTTCTTTCAAATCTGTTTTTTCAGCACAGTCCTCTACCGTATCGTGCAATAATGCGGCACAAATGGAATCGGTGTCAAGCTCAAGACCTGCAACAATTTCCGCAACGGCGATCGGGTGCGATATATACGCTTCTCCACTGGCTCTGAATTGACCTTCATGAAGAGTACGTGCATATTCGTATGCTCTATTTATTTTTTCGATATCATATTTCTTACCCGTTGCTTTAAGCATGGTAATAAGTTTCGTGATATCATTATGTGTAGTGGACATATTAGTCTCCATAATTCTTAATACATTGATTTCTTATTTTTCTAAGTATAGAAGATTTTTCTATATTGGTTTTTTCCGGGTGGAAATATATCTCGTACTGATAAATACCGGGACTAACTTCCTCGACAGTACATATATTAATTTCGTTCATAACTTCCAAAATTATTTTGAGTTTTGCAAGTCTGATATTAACGCCCTTCATTCGTGACAATTTGTGATATATATCGATTTCACTCATCATATCATTTCCAAGGCGATATTCAGCTCTAAGCAAGGAATAAACTGAAATAAAATCCTCTCTCGTTGGGAGTATCCCATCGTTTTCGGTATATTTTTCTCCAAGTCTGATGGAAGAATATATTGATTTCTCATTGGCAAAATAATTTACGTAATCATCCGAAAGCTTAATATCCTGCACTATCATCTGAACGCTCTCGATGTTATTAAAATTATTTATATCAAGTGTAAACAGTACATCTACCACATCATTTTCTTTAATTTTCAGATTAAGATACGATTTTTGGAACATAATGGCACTTATAGTTTGTCCATCTTTTTCCAAAACAAACTTTGAATGATTTCCGCTTCCGATAAGTGTTGCCCTTTGAACAGTAAGCCCTCTGCAAATGAAATTGGGTGTGGGGTTCATATTACCAAACGGTTCTAACATAGAGATTTCATTAACCAACGGAATTGTCATATCAGATAAATTAAGCTCTCTATCCGCTTCTATTTTCAAGTAAAGATCCTCTTCTCTAAGCTTTTGATTTGCATAATCATTAATGCTTTTACGAAAAGCAGGAATATCCTTTCTTCTGATTGACAATCCCGCAGCCAATTCATGACCTCCGAATTTTACAAGTAAATCCTGCGAATCAGATAAAGCATCAACCAGATTGAATCCCTTTATGCTTCTTCCTGAGCCCTTGCCAACATCAAGATTACTTTTTTCTCCGTACGAGGCACCATCAAATGAAATCAAAATAGATGGCAAACCATACTTGTCAGTTATTCTGGAAGAAACTATTCCTATAACTCCCTGCAACCATTCATCATCGTCAACGACTATTACTTTTTGGGAATTGATGTCAAGATCTTTTTCTATCTTTCTATATGCCTCTTCGGCAATTTTATTCTCCTCAATTTGTCTTTGATAATTGATTTCACAAAGCTCATAAGCCAATCTTTCAGCAGTATCTTGATCGTCAGCCAATAAAAGCTCAACAGCTTTGGTAGCACTGCTCATTCTTCCTGCAGCATTAATACGAGGTCCTATTGTAAATCCTATATAGGTGGAATTAATCTTCCTTGGCTTACTTCGCTTGTTTGGATTGTCAACAACAGGTCTGACATTTGGATTAGGTCCCCAGCTTGCAGCTTCCATAAGAGCTTTTATTCCCAATCTGTTCGATTTTTCAAGCATAGCTAATCCGAATTTAACAATAATTCTATTTTCATCAACAATCGGCATAACATCAGCAATCGTACCTATTGCAGCCAGATCCGCAAATCTATAATAGATAGATTTTACCGCCTCAGCTTCTCTTTCTTGCCCATAGAAATTTATAATTTCAAATGCGCATATCACCTTAAAGATAACGCCAACGCCAGCCAAAGATTTGAATGGATAGGCACAATCATCTCTGTGTGGATTTACAACCGCTACAGCATCGGGAAGCTGTTCCTGACATTCATGGTGGTCAGTTACTATAACATCAATACCAAGGGATGATGCATATTCTACTTCCTTTACAGCAGTTACGCCTGTATCAACCGTAATTATCAAAGATACATCATAAGATGCAAGTATATCTATCGCTCCGGTTGAAAGACCATACCCCTCACCAATTCTATCGGGAATATAGTAACTAACCTGAGCGCCAAGACCCTTCAAATACAAATAAAGCATAGTTACGGATGTTACGCCATCGACATCATAGTCACCGTAAATAACAATTCTCTCGTTATTTTCAAGCGCAAATTGAAGTCTTTCAACTGCTTTTTCTACATCTTTAAGTAACAATGGCGAATGCATAACAACGTCACTGAAATTCAAAAACATAGCCGCTTCTTCTGGTGATTTATATCCGCGGTTATATATCAAAGATGCGCAAATCTCGGACACATTATTCTTTTTGGCAATATCTGCAACAATGGTTTTGCTCTCATCGTTTTCTGAAAATTTCGATGACCAAACGGTCTTTCTCTTGTTCATTGCGCACCTCCTTTTATGTTTTAATTATTTATTGGTTTATATTTTTTTATTATTTCGATTGCAACTTTAATTCCGTCAACTGCCGAACTCATTATTCCACCGGCATAACCTGCTCCTTCGCCGCAAGGATAAACAAAAGACTGATTTATTGCAGTCATTTTTTCATTTCTCATAATTCTGATAGGTGCTGATGTGCGAGTTTCAATACCTGTCAATACAGCATCATCTACAGCAAATCCATTTATCCTTTTGTCAAATGAGTAAAATCCTTCTTTAAGTCTTTGCGTAACAAAGGCAGGCAGAATTGAGCCGAGATTGGTTACAGTAGTTTTTGCCCCGCCTGCATAAGTTGGCAAAATTCTTGACGGATAGCTGTTAACTTTGTCATCAAGAAAATCTCCCATAAGCTGAATTGGAGCATTGTAGTTGCGTCCGCCCGCTTCAAATGCCTTTTTTTCAAGTGATTCTTGAAACTCAATTGCTTTATAAGGATCATTTCCATAATCTAATTTATCCACTGTAACATTCACAGCACAGTTAGCATTCTCACCGTCACGGGCGAATTTGCTCATTCCATTAACGCAGACACCATTTGCCATAGAGGTTGCCGGAACGACCTCACCACCAGGACACATGCAGAAAGTATATACACCCCTTCCCTTTGTATCGGAAAGGTTATACTCCCCAGGACCAAGCTTAGGGTGACCTGCATATTTACCGTACAGAGCATTGTCAATATCCTTTTGCAAATGTTCGACACGAACACCAACAGAAAAAGCTTTGGGCTCAATAATAAAATTATGTCGCAGCAGAGCTCTGTAAGTATCTCTTGCACTATGACCAAGCGCCAAAACCAATGCATTGGTTTTGAAAATGCCCTTGGTTGTAATTGTTTCTACATAATCCGATGCAGAATTGATATCATCCATTCTGCATCTATAAATAACAGTACCGCCTAATTGTTCTATTCTATCCAGGATATTCCGGACAACAACAGTCAAAATATCGGTTCCAATATGGGGTTTAGATTTAGTTAATATCTCGCTTGGTGCACCAAACTCAACAAATCTTGTCAGGACGTAATTACACATACTGTCATTAATTCGTGTAGTCAATTTACCATCTGAAAAGGTTCCTGCACCGCCCGCACCAAACTGAATATTGGATTCAACATCAAGTTGACCCTTGGATATAAACTTTTCAAGTGCCTTGGTACGATCTGCAATAGAATCTCCGCGATCAATAATAATTGGCGAATATCCGTTTTCTGCCAACACAAGTGCACAAAACATTCCCGCAGGTCCCATACCAACCACTATTGGCCTGCTATACAGAACTTCGTTTCCAAATTCGAAGTCCAATTTGTGACCTTCAAATATTCTGATATTATTGGTCGGCGATACGTCAATGTTGTCAGAAGAAGTTGCCAAAACCGAATACACAAGTAAAATACGATTATTATTTCGTGCATCTATGGATTTTTTGAAAACAGAAAACTCAAAATCTCGAATATTGATATGTTGACTTTTTAATGTCTTTTTAGCAATATTTATTGCAGTTTTCTCATCATCTTCCAAAGCAATTTTAATGTTAGTTATTAATAATTGCGTCATTTTGTGTTGTTTCTTAGCTCAACTTCGATTTCATTATTATGGCTATATACATCTTCGGGTAAATCAATTTCAATCGTTATTTTGTTTGCACCGTTACTGAAACTGCCTGCATCCACATTAACCGTAATTTCACTTATATTCGACAATTTGGATTCTTCACCGTAAATAACGATCTTAGTTGGATTTGATACAACGCTACCATCACCCTCGTAAACCAAATAAACGTCAACATCTTTTTGAATTATGGGATCATCAATATAGTTTGCGTAACACCACATTGTAAAAGCAAAGGCAAGGCAACCAAGAAAAATTAAAAGTTCATACTTTTTGAATCTCTTACTGTGCTTATTGTTTGTTTCGGCATATTCAACTTCGTTTTCAACTACTTCATTAAGCTCTGTATTCATATGTTCTCCTCCTTGACCTCAGCATTTGCTTTTTTGCTTTTGTTGCGTTTTGCTTTTTTAGATGATTCGTTAGGCAACAAGAGTTTAGTAAGTTCTTTTTTCAAAGATTTATAACTGTAATTCTGAGTGATAACACCGTCACAAGCAATTGAGATTTTGCCTGTTTCTTCTGAAACAACAAGAGCGATCGCATCACTGATCTCAGTAATTCCGATGGCGGCACGGTGTCTTGTTCCAAGAGACTCGTCAATATCCTGCTTGAAAGAAAGCGGTAAAAAGCATCCCGCTGACAAAATGTTATAGTCTCTCAAAATAACTGCTCCGTCGTGGAGAGGCGCTTTATTATAAAAAATATTCTTTAACAGCTGTCCGGAAAGCTGAGCATTAAGCACAGTTCCCGTCTTAATATGTTCACCAAGCTTAGTATCTCTTTCAATAACGATGAGCGCTCCTGTTTTTTCAAGCGATAAATCACACGCAGTTTCAGCAATAATAGAAATACTGTTAGCAATATGTTCTGCATTCTTAACATCATTTGAGATATGCTTAATATTTGGAATTGAAATCTTACCTATCCTTTCAAGAACATCACGCAATTCAGGTTGAAACATAATTACGAGAGCTATCAACCCTACCTGAGTCAGATTTTGGAAAAGGAACATCATCGCTTTCATATCCAAAACGGTAGTTAATACAGATGCAATCATAATAAATACTAATCCAAGTGCCAATCGTCCTGCACGTCTTTGAACAATGAATTTGATAACCAAAAAGCTAACTACCGCAAGAATAAATATATCAAAGAAATCAATAACTCTGATTTGTTCTATTCTATGAACTACCTGCTTTTCGATCCATTCCATAAAATTATTCCAAGTTAATTGATGCATTTCAGAACCTCCTGACCTAATTTTGCCACATTATATGGAAACAAAAGTATAATTATATATTATTATATCATATATATCGCAAAAATACAAACATTTTTTGATAAAAAATGAGTTTTTTTCAAAAAAAATTTCTCCGCAAAGCCAATAACTTCGCGGAGAAATTCATTTTTATTAAAATAATCTGTTTTAATCGCAATTTTCCCAGTTATGATACACATTCATAACGTCGTCGTGATCTTCAAGATTTTCAAGCAAAAGGTTCATATACTTAATATCATCCTCGCTATCAAGTGTTACGTAGTTTGATGCAATCTTATCCTTTTCACAAGATTCAATCTCGTATCCGGCAGCCACAAGTGCGTCATTTACCGCATAAAGATCATCCGGCTCGGTATAAATTTCAAATACATCTTCTTCACTTGCAAAATCAGAAGCACCTGCTTCGAGAGCAATTTCCATCAAGGCATCCTCGTCGCTAACATTCTCTTTAAGGATAATAATTACGCCTTGATCTGTAAATAGATAGCTAACGCATCCGGTTTGTCCAAGGTTACCCTTAAATTTTGAGAAATATGAGCGCACATCACCTGCAGTTCTGTTTCTATTATCGGTTGATGCCTCAACAATAACCGCAATGCCTGCGGGGCCATAGCCCTCATACACGATCTCCTCGTAGGTAGTATTGGTTTCACCCATAGCCTTCTTTATTGTACGTTCAATATTGTCATTGGGAACGTTGTTTGACTTAGCTTTCGCAATAAGATCACGAAGCTTAGCATTAACAGTTGGATCTCCTCCACCGGCTTTAACAGCAACAGTTATTTCCTTACCGATTTTTGTAAATATTTTCGCTTTCTGAGCATCAGTTTTTTCCTTTTTATGCTTGATATTATTCCATTTACTGTGTCCTGACATTTTTTATTACCTCTCTTTTATTAACTCGCTTATTGTATCACTTAATGCTGAAATTGTCAATATGATTCTTATATTTTTTCAGTTTTCTTAAGACAAATCAATTCAAATGCATTACCAAGAACATAGTTTGTTGCCTTAGTTAAAGCAATTCTTGTGGAGAATACATTTGAATCCTCTGCAGAAAGAATCTGACAATTATGATAGAATCTATTGAATGCAGTAGCCACGTCAAGAATATATCTTGTAACAACTGAGGGTTCATATGCTTCAAGAGCTTCAAGAACCTTTTCAGGAAAACGTGCGAGAGTTTTTACAAGTTCTCTCTCTTCTTCCGCTGTAAATACAATATTATCTTCAACGGATTTACCCCTGGATTTTTCAATTAACGAACAAGTTCTTGCATAAGTATATTGAACATAAGGTCCTGTATTTCCATCGAAGGAAAGAGCATCTTCAAGTACAAAGTTGATATCTCTTATTCTATTGCTGGAAAGATAATAGAAAACAATTGCACCTACACCCACAGCCTCAGCAACCTTATCTTTATTTTCGAGATTAGGATTCTTCTCTTCCATTATCTCAGAAACCTTCTCAATTGCCTGAGCGAAAAGATCTTTGAGCAAAATTACGTTTCCTGTTCTTGTAGCAAGCTTTGCACCGTTAATACTTACAGTACCGTAAGGAACGTGAACGAGTTTATCGTACCAATCGTATTGCATAAGCTCAACAACCTTAAACCACTGTGCAAAGTGAAGACTCTGACCTGCACTTGTTACGTATATCGCTTTATCAAAATCATAAGTTTGTTTTCTGTAAACAGCCGCAGCTATATCACGCGTAGGATACAGAGTTGAACCGTCACGCTTCAAAATAAGGCAAGGAGGCATATTATACTCTTCAAGATCAACTATTGAGGCACCGTCATCAATTTTAAGAAGCCCCATATCACGAAGCTTTTGAACCTGTGCGGGCATTTTATCCGTATAGAAGCTTTCACCCTTATAGCTGTCAAATTCTATACCAAGCTGTCCGTATGTTTTCTTATACTCAGCAATACTTATTTCAATAAACCATTTCCAAAGTGATATATTTTCTTCATCACCAAGTTCAAGTTTATGAAACTCTGCTCTTGCTTCATCATTGAGTGCAGGATCTTCTTCTGCCGCCTGGTGGAATCTAACATACAATTCCACAAGCTTATCTATACCTCCCGCATTTATGGCATCTCGGTCTCCCCATTTTTTATACGCTACTATCATTTTACCAAACTGAGTTCCCCAGTCGCCAAGATAATTAATACCAACGCAATTATATCCAACAAACTCGTGAAGCTTTTTAAGAGAGTGTCCGATTACAGTTGTGCCAAGATGTCCAATATGGAAGGGTTTTGCAACGTTAGGAGACGAATAGTCCAAAACTACTGTTTTACCTTCACCTAAAGACGCAGAACCGTACTTGTCTTCTTGGACAAGAATATCATTAATCAATACGTTTGCAAGATATGTATCGTCAATACATATATTCAAATAACCGTTAACTGCATCCGCTTTCTTGATAAAAGCATCACTCAAACGATCCGCTATTACCTGTGCTATTTGCACCGGTGAGCGACGAAGTGTTTTAGAGAGTTTGAAGCAAGGTAATGCCAAATCTCCCATAGTTGAATCAGGGGGATATTCAAGCATTTTAGAAATATCATCAACTTCTATTTCCGCACCCTGAAAATTATTCTTAACTACATCATTTATTTTTTCAGAAACTAAATTCTTAAAATTTTGCATATCTTTGCCTTTCTATATTAATCAAGTAATGTCAATCCAATTTTGCTTCAATCATCATAGTTTTAATTTTGGTGCTGATCGTTTGCGCTATTTCAGGGCTGGTTGAAACAACAAATATAGTATCATCACCCGCAACGCAACCTAAAATATCATCCGATTTGATGTTATCAATTCCGGTTGCGACTGCTTGTGCCATACCTGCATGAGTCTTGATAACTATTATATTCATAGCACAATTAACTGAAATAATAAGATGTGTCAATGAATTGTTTAATTTATTGATATCATTCATTCTGACCGAGTGTGGGAATACGTAATAATATCCGTTGACTCCATCAGAAATCTTTGTCAATTTCAACTCTTTTATGTCTCTTGACATTGTTGCCTGAGTAGCGGTAAAGCCGTTTTCTTTAAGCTTTTTAATAAGTTCGTCCTGAGTATCGATTCTATTATTCTCAATTATCTGTCTTATTTTTGCTTGACGTTCTTTCTTCATATTCCTTCTCCTTATCATCAATAGTTATTCTTCATTTTTTGACTCAAAATACTGTAGAATGAGCAATCCTTTAATCTTACGAGCTTTACAGTAAGCTCAGATTTTGAAATTCTAACCTCATCATCTTTGTACAGCTCGCAATTTGATTTACCGTCGAGAGTCAACATAAGCAGTTTTTCTCTGACCGAAATATTCTTAATCTTTAATGGTGTTTCATCAGAAAAAATCAACTGACGGGCTATAAAAGAATGGGGACATATCGGGGTAACAAGCATACAATGGACCTTAGGATCAGCTATTGATCCGCCTGCGCTCATAGCATATGCAGTAGATCCCGTTGGAGTGGACACAATTAATCCATCGGCTCTATATGAGGTAACTAAATTATCCTCAGCATACAATTCAAGATTAATGATTTTTGAAACGGAGCCATTGGAAATCACTGCATCATTTAGAGCACAGGATTGATATTTTAAGTTGCCGTTTTTATCAAAAACCTCAATATTCATCATAGCTCTTTCATCTAAGGAATAATCTCCTTCAATAATTTTATCAAGTGCAGACAATTCATCCATTTCAAGTTCAGCCATATATCCAAGGTGACCTAAGTTTATTCCCAATATAGGTTTTCCACGTCTTGCCATCTTTTTGGCGCAATCAAGAATAGTACCGTCACCACCAAGAGCAATCACAAGATCTGCTTCATCGTATAGCTTTTCTATCGGTAAAAAATATACATTTCCACGATAGTTCTTCATTGATAAAACTCTTTCCTTGCTATATTGAGAAACAAGAATCTTGCAACCGAACTTCAAAAGATAATTAGTAACCTTCAAAGCAGCGGTAGCTTTTTCGTAAATATTAAAATTCGTTACAATAGCTATTTTTTTCATGTTGATTCCTTCCAACTTCTGCACAACGCGGGACATACTGGTTACGTTAGTTGCAGAATAAGTAATTTATTTTATTATTTGTTTAATTTTATCATCAGTAATTTTGTTCTCCGGGATATCTGTTTTTTTGAAACACACTAAAAACTCTGCGTTTCCGCTTCCGCCTTCAATAGGAGAGCGAACTATATCAACACAAGAAAAACCACTAAACAAAGCACTGTCAATGACTTTATTAATTGCCTGATTATGATAATTCGTTTTTTTTACTACTCCTTGTGAATTCAATGCTGACTTTCCACATTCAAACTGCGGCTTGATTAATGATATGAAAATACCGCCATTCACGAGAACGGAATAAATTCCTTTATGAATCATTGTTTGAGAAATAAATGAAACATCCATAACCGCTATATCAAATCTACAAGGAAAATCATCTTCCTGCATATACTTTGCATTGTATTTTTCGATAGAGATGACTTTACTGTCAGATTCTATAGAAGGATCAAGCTGACCGTGACCCGAGTCAACAGCATAGACAAGACTTGCCCCATGTTGAAGCAAGCAATCGGTAAATCCACCTGTTGATGCACCTATATCAATACAGCAAAGATTTTTTACGTCAATATTAAACTTTTCAAGTGCAAAATCCAATTTTTCTCCACCACGACTGACAAATCGAGGTTTATTGAGAACTTCCACACTGTGAGGCAATAATTCATCAATATCATAAGATGGCTTGGTTATTACTTTACCATCTATCAAAACATTACCGTTCTCAATCAATATCTTGGCATTTTGCCTGCTTTTAGCATTGCCGGAGCTAAACACATATAAATCTGCTCTCATATTAATACTCTCTTACGGTAAGATAATGTGCCAGCTCAGCAAAAGTACCATCATCATATTTACTTATTGCATCAATACCGCTTTGAGTAAGATTTTGGGCATATACCTTAGCTTCATCAAGCGACATAAATGATAAAAAGGAATTCAATTCTTTCTTTCCTTCCTGATAGTCAAGAATATCATCTATAATTTGAAATGCTAATCCAATATCCTCTGCGAATTTCACAGAAGCTATATACCTTTCGTCATTTGCAGAAACGCCTGCCGAAATACAACCGAGCTTAGCCGACGCAGAAATAAGTCTTCCTGTTTTTAACTTGTGAAGGCGCACAAGTGTTTCAAATTCAAGTTTATTCTTACCTGTAACGGTATCTATAGCCTGCCCTGCAAGCATTCCCTGGTTTCCTGTGCTTTCGGCAAGAATCGCTACCGCATTGGCATTAATTGCAGCGTCAAGATTCGGATTGTTTATAGCAACCTCAAAAGCATTTACCAACATAGCATCTCCGGAAATTAAAGCAAGTGTTTCTCCAAACGCCTTGTGCGTCGATGGCTTTCCACGACGAAAATCGTCATCATCCATACAAGGCATATCATCATGTATTAATGAAGATGCGTGAATCATCTCAATAGCACAAGCATACGGCATGGCTTTTTCAACAGTCCCGCCAAAAAGTCGGCAAAACTCAAGAACAAGAAATGCGCGTATTCTTTTCCCTCCGCTAAGCAATCCGTATCTTTGTGCCTCAATTAATAAAGCGAAATCATTATCCGAATAGTTATAATACTTCGCAAGAGACGATTCCAAAAGAATAGAATTTCTAGATAGTTTTTCTTTAATATTTTCAAACATTATTCTTCCTCAAAAAAGTCCTTCTCGATTATCTGACCCTGGGAATCTGTACCAAGCATTTTTATTCTCTTCTCGGCATTATCCAAGGCATCATTACAAAATCTAACAAGCAAAACTCCCTCTTCATATAATTTGAGAGATTCGTCGAGAGAGGATTTTCCCTGTTCCAATATTTTGACGATTTCTTCAAGTCGTGCAGATGCACTTTCAAAAGTCATAACTTCTTTTTTAGGCATTTCTATGTCCTCCCGATTTATTGATTTCACTAACAACAGCTTTTGCAGTACCATCCGCAACAGATATATCAATTACTGCACCTTGTTGGAACTTATCTACAGAGTTAACAATTTCTCCTCGGTCATTCTGAATAATAGCATATCCTCTACCAAGTGTATTAAGTGGGCTTATTGCCTGCATTTTGGCACAAGATACACTCAGCAGATGGCTTTTATCCTTCATAATACTTTTCATTTGAATATCAAGCTTGTCAGACAAGATACCAATTCTCATTTTATATGCATCTAAAAGTTCTTCTTTGGAAATTAGAACTCTTGACGATGATATAGAAGCAATATTATTTCTGTACTGCTGAATTTTCAAAACAAGCTTGCTTTCAATATCTCTTATTAATTTGTTAATGTCATTTTTAACCAAAAGAGCATTAGGAACTGCCAATTCGGCAGCTGCAGACGGTGTTGGGGCACGAAGATCTGCCACAAAATCACAAATAGTAAAATCGCTCTCGTGACCGACCGCTGATATAACGGGTATTTCCGATTTTGAGATGGCGTATGCAAGATCTACGTTATTGAAAGCCCACAAATCCTCCATTGAGCCTCCGCCTCGTCCAATAATAATCACATCAGCCGATTTGGTTTGATTAAAATACTCAATTCCTGCAATCAAAGTTTTATATGCCGTATCACCTTGGACAAGTGCAGGATACAATAAAAGCTTAGTCAAAGGAAATCTTCTTCCCATAACGTTTATCATATCATGTATAGCAGCTCCCGTCGGAGAGGTGACTATTCCAACCGTCATCGGTAGTTTAGGGATTGACTTCTTTCTTGATGCATCAAAAAGTCCCTCTTTTGCCAATTTCTCTTTTATTTGTTCATATGCAATATAAAGCGCGCCTATTCCGTCGGGCTGAATATCCTCAGCATAAAGCTGATATTGACCAGAAGGTGCATATACGGAAACTCTGCCATACACTATGACACTCATTCCCTCTTTAAGAGCAAATTTTACTCTTTGCGCACTTGAACGAAACATAACGGATTTTAACACGCTTGTTTCATCTTTAAGGGTAAAATATATATGTCCCGATCTATGAATAGTAAGATTTGATATCTCTCCTCTGACCATAATCATAGATAAGACTTCATCCTGGGATATCAAAGCACGGATATATTCATTTATCTGAGTAACACTTAAAATCATCTTTGAATTATCCAAGCTCATATCCTCCTTATTCTCTGTGTAATTTATACGTCAAATATGCTATTCCTGCAGCATTATCGGCTGAAAACTCCGGTGTTGCAAAATACGTGTCCGAAAACCTTGAAAGTTTATTTTGCAAATACTTGTTGCTCATCACTCCTCCGGCATATAAAATTGGAATATTCTGATAATTTTCTCTTATATCCTTTGTCAATTTGAATAATGTTTCTCCCACAAAATTCAAAACGTAAGCAGATACAAAAGATGCATCAGATGTTTCTTTATACAGCTTTTGAGCTATATTCTCAAGTCCGGAAAGATTACATTTACCGTTATTTACGCATATCTTGGCTTTGGGCAATTTTCCAATGTATTGTGAAGCAAGTTGCTCCATTTGCTTTCCGCAAGGAAAACTAAGCCCCATCATAACCCCTGCTCTGTCAATAGCTTGACCAGCGCTTATGTCAGCAGTTTCACTTATTATACGGACATCAAAACAATTATTGCGTGGAGTTACGTACAATGCCTCAGTCGTACCACCTGAAATGTGAAAGGCGACGAAATCATTATGCAATAAAGCATCTGCGCTTCCTGAGGAATAAAGAGCAGCCATAATATGTCCCGATTGATGAGAAAAACCATAAACAGGTATACAGTGCGTAGCACCCATAACATCTGCAACAGTTTTGCCCGCCAAAAAGCAAGGCATATATGAACCCTCAACATCCCTTGGTACCGTAGATACACCAATCGCCTTGATTTCACAGTTTTTAACAACTTCATTGAGCTGCGGTGCCAGTAATGAAAGGTTCTTTATATGAGCAAACACAGCATCACTTTGACGCAGACCACGCTCTCCCTCTTTAACATTCAGTAGCTTTTTGATATTGGCGATTATTTCGCCATTTTCGTTGCAAACACCGATTGAGGTTGTATAATTGCTTGTATCGAATCCGATATATACACTCTCTTTATTCATTTTCGGATTCAATAATATCTTTTATTTTGTTAAGGACTCCGTTTGTAAACGCACGTGACTTTGGATCATCAAACTTTTTAACAAGCTCCAATGCTTCGTTTATAGAAACAGTATTGGGAATATCTTTACAATATATCATTTCATAAACACACAGGCGAACAGCTGAACGTGTTGCGTTTGAAAGTCTTGAAACCTTCCAGCCGTTAGATGCATCAGAGATTAATTCATCAATCTCGTTTTGATGTTCAACAACCCCAAAGAAAGTATCTTTGATATATTTTTCCTTTATTGCGTCTATATCGCGATTTTCTGTTGAAAGTGCAAAAATTGCTTCTGCGCTTTCTTCAAGACGAAACTCTCTCTCAAAAAGCAATTCAAAAGTTGCCTCTCTTTGTTCTTTTCTTGTCATATTCTGAATTCCTTCTAAAATGTAATTATTAACTTTATTATTATAATACAAACATTCAGAAAAGTCAATAAAAATGAATATTTTTATTCAAAAAAATGAATATTTTGTTGCAAAACAAGTATTTATTCGTTTTGATGATATAAAAACAAAAAAGTAGAGAAAAAATTCTCTACTTTTTTAGATTTATTAAACTCCTGAATAAGCTGAAAAGCCACCGTCAACAGGAATAATTATGCCGGTTACAAAGCCGGATTCAGCAGGATTTGTAAGGAAACGAAGTGTTCCAAGAAGTTCTTCGGATTCGCCAAAACGCTTCATAGGTGTTGCATTAAGAATCTTATTTGTTCTTGGTGTAGGAGTACCGTCTTCATTAAACAAAAGCGCTCTATTTTGATTTGTAACAAAGAATCCGGGGGCAATTGCGTTAACTCTTATTCCGGCACCTGCAAAATGAACTGCTAACCACTGCGTGAAATTAGAAATTCCGGATTTTGCTGCACTGTATGCGGGGATTTTTGTAAGAGGACGATATGCATTCATAGAGGATACGTTAAGAATAGAGCATCCTTCCTGTCCAATCATATCCTTTGCAAAAACCTGTGTGGGCAAAAGTGTTCCCATAATGTTAAGATTGAATACAAAATCAAAACCTGATTTATCAAGATTGAAGAACGTTTTTATATCTTCTCTATCTTCATCACCAAGCTCATAATATTCCTTGTCTGTTGTAGCTCTTGGACTATTTCCGCCTGCACCGTTGATAAGAATGGTACATTTACCAAGGTCTGCAAGAATAGCTTCGTGAGCAGCTTCTATGCTTTCTTTTTCAAGGCAGTTTACCTTATATGCTTTTGCTACACCGCCTGCAACATTAATTCTGTCTGCAACAGCTGCCGCTGCAACATCATTAAGGTCAAGAAGAGCCACCTTGTAGCCCTGCTTAGCCATTTCTTCGGCAAAGGATGAGCAAAGAACGCCACCTGCACCTGTAATAACACAAACTTTATTCATATTATTCTCCTAAACTTAGTTTTTTGCATCCTTTTCAATTGCTTCCCAAAGGCCAAGAAGATAAGTTGCGCCAAGCGCACGGTCATACAAACCGTAACCGTATCTACCCTTTTCACCCCAAATCATTCTGCCGTGGTCAGGACGCATATATCCGTCAAATCCGTTATCGTGAAGTGCTTTCATTATTGCATAAATATCAAGCGATCCACAGTCAGTTGGATGTGCAACCTCGTGGAATTGACGAGGACCTGTATGCTTAACATTACGGATGTGTGCAAAATGAATTCTCTTTGCAAATTTAGCACTCATTCTCACAAGGTCGTTTTCGGTTGATGCACCGAGAGAACCTGTACAGAAAGTTAATCCATTTTCGGGAAGATCAACAATTTTCAAAAATCTTTCAAGGTTTTCTTCACAAGTAATAATTCTTGGAAGTCCAAAAATACCCCACGGCGGGTCATCCGGATGGATAGCCATATTGATTCCCACCTCATGAGCAACCGGAATAACCTTTGTCAAAAATGCTTCAAGATTTTTCCAAAGCTGTTCTTCATCAATTGCTTCATACTGTTTAAGCAAGTCACGAAGGCCGTCAAGAGTGTAGCTCTCATCCCAACCGGGCAAAGAAAGTCCACCGTCAAGAGGATTCATAGAAAGCACGGTTTGCTCGTCATATGCCAAGCTATTGGAACCGTCGGGAGCCTGATGCTCAAGCTCACTTCTAAGCCAGTCAAAAACGGGCATAAAGTTATAGCAAACACACTTAACACCTGCTTTTGCAAGTCTTCTGAGATTTTCACAATAATTTTCAATGAGTTGCGGTGCCTTTTCGTTACCGAGCTTAATATCCTCAGGAACGGGTACACTTTCAACAACCTCGAATTTAAGTCCGTGAGCTTCTGCACTTGCCTTTATTGCATTAATGCTTTCTTCACTCCAAACTCCTCCTGCAGGCACGTCATATACCGCAGAAACAATCGAGTACATACCCGGAATCTGAGAAATTTGTTCAAGAGTTACGGGATCACTTGGACCGTAATGCCTGAAAGTCATTTTCATAGTTTGATTCCTCCAATATTTTAGTAGAAGTATTCGATAAACTTACGCATTTAGTATATCACATAACAAGCATTTTTGCAATAATAGTTTGATAATTTTCTTACAAAAAAATCAATTTGCACATACTTTTTCAAAAAAATTTTCATTTTTCGCAATTTTTGTGCAATATTTTTCAAAAAAATGTGATTATACTATTGAAAAATTCCAAAAAATAATATATAATATTTTTACATAAGTTTTTATTAAAGGAGTTCAAAAATGGCAAGAAGAGATTGTGAAACTCAAATGTTCCGTGTTCCCAGCGAACGCGAGGATGAAACAAAAAGAATTCTTCAAGAAATCTATGACGCATTAAGCGAAAGAGGCTATAATCCTATCAACCAGATAGTCGGATATATTATTTCCGAGGACCCCACCTATATTACTAACCATAACAATGCTCGCGCACTTATCAGAAAACTAGATAGAGATGAATTACTCGCTACGTTGTTAAAGAACTATCTTGATATATAAAATGAGATTTATTAACCTGAGAACTATGACAGAGGTATCATCTATTTCCAATTCTTCGGTCCTCTGTTTAGGCAATTTTGACGGTGTTCATTTGGGACACCGTCAACTTGTTGATGCCGTGTTATTCAAACAGAATACTCTGAAAAAAACGTATCCGAATCTTGTAAGCGGAGCTTGGTTTTTTGATTCTAACTTTTATAAAAATACTGACGAAATATACTCATTGGGTGAAAAGTTGGAGGTCTTCGCATCACTTGGTCTTGAATATGCAATTATTGCTGATTTCAATGAAATGAAATCACTTTCACCAGAAGATTTTGTAAATGAGGTTTTACAAAATCAGTGCAAGTGCATTCACGCTGTATGTGGAGATAATTTTCGATTTGGTGCAAAAGCTGCCGGAAGCAGTCAATCACTCTTAGATCTCATGTCAGGAAAAGCTACTGTTGTTCCGCTGATGGCCGTTTCTGACGACGTTTCATCAAATGAAAAAACGATTATTTCATCTACCTATATAAGAACACTTCTTATGCACGGTGATATATCAAAAGCTAATTCCCTGTTAGGAAAAAATTATTCCATTTGCGAAACTGTTGTTCACGGAAAGGCTCTTGGAAGAAAGTTAGGAATACCGACAATAAATCAGAACGTTCAAGAAAAACGTTTGATTTTGAAAAACGGTATATATGCAACGCTTTGCACGATTGATGGAAAGCTGTATCAAGGAGTGACTAACGTTGGCATTCGCCCTACGGTGGATAATAACGGCATTCAAAATATAGAAACTCATATCATCGACTTTGACGGTGATTGTTATGAAAAAAAAGTTAAAATCGAGTTTCTCGCACGCATTCGTGATGAAATGAAATTCGATTCAGTTGATGCTCTTAAAGATCAAATTCAAAAAGACATCCGTGAAACAATACATTATTTTAACAAATAAAAAAAGAGGTGAGAACAATGCTCAAAAAAGTATTTATATTTACTGTTTTGACTGCACTTTTCTTCTCCTCTTTTTGTTTTTTTACATATGCTTTTGCGCCTGAAAAATCGGATGGAAACGTAGAAAGCTACTACTTGTACGATCTTAGTCACAAGACTATGATCGCGCATAAAAACACGGATAGCTTGATTTCTCCCTCTTCAACAACAAAAATAATGACGGCATGTGTCATATTTGAATCCGGAATTGACTTAAACAAGGAAATAACAGTTACCCGAAATATGCTTAATGATGTTGAGGGCAGAAATATGTTGCTTAAAGAAAACGACGTATTGACCGTTGAGGACCTGTTGTATGCTATGATTTGCGGTGGATATAACGACGCAACTCACGTATTGGCACTTTCGGTATCTTCATCAATTAATGAATTTGTAGTGCAAATGAATCAAAAAGCCCAAGAGCTTAATATGAATCATACCAACTATACCAATCCTTCCGGACTCGCTGACAATAATATGCGTACAACTGTAAGTGATATGGTGAAGTTAGTTAAACATATGATA
This sequence comes from Eubacteriales bacterium, assembly GCA_045606265.1. GTDB lineage: Bacteria > Bacillota > Clostridia > Oscillospirales > CAG-272 > RGIG4608. Next base: position 57,539 of record JAZURO010000032.1, read on the forward strand.
CAAAATGAAAGATTTATAAAGATATGCTCAACAAAGCTGTACAAGCTTTCAGACAAAGCAAGTTGTGATTTTAGTACTATAAAAAATCGCTCCTCTATGCTAACTCAATACAAAGGACTTGCCAGTATGAATGTTGGTTCAAATGATGATGGTGACTGCGCTGTATTATTTTATAAAACTGATGAGCTTTCTCTGATTTCAATTGTAATGAATGCTAAGCATCCTGAATCAAACAACAATGATAACGTTGCTGAAAGCTTTTCAAAGCTTCTCATTTCGCACGCACTTAACGATTATTCGTACAAGCTTATAAAATCCAAAACTGATATTATCACTTCTCTTCCCATAAAGTACTCTGTATCCTCCAAAAAGATAGATGTGTATCTGCAAGATGATTTGAATATATACCTAAATAAAAACATAAGCGAATCTGAGTTGGATTATGCCATCAGTATTCACAATGATGAGTTAATTGCACCAATAAAAGCAGGAGATACAGTTGGAACACTAACAGTATTTTATGAAGGCGTTCTTTTAGTCAATGTCCCTCTGATCGTAAAAGAAAACATTGAAAAAAATATTTTTCTCTATTCAATGGATATGATTAAGGAATTTGTTCTCAGCAAGGCATTTTTGATTGGTATTATGATATTTATCGTATTATTGATCCTATATTTCCGTTCACGCAAAAGAACATTCAAACGCAAACAAAAAAGAAAAAAGCATAAAATAAGAAAAAAGCCAACCTGAGTTGGCTTTTTTGTTTAATCTAATTCTTTTTTGCCGGTATATAACTCGTAATACCTTCCTTCCATTTCAAGAAGCTCTTCATGAGTTCCCCTCTCTACTATTTCACCGTGTTCAAGCACCATAATGGCATTTGAATTTCTAACTGTTGAAAGTCTATGAGCGATGACAAAGGTTGTTCTGTCTTTCATCAACCTATCCATACCGTGTTCAATATGGCGCTCGGTTCTTGTGTCAACTGAACTTGTCGCCTCATCGAGAACAAGTATAGGGGCCTTGGAAAGCGCAGCTCTTGCGATATTGAGAAGCTGTCTTTGACCCTGTGAAAGATTAGCTCCGTCACCTTCAATTACCGTATTATATCCATCTGCAAGTCGCATAATAAAGCTATGTGCGCTTGCAGTTTTTGCAGCTTGAATAACCTCATCATCAGTTGCATCCAATCTGCCGTACCTAATATTCTCCATAATAGTACCTGTAAACAAGTGGGTATCCTGCAAAACCATAGCTATATTCCTTCTCAAATCTGAAAGATTATATTCTTTGATATCCACACCGTCAATAGTTATTTTACCTGATTCAATGTCGTAAAAACGGTTAAGAAGATTTGTAACGGTTGTTTTTCCTGCACCGGTAGAACCTACAAATGCTATCTTCTGTCCGGGATGAGCATAAAGTGAGATGTTTTTAAGAACTGTCTTATCCGGATTATATCCAAACGTAACGTTTTCAAGCACCACATCACCTCTGATATTATTGGCAGAATGAACTTCTCCAATAGTTTCAACCTCAGGTTCTCTATCCATTAATCCAAAAACTCTTTCGGCGCCTGCAAGTGCAGAAAATATAGTACTCATCTGTTGAGATATTTGGTTAATAGGCATTGAAAATTGACGTGAGTACTGCACAAATACGACAAGACTGCCTATACTAAGCAAATTCATACAGCATAGAACACCGCCGATTCCTGCCGTTAACGCAAAGCTTATCTGACTCATATTACCAAGAACGGGGCCCATTATTCCGCCAAAAAATTGCGCCTTGAACTGCTTATCTCTCATATCATTGTTAAGAGTATCGAATTCTTCTTCACATATTTTTTCGTGATTAAATACTTTAATTACCTTTTGACCCGAAACAGATTCTTCTATATATCCGTTGATTGCGCCCAAAGCTGCCTGCTGACCAACATAATACTTTGATGAACGCTTTGCAATTTGTCCCGCAAGGAACCCGAAAATAGGAATAAACACGATAGTAATAAGCGTAAGCCATATATTAGTGGCTATCATAATAGATAGCGTACCGATAATAGTTATGGCACCCGAAATAAGATTAACAACCGTGTTGTGTAACATCATATCGATATTATCAATATCATTTGTAAAGCTACTCATTATTGTACCGTTACTGTCGCTGTCGAATGCCCGGACGGGTAGCTTTTGTACCTTTTTGAACAAATCGTTTCTAAGATTCTCGATAGCATTCATTGAAACGGTAAGCATAATTCTTGCTTGAAGATAACTTGCCGCTATGCCGCACAGATATATTCCCGCAACCACTGTAAGCACTAATGCCAAGTATTCAAGCGGTTGATTGAACACTATACCAAAAAAGATAAATTGGCTCTCACCGGTCGTAAGTGATTTTTCCAATGCATCAATGACAAGCTTGAGAATATATGAACCCACTAATGAGGCAACAGTATGCATCAGCATACATACCAATACCAAAACCAAACGGAATTTGTATTTTGATATATATGCAAGCAATCTTTTAACAGTTAATTTTGCATTCTTGGGTTTTCCCTTGGCTCTCACTCCCGGTCCACCGCCACGGCGGGGTCCGTGTCCTGAAGGCATTTTTCCCTTTTTGGGATCGAAGGATTTGCCGCCGTACTGCTTTTGAAGCTCTTCTAATTTTCTTGCAGCCATTATCTTTTATCCTCCTTCTTATCCATTTGCGAGTAATAAATCTCTTGATAAGTGAGATTATTTTCAAGTAAATAATCGTGAGTTCCGACACCGGTTATTCTGCCCTCGTCGAGAACTATTATTTCATCTGCATCTTTAACCGAATTTATTCTTTGAGCAATGATTATTTTTGTTGAGTCATTAAGACTATTCTTAAATGCCTCTCTGATTTTTGCTTCAGTTGCCATATCAACGGCACTTGTTGAGTCGTCAAGTATAAGAATTTTTGGCTTTTTCAGCAAGGCTCTGGCTATGCAAAGTCTTTGCTTCTGACCACCCGAAACGTTGGTACCGCCTTGACCAAGATCCATATTATATCCCTCGGTAAAGCTCGTGATAAATCCGTCCGCCTGTGCATAATCAGCTGCTTCCCTGATTTCTTCCATAGTGGCATCGCTGTCTCCCCAGCGAAGGTTATCAATAATGCTGCCCGAGAACAAAACATTCTTTTGAAGTACCATACCTACACCTTCACGAAGATTGTATAAGGAGTAATCTTTGACGTTGATGCCGTCAACAAGAACCTCTCCTTCGTCAACATCGTAAAGACGGGCAATCAATGAAACGAGCGTTGTTTTACCGCATCCCGTAGATCCGATAATTCCAACGGTGTCACCCGCGTTTATTTTGATATTAATATTGTCAAGAACCTTTTCTGCACTATCCTTATAGTAGCTGAACGAAACGTTCTTGAACTCAATACTACCGTTAGTTACAATATGGTCTGCTCCTTCAGCCGCATCTACTATATCGATTTCCTCATTCATAACTTCAGAAATTCTTTTTGCAGATGCCATCGATCTTGAAAACATCATAAAGAGGAAAGTCACCATCATAAGAGACGATAAAATTTGAGTGATGTAAGTTACAAATGAAGCAAAATCACCCGTACTCATCTGCATATCCAATACCTGTTGGCTTCCAAACCAATAAACCGCAATTGACGTTGCATTCATAATAAACGTCATAACAGGAGACATAAGAATCATATTCTTCATTGCTATACCCGCTGTGTTTTTAAGATCGGCATTGGCATTGTAGAATTTCTTTTCTTCAAAATCTTCTCTTACAAAGGATTTTACCACTCTGACATTTGTAAGGTTTTCCTGAACCGTGGAATTAAGTTTATCAATCTTAGTCTGCATTTTTTCAAACAACGGAAAACCGCGAACAATTATGCAAGCGATAGCGATAAGCAATATCGGTACTGAAACAGCAAGAATGACAGACAATGAAGGATTGAGATTAATTGCCATAATCAAAGCACCAATTAACATACCGGGTGAACGGAAAAACATTCTAAGCATCATATTAACAAAATTCTGTAACTGCGTTACATCATTTGTAAGTCGGGTAACAAGTGATGCAGAGCTGAATTTATCAATATTTGAAAACGAAAAGCTTTGAATCTTTTTGTAAATATCAGCTCTGAGATCGGTAGCAAAATTAACAGACGCCTTTGCGCCAAAATATGCTCCGCCAATACCGCCTATCATCATAAGCAAGGCAGTCATGATCATTCCAATTGCTATTGCAATAATAAAGAAGGCGTTATCGCCTATTTTATCGTAGAGCCAAATAACAATTTTCGGCATTTTTTCAATATCACCCTTGACACCGAGGTCTATTATATACGCCAACAATCTCGGCATAAGAATTTCACCAACAACCTCAATTATCATACAAAGAGGCCCTAAAATAAAGTATGGAAAATAGGGCTTTATATATTTCCACCAATTAATTGTTTTACTCTTTTTCATCTGATCTCCTCACACAACAGCATTCACCGCATTTTTCAAGCAGTTTCGACTGTATTCTCTCCAAATATTCGTTAAATTTTACAACATCTTCATCACTGAAATCTTCGAATATGCTTTCATCTGTTTCTTTGAACATAATATGCGATTTGTTCACGATTTCTTTCCCTTTTTCGGTAATTGAAATCTTGTTAAATCGATTGTCACCCACAGTACTTGTTCTTTCAATAAATCCTTCTGCTTCGAGTGTTTTTAACGACCTTGCAACAGCTGCAGGACTTATACCGAACTTATCAGCAATTTCCTTTTGAGATTTTACCTCTTCAACGTGTGCAATATACATCAAAAGATGATGCTGGCTGTGATGAATACCCATTTTTGAGATATTTCTCTCAAAAACTGTCCTATGCAGTCTCCCGATGCGCATCATTTTTCTCATTGTGGACTTATAAACTTCAAATTTATCATTATCCATTTCACGCTTCTCCTTAAATAATTAACATGTTAACTATTATAGCACAAACTCAGGTTTTGTCAATAGTTTTTCAACTTTTTATAAGCAAAAAAATTTCAGGCACTTGCGATCGCAAGTGCCTGTGTAAAATTACAGTATATTAATTCCTTTTTCTTCACAAAATTTGTGATCCCTTTCGCTCCAAAATGAAGACTGAACTTCACCGATATGTGCTTTTCTTAAAAAGAACATACACATTCTTGATTGACCTATTCCTCCGCCAATTGTATAAGGCAATTCACCGGATAGTAATGCTTTGTGGAAAGGCAAAGATTCCCTTTCCTCACAATTACTTTCAGCAAGCTGTTTTCTCATGGCATTCTCATCAACACGAATTCCCATTGAGGAAAGCTCAAGAGCTATATCCAGCACAGGATAGTAAACCAATATATCACCGTTCAAGCTCCAATCGTCATAGTCAGGTGCTCTGCCGTCGTGCTTTTCTCCCGATTTTAGTTTTCCACCGATTTGCATAAGAAAAACAGCCTTCTTTTCTTTGCAAATCTGATACTCTCTATCCTTGGGAGAAAGCGCCGGATACTTATCTTCAAGCTCCTGTGAGGTAACAAACTCTATCTCCTCCGGCAAAATCTTTCCGATAAACGGATATTCACTTGATATGTAAATCTCCGTATGTCTTAAAGCACGGTAAATGGATTTTACTGTTTTTTTAAGGGTATATTCGTTTCGCTCACTTTTATCAATTATACGCTCCCAGTCCCATTGATCTACAAACATTGAATGAATATTATCAAGCTCCTCATCTCTGCGTATTGCGTTCATATCGGTGTACAATCCCTCGTGAAGATTGAATTTGTAAGTTTTCAAAGCCATTCGCTTCCACTTCGCCAAGGAATGAACTATCTCAAGCTGTTCGCCGCTGCAAACGTCAAATGAAACGGGTCTTTCATGACCGTTAAGATTATCATTAAGACCGCTGTTGGACAAAACAAATATTGGCGCTGACACACGGGTCAGATTCAATTCGACAGCAAGTTGACGCTCAAAAAAGTCTTTGACTTTTTTGATGGCAACCTCTGTTTCTCTTAATGTTAACAATGATTTATAATCACTTGGAATAGAAAAATTTAGCATATTTATCCTCAATTTATCTCTTTAATTGAATCAATTCACAGAGCTTATCTGAAAGCTCTACGAATTCTGAAATTCCGAGTTTTTCGCCTCTTATATCGGGCTTGTGTCCGCACTCGGTTATAGCATTTGTAATCTCATCTTTATCAAGTTCACCAAAACAAGCAGACAAGGCATTGGGTAATGTTTTTCTTCTTTGCTCAAAGGCGCCTTTTATGGTTCTGAAAAGTGTTTTTTCATCTTTTGGAACATGGGGCTTTTCTTTATGAAGCTTAATTCTTACAACAGTTGAATTTACCTTTGGCGCAGGCATAAAATTACCTGCACTAACGGTAAAAAGCTTTTCGGCCACACCGTAATATGCGAGAACTGCGGTTATTGCCCCGTAGTCTGACGATCCTGCTTTTGCACACAAACGGTCTGCAACCTCCGATTGAATCATTATAGTGATATAATCAAACGGTAAACCGCATTCAAGCAGCTTCATTAATATCGGGGTGGTGATATAATATGGCAGATTTGCGCAAACAGATACCTTGCCTTTTTCAAAATACGGTTTAAGCAGCTCGGCAAGATCTGCTTTCATAACGTCCTCGTTATATACCGTTACATTAGTAAACTCACCAAGTGTATATTTAAGAACAGGAATAAGTCCGTGGTCAATTTCAAGGGCTACCACCTGCTCATATCTCATAGCGAGCTCGGTAGTTAAAGGGCCAATACCCGGACCTATTTCAAGAATAGAAGTTTCTACCGTATCGGCACAGTTATCTGCAATATCTTCAACCACACTACGGTTTATCAAAAAGTTTTGACCAAACTCTTTTCTGAACTTTATGTCAAAAACTGACATTATATGTTTTATTGTCTTTACGTCACAAAGATTCATATTTTTCCTCGTAATTCAAAATAATTTTTATTCTATCACTTGACAAATGAAGATTTAGGTGGTAGAATATAAAGGTCAATTCGCTAGTGTAGCACAGTCGGTAGTGCAGCTGATTCGTAATCAGCAGGTCGAAAGTTCGAGTCTTTTCACTAGCTCCAACATAGCCATCACACAAACCGTGTTTGTGTGATGGCTTTTTCTATATCCATATCAGTCATTATATACCATTTTTAAGAAAAATGCAAGGTCTTATCAATATTTTGTGGAAACTTTCATATATTTTACAAAATGATTAAGTACAACGGAGGAAACCGTTTTGAATAATGATAAACCTTTCTTATCCTTTGATAAGCCCTTTGACCACTCAGAATTAATTAAAAAAGTAGATATAATAAATTCGGAATATCCTTATCTATCTGTTAGTAGTTTGGGTAAAACAATATTAGGAAAAAGTATCCCTTTAATCACATTCGGCAGCGGAGATAAAAACATACTTTACATTGGCGCTCATCACGGAATGGAGTGGATTACGAGCGCTTTACTTCTCAAGTATGTAAAGGATATTTGCAAGGATTACAGCATAGGTGCCAATGTTTTTGGCATATCGGCAAAAATCCTGTTTGAAACGAGAAAAATACACATTGTACCAATGCTTAATCCTGATGGAGTAGAATACGCAATTCACGGAGTATCAAAGGATAATATACTTAAAGAAAGGTTAATTAAAATGAACCAAAGCAACGATTTTTCGCACTGGCAATCAAACGCTAGGGGCGTTGATCTGAATCACAACTACAATTCCGGTTTTTATGAGTATAAGGTAGTTGAAAAGAAACTTGATATATATAACGGTGCTCCGACCAAATACAGCGGTGAGTATCCAGAAAGTGAGCCGGAAACCCGTGCGATTTGCAATTACGTCAGATGGATAAAACCCGAATTGGTTCTCACGCTTCACACTCAGGGTGAAGAGATATATTACACAAGCGGTGAAAAAACCTGTGACAATTCATTAATACTTGCCAAAACCTTATCACGTCTTACGGGATATAAAATCTCACTCCCTACGAACACAGCGAGATATGGGGGATTTACAGATTGGTTCATCGAGGAGTTTAATAAACCCTCATTCACATTAGAGTGCGGACTTGGACGAAATCCACTTCCGTTTTCAGACTTTGATAAAATATACACACAAATTAAAAGAGCATTATTCACAATGCCAATACTAATTTGAAGGAATCGTGTAAAAACGATTCCTTTTTATTGCCTTTTTAGACAAATTTTTACTATAATATTTATGCATATTGACAAAATAACATTGTTAATTATTTAACTTTTGAATAACTATTGATTTTTATATAATATTTGTGCTATAATTACTACGTTTGAGCTGTATATATATTAATATGAAGATTTTTGGGAGGGTAAAAATGAATGGAGCTTACAGCGCACTTTATGTTGTAAACATCATATTTCAATCTATTTTTACTCTGCTGCTCCACATTGGAGGAGGTGTGCTTCTTTCTTGGCTTTTAGTAGATAAATGCGGATTGCCAAGCTGGATATATGCAGTCATTATAACTATCACGGTTTTTTCAGGGCTGTTCTCGATGATCAGGTTTATTCTTTCTGCAATGCGTGCCTTAGATAACCTTGAAAAAGCTCGTAAGGAGAAACGGAGAAAAAATGAAGACAAAAAATAAGAATTCATATATTGATTCGGTATATTTGGCAATAGGTGAGGCTATCGTTTCCCTTTTGGTGGTTTTAGTTTATATTGCTATAAATATGTTCGATTGGACCATCGCTACCGGTACTATTCTCGGCTCGGCGGTAACGGTCGCAAACTTTTTGATACTCGCCTATTCTGTTAATAAGGCAATAAACAAATTTATTGACTTGCGTGGCGACGGCGAAATGAGTGAGGAAGAAGCAGAAAAATTTGCCAAAGCAAATTCTTTGAAAGTACAAAATGCGGTTACTAAATCTTACATTTTAAGAACCGGTCTTATGATGGGCTCACTTGTATTAGCATTGCTTACCGGATGGTTTGATCCGATAGCAACTCTTATACCTCTTGCAATGTACAAGCCCCTTCTCTACGTAACTCAATTTATTAAGCAAAGGAGAGGTGAATAGATTTGGAAATATCGGTTAACGGCCCAAAGGTTTTCGTCAGAATTGACGAGCTTTATAACAAGTTCGCCGGAACAATGGTTGATATCTTCGGTAACTTTGGAAATCTTATTACTCAAACCACGGTATCCCTGTTCGTTGTAACTGTATTGCTTATGATACTCGCACGTGTGGCTACAAAGAAAATAGAAAAACGTCCCGGTGCCGTTCAGGTTTTGGTGGAAAAAGTAATCAATATGCTCTATAACCTCGTTGAGCAAACAATGGGTAAGCATAATTTGAAATTTGCTCCCTATATCGGTACATTATTTATCACTTGTATGATGGGTAGCTTGATCGGAACAACTCAGATTTTCCGTTCTACTACCGCAGACTTCTCCGTTACATTGGCATACGCACTTGTAACGTCAGTTATGGTTTGGTATCACAACATTAAAGCAAACGGTTTCTTGGGTTGGCTTAAAGGATTTACAGAGCCCATATTTATTATGACACCAATGAACCTTATCAGTGAGATCGCACAGCCAATTGCTATGGCTTTCCGTCACTTCGGTAACGTTGCAGGCGGTGGCGTTCTTACCACCCTTATTTATGGGGCACTTACTGTGGCAACGCAAGCCCTGTTCAGTTGGTTGCCCGCAAAAATTGCGGAAATGATTCCTCCCTTCCTTCAAGCAGGTATCCCCGCATTCCTTTCGTTGTATTTCGACTTTTTCTCCGCCTTCGTTCAGGCATTCGTATTTTGTCTGTTAACGATGGTTTACGTCGCAGGAGCTTGCCCTCCTCCGGCTGAAGAAAGCGTCGATGCAAAATAAATAACAAAGTTCAAAAAAATTTAAATTAAAAAGGAGAAATTAAAAATGGATGTAAACGCAGCAAGAGCACTTGGTGCAGCAATTTGTATGGGAATCGGTTCTATCGCTCCCGCTATCGGTGAGGGTCTCGCAGTATGTAAAACACTTGAATCTATGGCTCGCCAGCCCGAAATCGCAGGCGACCTTCGTACAACTATGATTCTTGGTTGTGCCGTTACCGAAACAACAGGTATCTACTCACTCGTAGTTTCCCTTCTTCTCATCTTCGTTGGTGTAAACTAATATTGTATTTTTATTAAGGAGAACACAATGAGTATTGTATTAGTAGAAGCTGAAACCGCTTTTGAATCATTTGTCGGTGTTAATGTCTGGACAATGATTTTTGCTTGGTGTAATCTACTTATTCTTTATTTGTTCTTAAAAAAGATACTTTTCAAGCCTATGAAAAAAATGATTGATTCAAGGCAAAAAGAAGTTGATGATATGTATGAAAACGCTGCTACCGCCGAAAAGCAGGCAAACGAAATGAAAGAATCTTATGAACAAAAGCTGAATAAAGCTAACGAAGAAAGCGAAGAAATTCTTAAAACCGCCCTTCGCCGCGCTCAGCTGAAAGAAGAAGAAATCATTCGTGATGCTCAAGGCGAGGCATCAAGAATTTACGAACGCGCTCAGGAGCAGATTGATCTTGAAAAGAAACGTGCCCTCAGCGAAGTTAAGGATGAGGTTTCCGGAATGGCTATTGAAATTGCAGGCGCAGTTATCGGCCGCGAGGTTTCAGAAAAAGAACACTCCGAATTCATAGATTCCTTCATTAATAGTGTTGGTGATTAATATGACCTATATTGATAACAATGCTAAAAATTACGGCGATGCGCTGTTTATGCTTGCGAACGAGCTTGGAGAGATAGACGTTGTAAAAACGGATTTCGATACTCTTTGCGAGGCGATTGAGCATAATTCAGAGTATCTTAAATTGCTTGATACTCCTTCTCTCTCACGTGAGGAAAGAGTACAGCTTGCGGACGCAGCATTTGGTACGCTTAATAAAAATTTAGTCAATATGCTTAAGATTCTTGCCGAACGCAGACTTGTATATCTTATTTTCAAGGTTCGTGAGGCTTACGTTTCTGCATACGACAAACATCATAATATTGAGCGTGTTGAGGCTATATCAGCTATCCCGTTAAGCAATGAGCAATTGAATAAACTTCAGAAAAAGCTTGAAAAAGTAACAGGAAAACAAATAGTAGTTACAAACACCATAGATTCCTCGATACTCGGTGGTATGAAACTCCGATATCTTGGAATTCAAATAGACGGCTCTATCAAAACCAAACTCGATAATTTTGAAAAGAGTCTTAAAGATTTAGTAATATAAAAAAGTTGGTGAAAAAATGCAGTCAAGAATAGATGATATCTCAAAAATCATAAAAGAGCAAATTCGTCACTATGAGAGTAAAACCGAACAGGACGAAATTGGCTACGTAATATCTGTTGGTGACGGTATTTCAAAGGTTCACGGACTTGATAAGTGCAAGGCTAATGAGTTGCTTGAATTTTCAAACGGCTCCTACGGTATGGCACTTAACCTTGAAGAAACCTTCGTAAGTTGCGTTCTTCTCGGTAATGACGTTGGTATCAAAGAAGGCAGTATCGTTAAACGTACGGGACGTGTTGTATCAGTTCCGGTTGGCGAAAAGCTTATTGGCAGAGTTGTAAATGCTCTCGGTCAACCGATTGACGGCAAGGGCCCTATTGATATCACCGAGTTCAGTCCCATTGAAAGACGTGCCTACGGCATTATTGAAAGAAAATCAGTTTCTGTTCCCTTGCAGACGGGTATTAAGGCAATCGACTCTATGATTCCAATCGGCAGAGGGCAGAGAGAGCTTATTATCGGCGACAGACAAACAGGTAAAACTGTTATAGCTACCGATACTATTATCAATCAAAAAGGCAAGGATGTAATTTGTATTTACGTTGCTATCGGTCAAAAGCAGTCAACCGTTACAACAGTTGTTGACACTCTTTACCGTGCAGGTGCTATGGATTATACAATCGTAGTTTCAGCTAATGCAAGTGATCCTGCTCCCCTTCAGTATATCGCTCCCTACGCAGGTTGCGCTATGGGTGAATACTTTATGGATAAAGGACGCGATGTTTTGATCATTTATGATGATCTTTCTAAGCACGCAGTTGCATACCGTGCCCTTTCCCTTCTTATCAGAAGACCTCCGGGACGTGAAGCATACCCGGGTGACGTTTTCTATCTCCACTCAAGACTTCTTGAAAGAGCTGCAAGACTTGCTCCTGAATATGGCGGCGGTTCTCTTACTGCTCTCCCAATTATTGAAACACAGGCAGGTGACGTTTCTGCCTATATTCCCACAAACGTTATTTCTATCACCGATGGTCAGATTTTCCTTGAATCTGAGCTTTTCCACTCGGGTGTAAGACCGGCGGTTAACCCCGGTATCTCCGTATCCCGTGTTGGTGGTAATGCACAGATTAAGGCAATGAAGAAAGTTTCAGGTACGCTTAAACTCCTCTACTCTCAGTATCGTGAGCTCCAAGGATTTGCTCAGTTCGGCTCGGATCTTGATGCTGATACTAAGGCAAGACTTGAACAGGGTTCCAGAATCGTTGAGGTTCTTAAGCAGAACAGAAACTCTCCCATCGAGGTTGAACTTCAAGTGGCTATTATTTACGCAGTTGTAAATAATATGCTTCGTGAAATCCCAGTTGCTGATATTCACCGTTTTGAAGAAGAATTGTTTGAATATCTTAAAGCTGTTAAGGGTGATCTCCTCGCTTCAATCAGAGAAACAGGCGAGCTTACACCCGAAGCAACTGAGCAACTTAAAGAATCCATTCTTTCCGTTAAGGAAAAATTTATTTAGTAATTATCTTATGAAAGGAAGTGTATAGCATGGCAGGAATGAATGACATAAAAGCCCGCATTAAAAGTGTTGAAGGCACTATGCAAATCACAAAAGCTATGGAGCTTGTGGCTACATCCAAGCTTCGCCGTGCAAAAGAAACTGTTGAACGTACACGACCCTTCTATCAGGTTTTAGGTGACACTATTAACGATATTGTATCCCTTTCACCGGAAAGCGAGCTTCATTGGTTTGATAGGAATTCAAGCGGTAAAACCCTTTTTATTGTGTTTGCCGGAGATCGCGGACTTGCGGGTGGATATAATTCCAATATATTCAAATTAGTTGAAAGACTCAGTGTAGATAAGGATGCCATCTGGCTTCCTATCGGTAAAAAAGCAGTAGAATATGCTAAGCACAGAAATTACAGCATTTTAACCGATTCTTTTGCTGAGGCAGCCGATCAGGGCATTGGTACAATCCTCTCATTGGGACGAATCATTTGTGAAGGCTTCACAAACGGTGACTATGCAGAAGTTATTATGGTGTTCACGGAATTTGTTTCTATGATGACGCAAAGACCGGTATATGAAAATCTTTTGCCGTTGCAAAGAGTTGATTCATCAAAGCAGATTGATTACGAAACGGATTGCGATCTTGAGGATATGCTTAATATCATAGTTCCTCAATATGTTGGCGGTGTATTATATACTGCCCTTTGTGAGAGCTTAGCATCCGAATCGGGCGCAAGACGTATGGCTATGAACTCAGCTAATAAGAATGCAGAGGAAATTATCGGAACACTTATGCTTCACTATAACAGAGTTCGTCAGGCAGCTATAACCCAAGAAATTACAGAAATCGTGTCAGGCGCTGAAGCTCTTTAATTTAGCGCACACAGTTTGAAAGGAAATTAAGCAGATGAAAAAGAACATCGGCAAAGTAATACAGATTATCGGACCTGTCCTTGATATAAGGTTTGAAAATGGACAACTCCCCGATCTTCTCGGTGCTATTGAAATCGAGCACGAGGGAAAAACTATAGTCTGTGAAGTTGCAAGCCAGCTTGGTGATGATGTGGTAAGATGTATTGCCATGTCTTCAACTGACGGTATGTCAAGAGGTATGGAGGCAGTATATACGGGTACAGGTATTACTGTTCCTGTTGGTAAGGAAACGCTTGGAAGAATATTCAATCTTCTCGGTGAACCCATTGATAACCTCCCCGCCCCCGAAAATACCGAAAAATGGTGCATTCACAGAGATCCTCCTTCATTCGCTGAACAGGAAAGCACGACCGAGATACTTGAAACAGGTATTAAAGTCGTTGACCTTATTGCTCCCTATACCAAGGGTGGTAAGATCGGTCTTTTTGGCGGTGCGGGAGTTGGAAAAACAGTTCTTATTATGGAACTTATCAACAACGTTGCTAAGGAACACGGTGGTATCTCCGTTTTCACAGGCGTTGGTGAAAGAACAAGAGAGGGTAATGACCTCTATAACGAAATGAAAGAATCAGGAGTTCTTTCTAAGACCGCTTTGGTTTACGGTCAGATGAATGAACCTCCGGGAGCAAGAATGAGAGTAGGTCTTTCAGGACTTACAATGGCTGAATACTTTCGTGATGAAGAAGGTCAGGACGTTCTTCTCTTTATCGATAATATTTACAGATTCACACAGGCAGGTTCAGAGGTTTCAGCTCTTCTTGGAAGAATGCCCTCAGCCGTTGGTTATCAGCCCACACTTGCTACTGAGATGGGTGCTCTTCAAGAGAGAATCACATCTACAAAGCGTGGCTCCATCACATCCGTTCAGGCAGTTTACGTTCCTGCGGATGACTTGACAGACCCTGCTCCTGCAACAACGTTTGCGCACCTTGATGCTACAACAGTTCTTTCACGTAGCATTGCTTCTCTCGGTATCTATCCCGCAGTTGATCCTCTTGAATCAACTTCAAGAATCCTTTCACCTGAGGTTGTTGGTATTGAGCACTATGAAGTAGCCCGTGAAGTTCAGAAGATGCTTCAAAGATACAAAGAATTGCAGGATATTATTGCAATTATGGGTATGGAAGAGCTCTCAGAAGAAGACAAGCTTGTTGTTAACCGTGCAAGAAAAATTCAGAGATTCCTTTCTCAGCCCTTCTCTGTTGCTGAGCAGTTTACAGGTATGCAAGGAAAATACGTACCCGTTAAAGAAACAATTCGCGGTTTCCGTGAGATTCTCGACGGTAAGCACGATAACCTTCCCGAAAGTGCTTTCTTGTTTGTTGGCACTATTGACGAGGCTGTTGAAAAAGCAAAATCTCTCGGTTAATAATGTAGGTGATTTATATGAGAGAATTTCATCTTGAAGTATTAACTCCTGATGGGCTTGTGTTCGATGGAATGGTTGAAAGCTTGCTCGTTACCGCAGTTGATGGCAACGTGGAATTTCTTGCAGGACACGTCGATTATCTGACTACGTTAGGAATCGGCAAGGCACGGTTAAGAATTGCAGGCAAGGATAGATTTGCGGCTGTTTCAGGTGGTTTTGTCACCGTTACTTCCGGAGAAGTCAAATTGATCGCTATCACATTTGAATTTGCTGAGGATATTAACGTTGACCGAGCACATAAAGCAAAAGAAAAAGCGAAAGAGACTTTATCCTCTTCCAAAGATAACAAAGCTATTGAAATTGCTCGTTTGAAATTACAAAGAGCGCTGTCAAGAATAAATGTTGCACAGTTAAAATAATACAAAAGGCAGAAAAGCAAAACTTTTCTGCCTTTATTATTGCAAAATTCGACAATATATGATATTATATCTCTATAACTGTATTATTTGGAGATATATGTATGAAAAATAGATTTATTCCCTTATTATTGATTTGTATAATAATCATATTAGTTGGTGCTTCTTGTACTGAGAAAATACCAACTGATGATTCTCAAACTGAGGTATCAGACACCACTCTACCACAAGAGAATCATATTCACGCCTGGAGCGAGTGGAGCGTTGAAAGACAAGCCACCTGTACAAGCACGGGCGTACAATCACGAAGCTGTGAATGTGGCGAAAAAGATGAGTTTGTCATTTCCGCAACAGGTCATAGTTTTGGTGAATGGTTTATTACTACAAGTCCAAAATGCGAAGTTCAAGGCACAGAAGAACGTAAATGTAAAGATTGCGATTTTGCAGAATCGAAACCGATAGATGCACTTGAACATATAGAGGGCGATTTTACAATTATTAACTGTGAAAAGCATTTTCTTTGTATCAATTGCAATAAGTCTTTGAGAACAGAAAATCTTGTCCTCTCGCAAGGGCTTGAAATTGAGCTTGGAACAGTAATTTCCATTGGAGATTGCTCTGATAAGCAAATTGTTGTTCCTTCTACGATAAACGGTGAGAATGTCAGCATTATTGCCGTACAAGCTTTTTACAGCGAAAGCATAGAAAGTGTTGTCTTACCCGACACTGTAAATACCATTCAAGAAAAAGCATTTTATAAATGCCTTTCACTTAAAAACATTTATCTTGGTACCGGTATCGTGATTATTGGGAATAAAGCATTTTTCAACTGCTCTTCTCTAAGAAGCATTTATCTTCCCGACTCTTTGGAGTATTTGGGAGAATATGCTTTTGCATATTGCTCTGAATTAGAATCTGTACATATTAACAATTCAATTTCCGAATTAAAAATGGGTACTTTTCAAGATTGTAAAAGCTTAAAAGATATTTATTTTGGCGGAACACACGAAGAATGGAATTCTATTATTAAAGACCCCGGTTGGGATGACGGCACATCAAACTACACAATACATTGTATAGATCAAGATATATCAAAATAAAAATGGTGGGAGAAATCCCACCATTTTATTTTTATCTGTTTGCTCCACAGCAATTCTTATATTTTTTACCGCTACCGCAAGGACAA